>CADBOZ010000033.1 GCA_902796515.1 uncultured bacterium | reverse complement strand
ATTCGCGCGTGGCAAGATTCGAACTCGCGACCTTTTCGTTCGTAGCGAAACGCTCTATCCAGCTGGGCTACACGCGCATAATATTAAATTTTGTGATTTGAAACAGCGGTCGTTGACTGCTCCGACCAAATTTCAACGATTTGGTTTTCGCACCGGCTTCGCTCTTATTTTACTATGTTGAAAAATAAATATCAACCATGTGTCTTAATGCCTGCGATATCTAAATCAGTTTCGGATATTTTCTTTCCATTTTTTTAAAAAATAAAAACCCAGAACAAGATACACAAGCCACATTATAACGGTTGCAATGCAATTTTGCCCTTTTAAATATGCAAAAATCCACATAATCATTGAAACAAAGTTAACAACTATCCAAAAATGCCACTGTTCAATACATCTTTTTACGGTTAAAACCATTGCAAATATTGAAAATACAAGGCAAATTGCATCACAAAACGGCAGTTTGCCGACAGGTTTTAAAATAAGCCCCGTGATAAGCGACAGAGTCAAAGCACCTGCGTATATAAATATCCTGTTTTTTGTTTTCAGCTTTGTTTTTATTATTTCAAGGGAATTTTTTTTAAGGTGTTTTTTCCATAAAAAGAACCCTATGAGCTGACAGGGAAAATAATAAAACAAATTAAGCGCAAAATTTCCGAAAAAACCGTTCTTAAAAGCAAGATAAGAATATAATAAAGAGCTTAACAATCCGAAAAAATAGCAATACAGTTTGCCGTTTCCCGCAAGCACCGTATAACTTATGCCGAAAAAGGCACTTAATGTCGCAATTTTACTGTCTTTCAAGTAAATACAAACAAAAACAACAAGAAAAATCGAAACAAAGTACAGCACTGCTTCAAATCGACTTATATTTTCAAATTCTCTTTTCAAAAAAATTCTAATATCGGTCATTTTGTTTTATTATAAAATAAAGCATTGAGTATTTACCAGTAAAATGAGAATTAACAATACAAATAAATATAATTTTAAAGGTGTGCTGAATAACAAATTTTTACTCAGCGGGCTTGAAAAAATTGCAAATCATCCCGCAACATTCGGCGCGGGAACTTCTCTTTTAATGTCTTTGACCTTAAGACCGCTTGTTATTAAAAATACTCCGAATGTTGAAAAAAAGAACAAAGAATATTCAATTGCAAATTCAATTTCATCAGGCATTATAAAATTTTTAGCGGTAGAGGCGCTGGCGCTTCCGGTTGAAAAAACAATATTAAAGATTGAAAAAAATCCCGCTTCTTTTTTAAATGATAAAAGTATTAATTTTTTTAAAAAACACGGTAAAAACTTTGATTTCATGTCCCAGATTTTAAAACAAAGCGTATCCGTTATTACCGCAATACCGAAATCTGTTCTTGCCGTTTCGCTTATCCCTCTTATTAAAGACGGGCTTTTTAAAGAAGATAAAAATAAAACCTCATCCGAAATTAATTTTACGGGAAAACCTTCCGAGATATTGACTTCCGTTGTAAAAAAATACTATGAAAACGGAAAAATACAGAATTTTTCGGAAAAACATGTTGCTTCCGCAAAAAACATTACAAGGAACATGATTATTTTTGCCGATACGGTTTTATGCGGCACAAGTGCTTTAAATATTAAAAATAATAAAAAAATCGCAAAAAAAGAAAGAAGTAATCTTATTTACAATAATATTTTGTCAACGGGTTTTTCAATATTTGCAGGAACTTTGCTTGATAAAATTATGCAAAACAAAGGAAATTTTGCGGAAAAATTTAAAAAAGCAAATATTGATAATCCGAAACTCGGAAAATATACGGAAGGCATAAATATTCTTCGCCCTACGCTTGCTTTTGCGCTTGTTTATTACGGAATATTACCTGTTTTTTCAAATTTCTTTGCCCAAAAAATTTCAAATCACGTTAATAAAAAAGGGCATAAGGGCAATTTTATAAGTTTTACGGAATTTAAAAAAAGCATTAACTAAAAATTCAAATTTGAAAAATTTATGTAAATATTTGTAACAATATCTAAAGTAATCATCCTAAATTGCCGTAAATATGACTATTAAGAAAGGATGAACAATATGTCGGTTAATGATACGGGAGCTACGGGAATTTCTTTAAGCGCACTTGCACAAATGCTTATTTCGGGTGATAACGACGGAAAAATCACAAAAAGTGAGCTTGAATTATTTGTAAAAGAGCACCAGATTGAATTTTTATCAATAAACAGCGGCAACAAAAAGACCGTTGAAGAAATGATGGCGG
Source organism: uncultured bacterium (assembly GCA_902796515.1). GTDB lineage: Bacteria > Cyanobacteriota > Vampirovibrionia > Gastranaerophilales > Gastranaerophilaceae > RUG14156. The sequence continues at coordinate 1,280 of CADBOZ010000033.1, read as the reverse complement.
AATTAAAAGCCGAATTAAAAAATTCTTATGTCGGCGACGATACTACTGCCGAAAATAAAGATGCGGAAAATTCAGACACGGAAAAAACCGATAATACTCCTTCTATAAATAACGAAGAATACGCAAAGCTTCAAAAAGAAGTTGAAGAACTTGAAAAAAATATCGCAGATTATAAAGGCAAAAAAACCGAACTTGAAAAACAAAAAAAGGATAAAGAAGCCGAAATAATCGCTAAAAAAGAAGAATTTGATAAACTTGAAAAAGAAATAGCAACAGAAAACGAAGAATATAAAAAAATAATAGATAAAATAAATCAAACAGCAAAAGAAACTGAAGAAGAAATTGCTTATCAACAAAAAAGAACGGTTTATGCGGCACTTGCGGCATATAATCCGTAAGAAGACGGCGAATGGGATGCTTATATAGAAAAACGTTTAAATAATGAAAACTTTACGGCAGCCTTTAAAAGTGCCGTTAAGGGCTTAACTTCAAAATCCGATTTTATCGCACTAAATCTTCAGGCTCTCGGTGCAAGATTTTCCAAAATAGGCGGAGAACTTGAAGCCTTAAATAACGATTATAAAAACATAACAGGCGAAATTGCAAACACAAACAGTTTAATTGAAACATCGGAAGTTTCATTAAGCAGCGCAAAAGAAACTTTAAGTAAATCCGTTTCCAATTTGGTATCAGAAGCGGAAATGGCATTAGTTTAGGCTAATAATATAGATTTAAAAGAAAAATTAGAAAACGGAAAACCAAGATATATCTTTGCAAAAGGCAAAAAAGACGGCGCATATCATATTTACGATATGAAAAGCAATGCTTCGCTGGCAAGATTATACGGATGCAGCGCCGGCGGTACAAGTACCAATACAAAAACCGATGCAACCGCTAATTCAAACACAAATGCATCAGCGGTAAACACAACAAATGCATCAGTGGTTGACGCAACAGGTACATTTGTAACAACAAACGCAACCGGTACATCAGCAACAGCAACCGCTAATCCGTTAAACAACACTACCGGTACAAAACAGGCAGCACTTTCGCGCGGAATGAAAGGTACGGACATCGTACCTATAGGTAACGGATATATATCAGGTTTTGCTGAATCATCCTGCGGTGAACCGTATTATTATATGGATGATTGCGGAAATATGTGCTCAGGTAACGCGGATTACTGCACATCTTCTCCTCTGTCTTTTGATTTAAACGGTGACGGTGTTAAAACATCATCAAAAGTAATTGATTATGATATTGACGGTGACGGAAAAGTT
>CADBOZ010000032.1 GCA_902796515.1 uncultured bacterium | reverse complement strand
TTCCAAGCTTATCATTAATTTTGGAACCCCTTTTTAAATTATTTAAATTGTATTTATCATTGCCTGCCGAACCAAATTCACTTCCGCTTTTAACGTTTTCATTTATCGTTACTTTTGAATCAAAAACATTATATGTATCATTTGCGCCATAATCACTTATTGTAATATCGTTAGAATTTTTGATATTATAACTGTCAACTCCGCCCCAATCGAAAATCATTGAATATGAATTAGCTCTGTTAACATTATACTTATCTTTTCCTGCATAATCGTTTATATAGACATAGGCATTATCTTTAATATCGTAACTGTCGTTTCCTGAGTAATCTTTTACATTTTTGGATTTTAAAGACACGCCTAAATTGCTTTCACCATATTTTGTTGTATCAACTGTTACTGACTCAAGGACAGAAAAAGCGTATTTATCATTTCCTTTAAAATCTGTTATAGAACTTGTTTGTTCCGGACTATACCAAATTTTAACGTCATAGTTGTCATTTCCGTTAAAATCAACATAATTTACTCCGCCTGATTTAAAATTGATTTTATCGTTTTTATCACTTCCAACTAAATTGCCTATTGAGGAAAGAGTGATTGAAGTGTTTGGTTCATAAATTTTATTATTATCTTTTGTTACACCTACTGTGTTTCCTATATCAGCTGTATCCCCTGAATATTCTGCGCTGTGTGCATAATAGTCAACAATAGTTGTTGTAACCTGTTTTTTAAATGCATTTGTTGTTTTATCGGTATATACTGTTACAACTTTTAAATCGTTTCCGTCTTTTACTTTATATGCATAGCCGTTATACTTTGTATTATCCAAGTTTACTTTAAATGTAACAGTGGTATCTGCCGTAGTTAGTAACTCGTAGTTAATGTTTTTAGAATTGTAATCAATGTCAATTTGTTTATTGTTTTCTGTAATTTTAGTAGTTTTCTTTTTTGCCATAATTTTTTCTCCTTTATTATATTATTTCTATAATATTTTTTATTATGCATTTGTAAAACATGCGATTAGGCCTGAAATATCTGTACCGTTATTTACGGCATTATCCAATACTTCACCGATTGTCATATATTCGTTAGTTTTTAGCCAATTGGCAACAGTGCCTTGAATACTGCTTATTTTAGTTGTATCAATATTTCCGACTTCCTTTCCGCCGACTTTAATTGATTCAATCACTCCTGTACCTTCGGCTGTTTGAATGTTGCCGAAATTATCAAAGTAATTTTCTAATTTTATATATGCATTTGCGGATGTATCGTATATATATAAAGAATTATCAGCTCCTCTTGTACCTGTACCTGTAAGATCTGACCAACCGGTATTTCCAAAAAGTATAAGGTTGTTTGCTTTAGTACCTGAAATAATTAATTTGTCTTTATCTCCGCCGTCATCTTGTATGGTAAGTTTTCCTGTTAATTTGTTAACTTTATATGTGTCATTTTGTTCGTCGTAGTCTTTTATTGTGCCTGAAGATGAAGTGATATTGTAGGTGTCGATTGAAGATGGCATAGTTAAGGAATTACCTTTAGTATATCTTAAATTAACTTCTATATTAAAGCCGCCCGAATTTTTAACGTTGAATGTATTTTTATCTTTTTTTGCAGTATCAACTGAAGTTGCAGATATATCATAAATACCGACATTTTTTGAATCTGTTATATTATAAGTATCGCTTCCGCCGTTATCTGCTGCACTCGGATATGAATAGACCGTAACTCCCGTTCCCGGCTGTATAGACCAGCTGCCTGCATTCATATTATTAACGTTTTTAAATGTGTATTTATCGTTTGATTTTCCTAAATCATAAATTTTATTATTCCTTGAATCTTCAAGTAAATAAGTATCATTACCGTCTTTATCCGTAATTTCACAGTAATTTGAATCATTTGTCAATACATACTTATCTTTTCCGTCGTTATCCTCAATGTTAACATCTGAGCTGTTTAAATTATAATTATCATTTCCTTTATCATCTGTTATAGAGGAGGTTGATGCTAAATTAAAATTATACTTGTCATTACCTAAATTATCGTAAACATTAAGATTTATTGAAGTGGTGACATTATATTTATCATTCCCGGCTGCATCAAAAATACTCATGCTCGTATAAGGATATGGTACATATTCTGATTTAATATTATAAGTATCATTTCCTGAATTAGAACTTAATTCATTTATCGTGCTGCTTTTTGGACTATATATATTATAAATATCATTTCCTGATTTATTTGTTTTGCCTTCATCATATTCGTTTATTGTAAATACGGAATCAATCATTTCATACTTATCGTTTCCTGTATAGTCCTTAATTGTAAAGTATTCGGTATTGCTCATAACGGAATACAAATCATTACCTTTATAATCGGTTATTTTTGAATTCTCTTTAGATATGCTTGCGGTATAGCTGTCATTACCTTGAAAATCCGTAACATCAACAACTGCACTATTCGACATGTATTTATCATTACCTGTGTAATCGTTGATTTTTAAATGAGTGCTTGAGTATTTATAGTTATCATTTCCCTTAAAATCATATATATCGTAGTATGCCGAGTTATATGCTATATATTTATCATTTCCCGCTTCGTCATATACTAGACCATGATTATCTTCACCTGTATTGTTGTAATTAAAAAGATTGTATGTATCAGCTTTTTTACTTCCAAGAAACTTTGTTTTCGTATCTTCTGCAGAATAAAATAGGGTTGCAGTACTAGAAACAACCGTTCCGCTAACATAATTCAAAACATCAGCCGTATCTAAGTTTAACCATGTATCCCCTGTAACATCATAAAATTCAACCGAAGCGCCTTCTGTTTTAAAATAGTTTTTAATTGTATTTTTAACCGATTTAACGGAATTATTTTTCTTAATTAAAAAATTTGTTACAAGTACAAGGTCATTGCCGTCTTTATATCCAACAGTATACGCACTTTCACTTGTTCCGATTCCTGTATAATCTTCCGATGTTTCAAATTCTAATTTAAAATTTTTGTATGTATCATCAATAGTCCAGACAATATCTTTTGCTGTACTATTTACCGTATATGCGCCGCCACTGTATCTTGAAGTTTTTGCCATAACATGCTCTCCTTTATTACCCTATTAATTCCGATAAATTAAAATCAGCCAAAATTGAATGCAATTTTAAGCTGATTTACGCGCTGTGTTTATATTTTTGATTCGAAATAAAACTAAATCTAATCATATTCCAAATATATTACAAACCTAAAAATAAAACCCTTAATAATAAAGATTTGTAAAGAAATTTGACAAAACTTATTAATTATTTTTATTCAGGTATTTTGTTAAGTTTGTAAAAAGGAGAAAACAATGAAAATCGCGCCGATAAACTTTTCAGGAAATTATAAATTAAATAAAACAATAAAAAATGCGAAAAATAGTATAAATTATCAAACAAATGTCGTTAATGACAATAAATTTGCTGATTTAATCGGAAGGAGTCAAGTAAAACAGTTGCATTTTAAGGGTTTATCACTTGTTGGCGATAATCCTGATATCGTAAAAGAAGAAATACGGGGTAATGACACCGTTAAAAGAACCGAATATAATAAAATAACGGGTGCATACAGTTCTACAATAAGTGATTATGACGGCAATGTCAAAATATCGGAAAATTATAACCCCTTAACTTCAACAAGCACAACTATTATCCATAAAGAAGACGGCACAAAAGTTGAAACAACGCAAACGGGCGACAGTTATTCCCATACCGAAATTGATAAATATAACAGAGTTATATACACTTTTACAAGAGAAAACGAAGACTACAGCTATAGCGCAAGAAATGATTTTGAAAATAACAGGCAAATTATAAGTATTTTTGACAGAGGTTATGTTGAAAACAAAGTAATCAATCTTCTGACGGGAGAAGAAATAACCGAAGGCGAACTGATTTATGAAGAAACCTTTGATGAAGAAAAGAATTGCTATGTTAGAAAAAATCTTTTAACAAATAGAATTGAAAGCGAAGAATGGAAGCTTCCAAACGGAAAAACACAGATTTTGCTCGGATATTATTCGGAATCAACAGGCAGACTCGGATATAAAAAGACATATAATGCCCTGACAAAAGACTATGACGAAGAATACTACAGAGAAGACGGCACAAGAGAACAAACGGTATTTTCAACGAAAAATAAAAACGTTAAAAGAATAAAAGAATACGCTTCAGACGGCGAAACGATATTGCGTGATATTGAACGGCAAAAAGACGACTACGGAAAAGTTGAATATATAAGAGATTTTATCCCCGATACGGATATACTTGTAAAAGAAACGCATTTTGATGATTACGGTAAAGGTATAAGCTATTTTAATCAGGATACGGGTATAAAAGAAAAAGAAGAATATTATATGACCTCATATTCTTCGGGTCAGGAATTTCTTTATAAATTAACGGATTATTATACAGACGGCATGATGCCGAAAGAAACAGCATATTACAGAACGGATAAAAAAGTAAAATTAAAAGAACTATACAGAGAAAACGGCACACTTAAAGAAGTAAGCGAATTTGACAAAAACGGCAGAATTAAAAATATTACAACATACAGAAGAGATGGTATCAAAAAAGATAAAGAGCTTTCTTATGATTACGAAAGAAGAAAAATCCATGTAATGATATATGGCGAAAATGATGTTATAAGAGAGTATGATGAACTGTTATATAGTGACTTTTTAGCAAGAGCCACGCAAAAAACAGCGGCAAATTAAGATGATTAATCTCTTTACCGCTGTCTGATATCAAGCAAGGTAATCCAAAAAAATAATCGCCTATAGTATAAAATTATAAAAATTTGTGCTAAAATCTCAAAAAAAGGAGTAACAACTATGAAAAAAATTTTAGTGCTTACGGTTCTTTTATTTGGCATTATTTTTATTTCAACGGCAAAGATAGGAGCAAAAATGAACACAGAAGAAGTTTCTCAGGTAAGAGCGGAACACATACTTGTTAAAACAAAGGCTGAAGCTGACGATATTAAATCTCAAATCGAAGACAACAAGATTTCCTTTGAAGATGCGGCAAAAAAATATTCAATGTGCCCATCTAAAGCTAACGGCGGAGATTTAGGATATTTTGGTCGCGGAATGATGGTAAAAGAATTTGAACAAGCAGCATTTGTTGCGGATACAAACAAAGTAACAGACCCTGTTCAAACTCAATTCGGCTGGCATTTAATTAAAGTTACGGATAAGAAGTAATTTTTATAGTTATAAACCATCCCTGCATTGATTAATGCAGGGATTTTTGCACTTAGTAAAAACTTGCGTATGTATTTATGCCTCTTGCCGATTATTAAATTTTTCCCATTGCAATAGCAAAACCTGACTAATCTAAAAATGTTATTTTTAAAATAAATTCAAAAAACAGTTGCCATGAATTTTAAAATGATGTACTATACATTATAAGCGGAGAAACTAAATTAAAGTAGAAAGAGGATACAAAGTATGAGAATTAAAAAAGGTTTCACATTAGCTGAAATTTTAATCGTATTGATGGTAATCGGTATTATCGCTACCATGACTGTTCCTGGATTGATGGCAGGTGTTCAGGAAGCTCAATTTAAGACAGGATATAAAAAGGCTTATAACACAATTACAAATTTACTTGCTATGTCGGCAGTTGACGGTACTTTGCCGGGAAAAGGCGGTGCTACAAATGCTGCAGCGCTTTTTAAGATTCTAGCCACAAATTTATCTGTAAAAGGTTTTTTGCAAAGTGCACAAGCTGATACTGCTGGACCCGTTGATATGCAAGATTTGAGACCTGCGGTGACTATAGCAGGACAAAGATATGGTTCAGCTAACGGTACGGCAGCAACGTTCCAAGATGTTACTAATTCACTTACCGCTGCTAAAACTTGGATTGTTACTGAGGATAACATGGCTTATTCTGTTGCTTTTCTTGCTACAGATGCCAACAGATGCGGAAGAAAATTAGATATAAATGCGCTTACAAATGATCCAAGTACTAATACTACTGCAAATCAAGGTCCTTGTTTTGTAGTTATAGTTGACGTTAATGGATTACAAAAAACCCCAAACTCTATACAAGGAGCATCTGAAGTAACTTCTGCGTCAGTAGGTCAGCTGCTTGCTTCAGGTACAGGTACACCAAGATTAACTAAAGACCAATATTTAATATACGTAGGTTCTGACGGTGCTACTGCAGGAAACCCGAAATTAACACTTACAGGTCGTTTAATTGCAGACATAAAATAGTTTTACAGTACAATTAGTATTAAATAAACCATAAATTTTCTAGCGAAATAGCAGTAAAATGTTGTTTCGCTTTTTCATTTTTTTTGCATGGGTTTTATTTTTAAAACGGATTACTTTGCTTGCGCTTGTAATGACGGAAGTGCGGGTCGCCTGAAATAATGTCATTGCGAAAAGCCGTAAGGCTTTGAAGCAATCCATTGGCAATAATGTTTTTTGGATTACTTCGTCGTTTCACTCCTCGTAATGACAGGAGAGCTGTCATTGTAAACATTTAAGTCATTGCGAAAAGCCGTAAGGCTTTGAAGCAATCCAGTTACAACAGTCCGTAATTTTAATAAATATTATTCAATTATAATTTATCTATATTATTTTTTTGCATTATTGCTTCTAAAAGGCTAAAATATAATATAATGAAATCAGTTAGAGAAAGTTACCAATGAGCGAAAAATTAATCATAAAAGGTCAAAATCCGACTTCCGGTGAAGTTACAATAAGCGGTGCAAAAAATTCCGTGCTGAAACTAATGGCAGCTTCGCTTTTATGTAAAGGTACAAGTGTAATTTATAATGTTCCCGAACTGTCCGATGTTGAAATTATGCTTGAAGTTATATCGGGTCTTGGCGCAAAAACAAAATACGATAAAAAGCTTAAGAGAATTGAAATTGATGCAACCGAACTAACCAATTGTACAGCGGACAAAGAATTTGTATCAAAAATGCGTGCCAGCTTTGTTGTTCTCGGTGCGCTTGTCGGAAGATTGAATGAAGCAAAGGTTGCTCTCCCCGGCGGATGTAAAATCGGCGAAAGAAGAGTAAATTTCCATATTAAGGGTTTAGAAACTCTCGGCTGCAATTGTAAAATTGAAGACGGATATGTTATTGCAAAAACTTCAAACCTTGTAGGCGGATATGTTTGTTTTGATATTCCGTCGGTCGGAGCTACGGAAAACGTCATGATGGCAAGTGTTCTTGCTAACGGTGTTACCGTAATTCAAAATGCGGCTCAGGAGCCGGAAATTGTCGATTTGGCAAACTTCTTAAAATCTATGGGTGCAAAAATCCACGGAGCAGGCACAAGTGAAATAACAATAACGGGTGTAAAACTTTCCGATTTAAAGGGCGTTGAATATACGACTTTACCCGACAGAATTGAAGCCGGTACGTTTATGAGTATCATTATAGCTTCAAAAGGTTCGGGTGTTATAAGAAACATATTCCCTAATCATCTAACGCTTTTTACGGGTAAGCTTCTTGAAATGGGTGCTACAATAAAGCTTTTAGACCCTAATACAATGTATGTTTCAAATGATAAACGCTTAAAACCGATGAACTTTATAACCCAGCCTTACCCCGGATTTCCTACAGACTTGCAGGCTCTTGCTTCGGCATTGTTATGTTGTGCGGACGGCATATCGGTTGTTACCGAAAGTCTTTATGAAAACAGATTTATGCATATTCCCGAATTATGGAAAATGGGCGCAAATATCATTGTAAATAAAAAACATGCAATTATTAAAGGCGTTGAATATTTAGTCGGAACATCCGTAAATTCTACGGATTTAAGAGCGGGTGCGGCTTTGGTGACTGCCGCCGTTATGGCACGGGGTGAAACGGAAATCGGTGCTTTAAATCACATTGACAGAGGCTATGAAAACTTTGTAAATAAGCTTTTACAGCTTGGAATTGACGCTCAGAGAGTTGATGATGAAATTCAACATGAAGTAAAAATAGGAGAATTAAATGGCTCAAGAGTTTAAAAGATGGTATGATTATGACCCGCTTTTGTTAAAAGTTATCAATATTCTGAAAGATTATCAGGATGACCTCAAAGTGCAGGCTGAAATTTTCCTCAATTCGATTGAAGAAAAGGTTTCAAAAGATGCAATTGATAAATTCTATAATATGGTAAAACCGATTGACGGCGGCTCAAGATGGTATGATAAAGATCCTGTTATATCTAAAACCATTGAATTACTTAGAGTTGTTCCGCTTGATGTTCAGCAATCCGCAGCTAAAAATTTTATTGAAGTACTTAAACAAAACGGAATTAATATAGAAGAGTAAAATTCTCTTTTCGAAATTTTCATTTCTCAGTATTTTTTCGGTGAATATTTTTGCTTTCGTTTCGTTTCTGATTTTTGCCAATTTTATTGAATTTGATATTTTAAAATACGCAAAACATTCACTGTAAAAATGTTCTCTTAAAGCATCCGAGGTTGCAATTTTTACTTCAAAACATATTTTATCCGACAAGCTCATTTCATTATCATAAAACCTGTTTAAAAGTATATCCAGACTGTCTTCATTTTTATTCCGTTGTATATCTTTTAATTTCATTTTTAATAATTCCTCTTGCTCTTGCAATTCTTGATTTAATTGTACCTACCGTTGTGTTTGTTATTTGGGAGATATTCTCATAACTTAAACCTTGAATTTCTCTTAAGGCGATAGGTATTTTATAATGTATCGGCAGGTTTCTTATAGTGTTTTTGATTAAAATATCAAGCTCTGTGTATAAAATTTTATCCTGAGGATTGCTTTTTGTGTCGGGGATGTTTTTTTCGGGCTCATCAATCGGGCTAAAGGTAATTTCTGAGCTCTTTTTTACTTTTCTCATATAATCGTAATAAGAATTTAAAATTATTTTATTAAGCCATGTGCTGAAATATTCGGGGTTATTCAGCTGATTTATTTTTGTTGCGATTTTGATTAAAACATTTTGCATAATGTCATATAAATCGTTTTCGTCTTTTTTTAAATATAATAATGTTGAATAAATATTGTTTTGTTCTTGTTTTATCAGTTGTTCAAGTGCCGTGCGGCTGCCGTTTTTTGCTTTATTAATTAAATCTGCTTTATTTTCATCCATATAATCAGGCTATTAAAATTACTGATATTTAGCTATAATCTTATATATATAGTAAATAAGGTTATTTATTATTATGCTTACGGATATTGTTTCTGCTCTTCTTTATAAAAAAGAAAAATATTGTATCCTTCAAGGATTATCGGAAGAAGAACTGCTTTCAAATTGTGCCGATGCTCTAAAATCAGGAATATCAATAATACAATTTAATCCTTTTGAATTTGATTGTAATTCCGTTAAATCGGGTCATAAATTGCGTCAGCTTTGTTCGATATATGACAGTCTTTTTATTGTAAAATCAAGATGCGATATTGCAAATTTGACATGTGCAAACGGGGTTATGCTGACAAATTCAGATATAACTCCCGAAGATGCGAGAAAAATTTTAAATCATGAGATGTTGATTTTTACGGATTATATTTCGGATGACTCTGATGCTGTGTTATCTTTAAAAAAGCATGAAAATATTAAAAATCAGTTTGTTATGTCGGATAAAAATATATATTTAAGGGTATAAAAATGGATATTATCAGTAAAACAAAATATTTGGAGTTTAAAAAAACTCTTTCGCCTTCGGGAAATGACTGGCATTATGTTAAAAGAACAAATGATACGGCAGGGTTTGACAGTGCCGTTGTTATTACAACGGTTGTAAAATTTGATAATGAATATAAATTTTTATTTTTAAAGACAAGAAGGCCGCCTATTTTTGCCGAAAACAAGGCATTGTATTGCATTGAATCTCCGGCGGGATTAATTAAAGATGAAAAAAAAGACGAATCATTAATTGATTGTATTAACAAAGAACTGCTTGAAGAAACGGGTTTAAAAGCCGATAAAACATATATAGAATTAACAAACTCATGTTCTTCTTCGGGCTTAAGCTCGGAAACTCTTACTTATGCAACAGTTATTTGCAAAGAATATGCCGTTGCCGATAATCCGCAATCCGACGGCGGGATAATAACAGACAGATTTTTTGTGAATACGGATAAAATATATGATTTTATTTCAAATAACAACAATAATGAAATGTCTATAGCATCCGCAACTCTTGCAGGAATATTTTTTGCACTAAAACGTATTTAAGATATTATTTTGAAAACCTTAATTTTATTACATTTATTAAGGCTTCAAAGAAAATTGCTTTTGACATTTTTGATTTTCCCTGTTTTCTGTCCGGAAATACAATCGGAAATTCTTTTATTTTAAAATTGTTTTTATAGGCCTTATATTTCATTTCAATTTGAAAAACATATCCGGTTGAAATAATGTTGTCGAGGTTGATTTTTTCTAAAACTTCTTTTTTCCATGCGTTAAAGCCGCCCGTAAGGTCGTTTATCGGACAGTTGAGGATTATTTTTGAATATATTGAGCCGCCTTTTGAAATAATATGTCTTAAAAGACCCCAATCGGGTGCACTTCCTCCTTTGATGTTTCTTGATGCTATGACTACGTCATAAGTGTTTAAATTTTCAATCATGGTATTTAAGTAGTCGGGATTGTGTGAAAAATCGGCATCCATCTGGATAAATGCATCAAACCCTTTGTTTAAACCGTATTTAAAGCCGTCAATATATGCGCTTGCAAGCCCCAGTTTTTCGGGGCGTTGTATTGAAAGCAGTGTTTTGTATTTTGATTTTAATTGTTCAACTTTTTCAAATGTTCCGTCCGTTGATGAGTCATCAACAATAAGAATTGAAAAATCGGATGCCGTTAAGGTCGAATAAATTGTATTTATAAGCTTTTCAATGTTCAAAGCTTCGTTATATGTCGGAATTACAATAAGTGTTTTCATTATTTTCTCTTAAAATGCCTTTTTACTTATTATACCTTACTTGTTAAGTTTTGTTAACTTTTTATTTTATATTGGCAATTTGGTAATAAAAAAATACTTTATATAAGAGTAGGGAATAAGGATTTAATTTTTGGTTTAAGTAAATAAAAAAAGATATATAATATAACTTCTTTTAAAGAAGATAAAAAAGATATTTTTACTCTCTCTTGATATCCTCGTGTTTATAAATGTTTGACTTTAGCTCAAACATTTTTTTTGCCTTTTTTTGATAAAGATATATGATTGATAAATTATTGTTTATTTTTGAAAATACTATATAATTATATATGATGTATCAATCAGGGGGTGGCAAAATGTCATTAGTAAAGATATTACCGCAATTTAAAACTTCGGAAGAAAGAAATCTTGTTGCGCTTGCAATCGGTTTAACACTGCTTTTTGGCGGGTATTTATCTTTTGTTCCGCCTTTGATTGTTTATTTCTGTATGACTGATAAATTATCGGACTCGGGGAAACATATTTTAAGGCAATTTATAAATTTTATGATTAATGTTGCGGTAATTGTCCTGATACTAACCGTTTCAATTATCGGAATACCGCTTGTAATCGTTGTCGGCGTCGGGGCTCTTGTTTTTGTAATTATAGATTTACTTGCTGTTTTGAATAATTCCGAAGTCAGTATACCGGTTTTCTTTGAAGCTTTAAAAGAGTCTTCTGATATGACTAAAAGCGACACATCAAGCCATGAATAATTTTGCCTGACATGTTTTATAAACATGATATTAATTTGATGAATTAATATTAAGATGTCATTTGCTAACCGTAGGTTCAATATGGAGGACGATTTTTTCAAAGAAAAAATCGGAACGACAGGATTTTGCTTTATTCTCTGCGTGAGCTTTGCGAACGCTAGAGATAAATGTAAAAGAACAGTCGGTTTGAGAAAATAGAACATATATTTTGACAATTATTAATATAAAAAAACTTGTTATTGTTGGGTTTCACCCAACCTACGAGCTTTATAACCGAAAAATCGTATAACCACATAGTCAATTGTCGCAAATTTGCAATATTTGAGAAAAACTAGGCAATTCTTGAGAGGTAAAATACTTTTTATATATAGTAAATTAACAAGGATTCTTTAATGCTATTACAATCTATCACAAACGTTCCTGACATTGCACCAAAAAAATTAAGGGCATTAAAACCGATTATACTAAATTCTTCACAATGTCTGTTTGAAACTTCAGGAATACAAAATACTGTCCAATTTACATGTATAAAGCCACCTAAAGAGTGGTTGATTCATATAGAAGATTTAATTAAACCAAAAGAATTAAAAAATCTAAAAGAATGGGATGATTATGTGCTTTTAATTCATAACTCTGATAAAGCATCTATTATAAAAAAAGACGGATTGCGTTGTTGTGATGATATTAATCCAAAATTAGCTGCTGCCAGACGTAGTTTGGGTTTTAGTAATGACCCTGATTTAATATACTTCAGACCTAAAACTCCTAATTCTTATTTAAAGATAAATAATGATAGTATTGTTATTGCTGTTCCTAAGGAAAAAGTAAGAGTTTTTAATCAAGAAGAGCGTGTAAGCCAAAACTTTGGTTTTTATTGCGGCAGAAGTATGCCAGTTGACGAATATGATAAATTAATTTCTCAAATTGGGCCCGAGCAATGTTTAAGAAGCGATAAACAAATAGTGTCATTAGATAATATAGGTAGAGATTATTATATACCAGAAGTTTGTTTTGCTGACAGATACATTCCTACTGAATATTTTATAAAATAATAAAATTCTAATCAATGAATAAAAACGACGAGGCTCGTCTTGACCTGTTTGCATTAAACGTGTCTACGGATTTTCTTTTCAGAAACTTCGTTTCTTCCAAAGAAAAGTCCTCCGCACTCTGCTCACAGTCTGTAGGTTGGGCATACTTGCCCAACAATAACTTTTGAGTGCAATTATTGGAACAAAAAGTGCAAACTTGCGGACATTTTTGTAACTAATAACAGACAATTCGGACTTTTTGGGTCAACATATTTCCGACCTTTGTAAATCGGCAAAAGCTGGATTGCTTCGGGCTTTTGCCCTCGCAACGACATAAAAACTTCCGACCAAATGTCCTGAAAAAAGGTAATAAAGTATGCAAAGCGATTTGTAAAATTCGAGAACTTTAGTTCGTAGAATTTAAAATCGTGTGCTAACCGTAGGTTCAACATGGAGGACGATTTTTTCAAAGAAAAAATCGGAACGACAGGATTTGAACCTGCGACCCCTACCACCCCAAGGTAGTGCGCTACCAAGCTGCGCTACGTCCCGAAAATTATTAACTATTCAATTGTTATTTACGGTACGGCTCCGAGCTGCCCGCCAAGCTCATCGCTTGCCGTCACGCTCTTGCACACCTTGTGCCTCTCGCTTTGCTCAACGAGTGCATCGCACTATGTTTCGCTTTGCTCGGGTGTGCTACGTCCCGAAATTAATTATATTCAATTTACTTTCTTATCATAACAAATAAATAGCAAAAAACAATATTTTTATGTTTTGTAATT
>CADBOZ010000031.1 GCA_902796515.1 uncultured bacterium | reverse complement strand
TTTTGCTGGTTTTACGTTTAACACTTACGTTATAGCAAAATTCTGCGGATTATTTAAATATTTCTCTCGGTTCAAGTTTTGGAAGAGTTTTTTAATATTATTTTTAATAAGTGTTTTGCTTTATTATTTCTATATTTTTAACCTACATACTTTTAGGTTTAATTATGCTGCTGTTAAAAATACAGATTATGTTTACACAATAATCCCCGCTTACCTCGTTTATCTTTTCTTCAATTTCTTAACCAAAAAATTCCCAACGCCTTTTAAACAAATCGGATATTTCTTTAGTATTGAATTCTATAAAGACTTGCTTAAAAAGTTTTTCAGGTTTCTTAAAGTCCTTTTTTAATTTAAGCAAAAGGATGTGAGAGCGTAGCGGCAGACCGAATATGTCTGGCGGACAGCTCGACACCGGACTATGGCGACGTGAAAATCTTTGCGGAAGCAGGAGCGTTGCGAAAGCAAAAGCTTATTTCCGCAGATTTTCTCAGGAGCTTTTTGTATTAAATTGTGACCAACTTTCAATTATCGTGTTTTCTAAATTACTTTGTAATACATTGTACAAAATTGTATGGGATAAATATTTAACCTGAAGGTATACAAAATATGTATTTATAAAATCCTTAAAGCTCTTAAAACCCTTTTAAACTTAAAAGCCGACAGGGGGACTTGAACCCCCGACCTACGCATTACGAATGCGCCGCTCTACCAACTGAGCTATGTCGGCAAATTCTGTCAAGTGAAATTATATTCTAAAAAAATCAAAAATGCAATAAGGTTAAAGGCTTGTATAATCTTAGCCCGACAATCTTTTTTGATAAAATTACCTATTTTTTATTTTTATATTAGAATTAAATTATCATTTAAAGGAAAAGATTATGACTATAAAAGCGCAACGAGGCACAAAAGATATATTACCCGAAGAAAGCACAACATGGCAATGGATAAGAAAACAGGCACAGAATGTTTTTCAAAATGCCGGATTTGGTGAAATTTCAACTCCGATTTTTGAAGCAACGGAACTGTTTAATCGCGGTGTTGGGGATTCTACGGATATTGTAAATAAGGAAATGTATACCTTTTGCGTTGGCGGTGCGGATAAAAATGCTTCATCAATTACTCTCAGACCGGAAAATACGGCAGGAGTTGTAAGAGCATACATAGAGCACAATTTAAACAGAATAAGTCCGCCTCAAAAATTCTGGTATTTTGCGCCGATGTTCAGATATGAACGACCTCAAGCAGGAAGACAAAGACAATTTCATCAGGTGGGTGTTGAAATGTTTGGCGCATCGGAACCTGCAGCCGATGCGGAAATAATTTTATCGGCAGTGGAACTTTTAAATTCGCTGGGTCTTAATAATTTATCGGTCGAACTCAATACACTCGGCTGCAAAAACTGTAAAAATGACTACAGGGAAGCAATTAAGGAAGTAATAAAGCCGTATCTTCCGGATATGTGTGATGATTGCAAAATGCGTTTTGAAAAAAATCCCCTAAGAATGCTTGATTGTAAAAATGAAGCCTGCCAAAAAATCTTCGAAAAAGAAGAAGTTAAAAAAGTTATATTAAAAGATTATATTTGTAATGATTGCAAAGAGCATTTTGACGAATTAATCAAATATTTGGATAGCTTAAACATTAATTATAAAATTAATAAAATGCTTGTGCGCGGTCTTGATTACTATAATCGGACTGTTTTTGAAATAAAAAGCGAGAGTCTGGGTTCTCAAAGTGCGGTGTGCGGCGGCGGAAGATATGACGGACTTGTTGAAATGCTCGGTGGAAGTCCGACTCCTGCAATAGGTTTTGCTATGGGAGTTGAAAGACTTTGTGCTTTAATTGATAAAAAAGAACCTGAAAAGCTTGACTATTATATTGTTTCAACAAATACCGCGGAAGCAATTAAACTTGCACGCAAGTTAAGAAAAATGAACAAAAAAGTTGACTACGATTTTCAGGGAAAGAAATTTTCAAAGCAGCTCGAAAAAGCTTCCAAAATTGCTAATTTTGCTTTAATTTTGGGGGATGATGAAATAGAACAAAAGTTCTACAGCGTTAAAAACCTATCAACAGGCGAACAGGTTAAAGTATCAGATATAAATAAACTTTAATTTAAGCTAAATAATTAAGAGAGGAACCGAATTCATTTAAAGAATTGAGTTCTGCATTAACAAAGGACAGCTCTGTACTCAAACCGATATTGTCTAAATCGATTGCATTTTCAAAATCTTTTATACCTGAAAAATCAGCTCTTCCTTGATGTGTGCCAAGAAAATTCATCTTTGAAGCATTATTTCTCAATAATTGAAATTCTGCATTGTTCTTTTGATGAATAAGACTTTGTTTGTATAAACTTGTTAAAATTGACACCTTTACCACCTCACTTATATTATACCTTATAAACGGCAGTTTTACAAGTGCCTGTCAAACACTATTCTTTATTACCTGCTCTAAAACCGTTATATATATAAATAAAAGGTAAAATTTTATCAACGGGAACGATGTCCGTTATTTTTTTGAAGCCTATTTTAATTGTTGCAATTATATCGTCAAAATTTGCAAGAGAATCTTTTATTGTGTACTGTCTTTTTTCTTCTTTCGGTTTATTTTTATTTGTAAGCAATGTTGCAATAACAGCACCCGAGGTCATAGCGGCAAACGAACCGATTATTTTTATCGGTGCTTTATTTAATTTTTTTGTTGCTTCGCAAGTTTTTATCACTGCCGTTACCATAAGCATCGGAATTGATGTATTCATTATCTGAAAACCAGCTTCGTGGATTTTGTTTTTAATTGACTCTTTATTTTTTCCGATTGAACCGCCGATAACACCTCCGATGTTTGCTAATCCCGCCATGGTGAGCATTTCTGTAACATCTTGAAATGTGGTGGTTTTAATATTTTCAACTTTTTTAAACAAAGGTTTATGAAACATTTTTGAAGTCAATAAAGTGGCTGCTGCAACACCTGCGGCAGCACCAACGAGGGGGGTTAAATTAAATTTATTATTATTCTCTTTAACCCCGTTTTTTTTATTTTGAAATGCCTGATATGGCTTAAATTTTGAATATGGATTATTGTTAACTTGCATAATAATTCAGAATATTAGAATACCATAAATACAAAACCTAAGAAAATATTTCTTTGTTACATTTGTTAAGATTTATTCAAAAAAATGTAAATTATTTTTTAAAAAAATACTTTATAAAAATATAGAATGTGTTATGTGTGGTTTTAGGAGAATTTATGACTAGTGGGTTTTCAATTAATTTTGATGAAGTTGGGCGTGCTTATCGTTTAAGACAACAAAACAATAAAACTTACAGAGCAGCTTCGATGGCAACAAATAGTTTATTTAATCAAAGTGCTGCAGCTAAAGATAGCTATATAAGCGAAAAAGGAAATATCTGTACCGACGGAAAAGATGACGGTAAAATAGGCTTATTTCAAGGAATTGTAAGTGCTGTAAAA
The DNA here is from genome assembly GCA_902796515.1 of uncultured bacterium. GTDB lineage: Bacteria > Cyanobacteriota > Vampirovibrionia > Gastranaerophilales > Gastranaerophilaceae > RUG14156. Next base: position 1,323 of record CADBOZ010000031.1, on the reverse strand, counting down.
GGTGTTGTAAAAGGCGGGTTTAATATGATAAAAGGAGCTTTTTGCGACGAAAACGGATTTAGCCTGCTAAAAACTCTTAAAACAGCAGGAATAGCAGCATTATGTATTGCGGTTCCCGCAGTTGGTATGGCTCTTGCGGGAGTAGGAATTGCAACGGGCGGCGTTAAGGTTGTTAAAAGTATTGCAGATGCGGCAAATGCTAAGACTGATGCAGAAAAGAAAGATGCTCTTGAAAATTTAGGTGAAGGCGGACTAACTGTCGGTATATCAGTACTCGGTGCTAAGGCTTCCTTTAATGCAATTAAAGCTAAGGCTTCCCTTATTGCAACTAAAAGCGGAGGCTCTGCTTTAAAAGCATTGGAAGGTACTAAGCCTACCATAGGTCAATTTGGAAAAGCTTTATGCAAAGACATGTGGTCAACAACCAAAAACGGCTTTAAAAATATGTGGGAAAGCACTAAAAGTTTCTTTAGGTATAGAAAAGCAAAATTAGACTTAGCAAAATCAAGTAAGGAATACAACAAAGCGTTAAAATCAAACGGAAAATCATTTGACGGAAGTAAAGTTGAACAGCAATACAGTGCATTTAAAGATGCAAAACATAATTTCGATTGCAGAAAAAATGATTTTTCCGACTCTTATTTCGGCAAACTTACAAATTTAAAATTAACCAAAAAGGCAATAGATATGCAAATGCATCCGTTTAAAACTACGGGGCTTACAAGAGCCAATTTCAAAGCCGCAATTAAATTTGTACAAAAATATAAAGGAAAAGGTCTGGTAAACGAAGTAGCAAAAAAATTCGGAAGCAAAGGTACCGCAATACTTGATGCATTAAAAAACGGCAAGGCAGAATGCGAAACACTGGTTAAAGATTACGGATATAATAATGTTAACGGTGTGCTTGAATTACTCGGTCTTGAATCAAATTTGAATCAAACAATATAACTTCTTAAATTATTTATAACGGGATGCGATAAAGATTATGCATCCCGTTTTGCTATTTAACAAGCTATACGATATAATCAATATATGGATATTTTAAAAAAATTAAAGAGTGAGATTATAGTTTCAATTCAGGCAATGCCTGATGAACCCTTGTATAATGAAACATGTATTAATGCATTTGCAAAAAGTGTTATTGATTTAGGCGGAGCAAACTCCGTAAGGCTTGCAGGTGTAAGAGATGTAAAAAACATAAAGACAATGTATCCTGATATTATTGTAATAGGCATAACAAAACCGGCTAAAATTCCCGATAACTATAAGGAGGTTGTTTATATTACTCCTTGTGTTGAGGATTGCAAAAAAATTATTGAAGCG
>CADBOZ010000030.1 GCA_902796515.1 uncultured bacterium | reverse complement strand
GCATTGTTGCTTGTGCTATATACATATTCATAAATTCCCGTATAACTTTTACTCTTATAAGCATAAAGAGTTGTTATTTCTTCACTAGATAAATCGGTTACTATATAATCTTCGGAAGAAGCACTATAATTGGCTGAAGTAGTTAAAAATCCTACCGAATCAACAATTTCTGTGTATCGGTTTCTGCTTCGAATCAGTTTTGCGGTATCTAATTTTACTGTTGCATTTTTTTCTGTTGTATATCTTGTTTCTCCGTCCGTTTCATAAGAATATAACCCTGTATCTTCGGTTATATGAGTATAATAACTTCCGTAAGCAGAAGAATAATAGAAAGATATTTTATCGGTATCTATACCCGTATTTGAGATATATCCTGTCGGAGTAATAATAGCGTTTGCTTCAACAGTGCTTGTAATCTTAAGGTCGTTTTTGCCTGATTTTTCGTAAGTCAAATTGGTCTTTGCAGTAGCGTTACTTGTTACATCTGCCCCTGTAAATTTTAGATAGGTTGAAGCATAATTATTTTTAATATTTACTGTATCCGCTCCGTCACCGGTATTCATAACTATATATTTACTTCCCCTGCCGTCTATTGTGATTTTATCGTTACCCTTTCCGCCTGTTATCACATCGGTACCACTGCCTGTCGTAATTTTATCGGCTTTCTTTGTACCTGTCAGGGTGTCATCAAGGTGAGTTCCTTTTACCCCTGCATCAAATCCTTTTAAAACGTCTAATAAAGAAACAGGGTTATTTATATCATTAAGATAAACATTAGGAGCTAATGTTGTGCTTTTAAAATAATCTTTTATTGTTGTGGTTGAAGTTTTTTCTTCTCCGCCTACCGTATAAGTTCTTTTTATAACAAGATTGTTTGATTTTTTTATGTATTCAAGATTATTTTTAGCATCTAAAACGGAATCAACATCAATATCTGTAAAGTTAAGAAGTGTGCTTGCACCTAAAACAGATGTTCCGGTAATTGTATCATTTCCGTCATCGTTTGCTATTTTAATAGTTTTTATACCTGTACCTTTAATATTAATTGTGTCATTGCCTTTGCCTGCGTTAACAATATCGTTACCCGTAGCAAGGTTTATTGTGTCATTACCTTTGCCTGCGTTAACAATATCGTTACCCGTAGCAAGGTTTATTGTGTCATTACCTTGTCCGCCTGTTATTACATCGTTTAAAAAACTTCCTTTAATTGTTTGTGCTCCTGTTTGAATAATCGGGTTATTGTTTTTATCCAGTTTAACAGAGCCGTCTTTATTAAGTTTATATTGCCTATCGATATTAACAATATTGGTTTTATTAAGTACGTCAAGAAGCTTAACATCTTTTAAACCTATTTCAACATCAGGCGCAACTAAGTTTTTAAAGTAGTCTTTTATGATTGTTGTTGAACTTGTAGGAGTTGTTGAACCTTCAACATAATTTGCCGTATTTGCATCAAGAGAATAAGCCATGGAACCGTCATTAACGTAAGAATAGATTGTATCAACAACGCTATAATCAGGCGCTTGAGTATCAACTATTTTACAATTACCTGCAATTTCAGTTGGTGCGCTGCCGTAAAATTCCTGTTCATTATATTTAAAATAGGTTTGTTCAACATCATATTCTATATAATCGCTAACTAAAAATAATTCAGAGCTTAAATAATATGTTGTATCAAAATCACTTGACGGAATTTCGGTAAAAGAATCCCATCCCGGATAATCAGGACATTCTTTATAAAAATATCCGTTAGAATAGTAATATAGACTTCCATTTAAAGTTGATATTTTTATATCCTCTTCGCCGTTAGCTTCTGTTGCTAAACTGTAGTAGTTAATTAAACCGCTGTATTCGGTATTAGTTGTGCCTAATTTATGAAGATACATATTGGAATATTTTATAGGTTCATTTTCAGAAGGAGCAGTTTTTGAATATACTTGAGTAGCATTGCTTGGATTATGATTTCGTTTTATGTATGAATATAAAATTTTCTTATCCTCTGCATTTGGAGTTAAACCAGAAAGTTGTTTAATTTCGCAAGTATCTGTGCTTTCATCATAATCACCGCCTGTTTGATAGTAACTATTCTTAAACGCATTTGCAGCTTCTTCGCTTGTAAATAATTTCATAATATCTCCGTCAGGAGTAGAATTATCGCCGTCATAAGCGTTATATCCTACAAGCAAATATGCATCGGCTAATGTGTGGGTAATATCTCTATATTGCGTATATTTTGTTTCTCCGCCTTCTTGATAAGAATAAAGAGGAGTTGAGAATGGATGTAATTGGGAAGAATAGTAATTAGCTGGAGGGATTTCAGATGCACTTACGCCATAACTATTGCCTGTTTTGTACCAGATATACCCGTCTAAATTTGTAATTTTAGATGGAACGATTTCTGTGGCGGTTATTTTTAAATCGTTTCCTACTCTTTCATAAGTTGCGTTTGCTGCTGCATTAGTTACGGTATCAAGAACCGTATTGGATAAATTTAAAACAAGAGAAGCATTTTTTGTGTTTACTCCTTTAATAGTATCATCACCGTCCGTTGCTTTAATGTTAATTGTTTTTTCACCTGAACCTGTTATATTAAAGGTATCTTTAAACTGTGAACCTGTTATATTGTCATTACCCGAGCCTGTTTTAATGGTAACTCCAGTATCTTTATTTTTTCCTGTCGGAGTATTAAAACTTTGAGCGGAAATTGTATCAGCAAACGCTGTACCTGTTATAACTCCTTTTTTTATGTCAAAAGATTCAACACCTGATTCTATATGATTCAAAAGACCGCTTGTTGTAAGGTTGTAGTCTTTGTATTTCTTTTTTTGAGATTCGTCATATCCTCTTATTGTTTTAACGGTAGAAACAACTGCACCTTTTTCATTGAAATAATCTTTTACAAATACTGTCTTAGTGGAAACAGCTATTATTAAATCGTTTTCATATCTATGAAAATTTAAATTATTTATTTGCTTGTAGGATTTACTAAAATCTATTGTTTTAACCTTATCAATATTGGATATTGTAAAAGTCTCCCCTTCAAAATACGCTACGCCGTTTTTAACGGTTGCCGTTGTTTTCTCTTGCAATACTGCCATACCTTCATTCTCCTATATTATTTACTACCTTATTAAATATTTGCTTCCAACCGTTCATTTCACTTGCAACAAACGGTTTAACCGATTTATACCAGCCGATATTATCACCCTGAAGCTTATACCAGCGATATTCACTGTAAGCATTCATCAGAGCATATGTCTTTTTACCTAATGCTCCTGCCAGATTTAAAAGTACATTATCGGATGTAATTATTAAATCCATAGCGCAAACTGCTGCTGCAGTATCGTAAAAATCTTTAAAATGCTTACTTAAATTGATTATTCCCATATTATTTTCTTGAATTTTAAATTCGTCTTTTAATTTATCTCCGTATTGAAAAGAGTATAATTGAACGTTTTTAAGGTTGTTTATCGGTTCAAATTCAACTAAATCAACATTTCTATATTTAAAAGCATTGTTTTCCGTTCCGTAATAAGATATTCCGATATTTAATTTTTTATTATCCAAAAATTTATTCTTAAATTCTTCAATATCATTTTCTTTGACTTTTAAATATTGATTGAGTGTATTACCTTCAAAATCCCAGAGTTTTATTAATGTCATAAGAGGGATATGATAATCAAAATCAAAAGAAGTTAAATCAATATCGTCAGGATAAATTTCAAAATCTAAAAAACTGTTCTTAATCAGTCTGTAAGTATTTTTTTGAGTTACAAAAATAACCTTTTTAGCTTTATCTTTTACTTTTTTAAGAAATCGTGAAAACATAAAAGTATCGCCAAAACCTTGTTCCGTATGAACAAGCAGGGTTTTATTTGAAATATCTTCTTTTAAATTCCATAAGGGCTTATTAATTTTAGGGTAATATATCGGGTTTTCTTTTAAAAAGCGATAATCAATATATTTAAAGCTTTCTTCAAAATCCCCGTAACGGAAATTTGAACAGGAATAATCCCATAAATCGCCTGCTGTTGGATTGCAATCCAACAGTTTTTTAAAAAGTTCTCTATGGGTTTTAGTGTCCCCTATTTTACCGAAACAAATAACCAAATTTTTCAGATACAACCTGTTATTTTCAAGATTAAAGGCTTTTGTAAAATATTGAATGGCAATATCTAAATACTTTTTATCAAAAGTATTGTCGTATTTCATTTCATAGATATTACCCATTCGATTTAAAAGAAGCGGATTTTTATTATCGTGATGCAAAAATATTTCATATTGTTCAATTGCAGACTCCAAATCATTTAACTTGAACATTGTATCGCCGCAGAGCCTGTAAAAATCAAGCGAATGATTTTTAAGATTATAAGTACGTTTTAAAATATTAAGAGCAATTTTCGGTTGATTTAATTTATTTAATCTATCCGCACATTTTATAATTGTGTATTCATCTCTCGGGTTGCGGTCAAACTCTCTTTTTATTTCTTTTATATTTTTTTCAATATTTTCGGTCATCAAAGAATTGTCAATTGATTTAGTTAAATCAGAGCTAACTTTATTTTTGAAGTTTTTCTCTTTTAAACAATTCATATAATTTTTAATTACTTTCCGCTTTTTTCTTTAAAAACAAGTTTGAGTAATATACTATTATTAGGTATTATGTATACAAAAACAGAGTAAATACAACAAATGTAGTAAGATAAGTTTGTAAAAAGTTCGGTAATGTGCTGGTAAATCAGCAATATTCAGGAAAATTGCTATTTACAAATCTTAATAGCATGTTTGATTTTCCGGCAGTTGATTGGATTATTGGGGATAAATTTAAACCGATTGTTGATTTATGTTTTGATTTTATTCCGTGCGATTTTATAAGCATTATTTTTGCCGGAAAATTTATGCAAAATGCAAACTATTTACTTTCAAAAAGGATTAAAGTAAAATTATTTTATTAACAGACGGTTGCAGTCTGCAAAATTAAATATATAGAGACGTGTCCGAGTGGTTTAAGGTGCAGTCCTGGAACGACTGTGCGGGGGATGACTCCGCCAAGGGTTCGAATCCCTTCGT
>CADBOZ010000029.1 GCA_902796515.1 uncultured bacterium | reverse complement strand
TCTGCTTTTTGCAACAGTATCAGCCGAAACAATAAAAGCCGGAATAACAAAAGAATACATTCCCGAAGGCTTTTTCGGTTCATGGGGTGTTATATCAAAGCTTTCAAGTTCAAATAATCCGACAATTTTTAATATGGAAAGCAGAGATGTTTGGATGCTATCGGGATACGGTAATGTTCTTGTCCTGCAAAATCTTCAAAGCGGTGCAAGAAGCGAAATATTAATTAAAGAAAAAACCAAAGACGGAAAAACACTTAAATTTGAAAGAGAAAAAACTTCAAAAGACGGCAATAAAAAAGTGGTTTACAAGGAAAAAATTGAATTTATTTTGATGGGCAATATGTTTTCGGGTAGTGATATTTATACCGTGGAACAATATGACGCTAAAAATGTTCAAATTAAAAAAGATACGGCAACATACAATATCTCGGGAGTAAAAATTTCAGGCTCAACCCCAAACGAATAGAATAATTTATAGTTTGCAAGATTAAAAGCTTGATAAATTAAACAATGCTTCTTTTTGAAAACACCATAAAGCAAAAGAGTTTTATTTTTTATTTGTTCCTATACTATAAAATCCCCTATAAAAATTTATCTTAAAAACCATAAAATTTCTATAAATTACCCTAAATGTAAAGTTATATTAATTTATTTTTTAAAGCTATACCTAAATTGCAGACGGTTTTTGTAAAAATTCAAGAAAAATACGGACAATAAAAATAGTCGGATTGTTTTTATTATTATATCAATTTTATATATCAAATAAATAAAAACAGCACGAGAAAATAGGAGTATAAAAAAAATGAGTTTCGATTTACACGCATTAGTACAAGGTCAAAACACAACAGTAGAAACAGCAACATTCCAAGATAAAGGTACTTATACCTATACGGAAAATGCAAACACTAATACAAAATTAGTGGAAGTTGATAGGGATAATGACGGTAAAGTTGACAGTATGTCACTATTTTATAAAGATGATAAAGGAAATGTCGTAAAAGGAGCATACGATAATGATGGCGATGGACTTGCAGATAAATATTCGCTATTTTATTATAATGACGAAGGAAAAATGACAACAAGATATGACGACATTGACGGTGATAACGAATTTGATAGTTATGTTGAATTTTCCTATGATGAAGATGGTGCTTTAGTTAAATCAGAACCAAAAGAATTAACAGGATGGTTAAAAAATGTTACTAGACATAAGTCTAATACATTGGATAAAATGGTAATAGAAAAACAATCCATTGAAATATCAGAATCATTTAATAGCAGAATCTCACCGTCGTCCATAGCTAAAGAATTAAATAATTCTACAGATTTAGCGGCCTCATTAAATAAATTCAAAAATACGATAAAAGGAATGGATATATCAGAACTTGGGGAAGCTCTTAAAAAATTATCGAAAGATGATGATGTGCGGCAGGAATATGCTCGTAAAATTGAGGAAGTAAAAGAATTAATAAAACAACAAATAGAACTTTCGTATGATAATTAATCAGTAAAAAAGAAAATTACCATAACTGAATAGTAAAAAGTTTCTTAAAAAAATAAATAATGCAATAAATAAAAAAGGACGGTTTGCCGTCCTTTTTAAAAGTGTTATTTTGAATTTATCTTAAAATAAACTTCTCTTAAAACATTCTTGCTTATATGTGTATAAATTTGTGTTGTAACTATGCTGGCATGTCCTAATAACTCCTGTACAACTCTTAAATCGGCACCTTTTTCGAGTAAATGTGTTGCAAAACTATGTCTTATTGTATGCGGAGAAATCTTTTTTCCTATAAGTTCACCCTGTTTTCTTATGATTTTATATACTTTTTGTCGGGAGATTTTTTCTCCTTTTTCGTTTAAAAACAAATAAGGCTTGGGATTATATTTTAATACGGTAAGCTCCCGTTTTTTTAAATATTTTTTAATTATTTCAACACATGTTTTGTTAATCGGAACAATTCTTTCCTTTGAACCTTTACCGAAAACCTTGATAACCCTTTGGTTTAAATCAATATTTTTTATGTTTAAATCAGTCAGTTCGCTGACCCTTATTCCCGCCGAATATAAAAGTTCAAAAATAGCCTGTTCTTCCGTATTTAAACCTTCTTTAATTATCTTATCTATTTCGCTTATGCTTAAAACCCTCGGCAATCTTTTCGGCAACTTTGGCGAAACTATTGAGATGGACGGATTTGTTTCTATATCTCTTTTGTAGCAAAGATAACGGAACAAGCCCTTAATTGAGGCTATTTTTCTGGTAATAGTGGACGGACTCAGATTTTTCTTAGCTAAAAATTTTGTATAGCTTGAAAAATCTCTCCTCTTAATTTCATTTATTCGAATTTTATTGTTTTCCGTAAAATTGAAAAATTCAAATAAGTCGCCCTGATAGGCAAGAATGGTATTCTTGGACAACCCTCTTTCCACTTCAAGATAAGAAAGATAGTCCGAAATATATTGTTCCGTATTTTGCCCGTTGGAAATCATTGACCGAGTTCAACCAGCTGTTTAACTTCCCTTCTCTTTATTTTTTTTGTCGCTGTTTTTGGTAATTCTTCTTTTTTTACGATGATATTTGTCGGACGTTTATAAAGAGTAAGAGTCGAAGTTTTTTTCTTAACTTCTGCGATTATTAAATTTTCAATTGTTTTGTCGTCATATTTTTCATATAACTCATCAACCGGCACAGCAACCGCCGTTACCTCTTCGGTACCTTTCTTTTCTCCTGTTTGTCTTATTGTGCCGAGGATGCAAAATTCTTTTAAAATCGAGGAATTTTCAAGAGTTTTTTCAACTTCTTCAGGGAATACTTTCTTTCCTCCGGATAGCACTATCATATTTTTAATTCTTCCCGTTATAAAAATATGACCTTTTCTGTCTATTTTTGCTATATCTCCCGTATGAAGCCATCCTGCTTCATCAATAACGTCTTTTGTGAGGTCATCCCTTTTATAATAACCTTTCATAACAGAAGGCCCTTTAACGAGAAGTTCACCCGTATTTTCATCAATTTTTACATCAAAACTGTTTAGTTTGTGTCCTACGGATTTAATATTGGCGCTTCTGGTTAAGTCAAGGCTTACAACGGGGCTTGCTTCCGATAAACCGTAACCCTGATATACGTTAACCCCTATACGCTTAAAGTATTTGCCCATATCATAATCCATAGGTGCTCCGCCCGATATAAAGCCGAAGAAATCTTTGCCGAAGCATGAATATACATTTCTGAATAAATATCTTTTCAGGAATTTAAAAGGAAGCATTTTTACAATGTAATGGAATTTTAAATTGTAAAGCATCTTTCTTATTCCCGATTCTTTTGCAATTTCCGTTTCAAACTGAGATTTTAACATCTTGAAGAAAGAGGGAACCGTGCACATAAATTTAATTTTCTTTGTTTTCATTACTTCAAGAATATTTTTGGGACGCAGGTTATCCGAATAATAAATAGAATAACCCAGACTTAAAAATGTCATAAATCCGATAGTAAGTTCAAACAGGTGATTCATCGGCAATATTGAAAGAGTATTAATATGTGTACCTTTTTTGAATACATGATTAAGTTCAATGCTTAAGTCTTCAATTTGAGCATACATATTTTTAAATGTTGTTTGCACTCCCTTCGGAGAACCTGTTGTGCCTGATGTGTAAATTATCAATGCTACGGAGTCAATATTTCTGTGGCGGAATTTAATTTTTTTAGCTTCCGGAAGTGCATATATATTTGTTATTCCGTATTGATTTTCGTAGTTATCAAGTAAAATCACCGTTTTAATAGACGGAATTACTTCTTTTAATTTTAAAGCCATTTCAAAATGAGCTTTTGATACAAAAATAACAGACGGCATACAATCGGTAAGAATTGAAGTCAGCTCATTTATTGTAAGTTTTATATCAAGAGGAACAAATATTGTTCCCGCAATTATTGAAGCAAAGAATGTTGCACCGAATTCAACTTTTGATTCAGATAAAATAGCAACCTTTTCTTCTTTTTTGAGCTCAAGTTCCGAAATAAGGTAAGAGGCTATCCTTTTACTCATTAAACCCAATCCCGCATAAGTGTATTCAACCCATCCGTAGTTATTTTTCATACCGAGGGCTATTCTTTGACCGTATTTATTCGTTTTATCTTCAAGAAAATTTAAAACATTTTCATAGTTTTTCTTTGACATTTGTTCTCCCCTGAATATCTTTAATAGGTTATTTAATTCTACAATAATTTTTTAAATTTTTCAAAATTTCTAAAATTAATAAGGAAGGGATATTGTAAAACAGGCTCCCTTGTTCGGAATGTTTTTAACGTCAAGTTTCCCGCCATGAGCTGTCGTTATTTTATTTGCAATATATAAACCCAACCCTATTCCTATTTTAGAATATTTTTTTGCGGATGTATAATATTTTGAAAAGATATTTTCGATATCTTTTTCTTTTATGCCGTCGCCGTAGTCTGTTATGGAAATTTGAACTTCATTTTCATTTTTTTTAAGCTCAATATCAATATCCGGTGTAAATTTTCCGTAGAAAATAGCGTTTGAAATAAGATTATTCAAAACCCTTTTCATCATAAGTTTATCAATCGAATAAACAAGATTTGTTTCATCTGTTATAAAATTAATTTTTTTGTTTTGAATTAATAAAATACTTTTCGTTTGCTCTATTATTTCGTTTATGAATTCAACAAGATTGCACTCTGATTTTTGAATAACAATTTCATTTGTTTCCATTTTTTGTGCATCAAGTAAATCCATAATAAGATTTTTTAAATCGTTGTTGGATATTTTTAAATTTTCAATTGCTCTTTTTTGAATATCAGAAAGCTCTCCGAACCTGTCTTTTAAAAAAAGGTCGTACGTATTATCCTGAGCAATAATCGGCACTTTAAGATCATGAGCCAAACTTGATATAAAATCCTGTTTTAAATTCTGGCTTTGCTTTTCTTTTTCAATATATTCTTTTATCATTGCATCTCTGTCATAGATGCTTTCAAGCAGAGCATTTGTATTTTTTGAAAGCTGAGAAGTCAGAGTGTTAATTCCTTCTTCACATTTTGAATTTAAGTTTCCGTATCTTGCTGAAGTAATTATGTTTAAAAAGTTTGATAAAAATTTATACAGATTATCATATTCTGATTTGATTTTTATGTATCTAATCAAAATTATAAGAAAAACTGCGGATAATATAACAATGCTTACAGGGGATATCATTGCCTGTCCCTTTCAATTTTTTGAAGAGCATCAATGCATCTTTGTCTTGCCTGTGCGTCTCTTTTTCTTGCAAAAATAACAAGAGCCCTCCCGAGAGCAATTAAAGCAAAATCGTAATATTCCAGAGTGTGATAGCAAATTCCGAGATTAAAATAGGCTTTTGCAAACAGAGGTTTAAGTTTAATTGCGGTTTTATAATCTTTAATTGCATTTTCGTAATCTTCAAGCGCAAATTCACAAATTCCTTTATAGTAATAGCCCCATTCGTTTCTCGGAAAATTACGCAATAATTTATTAATGCTTCCCAGTGCCGAAGTAAAGTCGCCCTGGGAAATCTTGTTTTTAATTATTTGGTAGTATTCTCTGACAACGCTGTTATCCATGAATTATTTTGTCAATTTGCCTCTTTATGTGCAATAATTATACCATTTTAAAAAATTGATAACATCACAAATTGTAAATTTATTAATATTAAATAAATCTAAAGATATAATTTGTTTGTGCAATAATTGATTATATATTAGTATTTGGAAGTTTTATGAAATTAAATAATATCAATACATCAAATGCATTTGATTATGCTTATCTTTTAAAGAGAATATATCCTTATTTAAAGCCTATAATGTTCAGAATAGTTATTGCCTTTTTGCTTGCAATACCTCTCGGACTTCTTGACGGTGTTACGGCATTTGCTTTAAAGCCGTATATAGATGTTGTAATCAACGGACAAACTTATGTTGTCAAAGGATATAGTCTGACGAGAGATTTTCTTGCATTTTGGATTCCTCCGGGAATTGTTATTTTTGCCGGCGTTCAAGGTGTTTTAAGATATATAAATACTTATCTTTCGGATTGGATTAGTATGACAATAGCTAATTCAATAAAAGTTGATTTATTCAGAAAGTTAATTTATCTTGATTCAAAATTTTATGATGATAATTCTTCAGGTCTTGTTATTGCAAGATTTTTAAATGATCCGGATAATGCAAGCAGACAACTGATAAACAGTATTAAAACTTTAATAACATCTTTTACAAGTGCTACGGGTCTTATTTTTGTTCTTTTGTATAATTCATGGGAACTTGCCGTTGTCGGTATCATAGTTTTGGTTTGTGCATTTTTACCTATGGCATTTTTAAGAAAAAAAATCAAAGAAGTTTCCAATAAAGGAACGGTTGTAGGGGGAAATATTACAACTTCGTTTAATGAAACGTATAAAGGCAATAAAGTTATATCCGGATATAACTTACAGGAAGATATGTATGAAAAAGTTAAAAGGTTGATAAGAGAAACTTTTTCACTCCAAATGTCCTTGACCAAAAGAGTTGGCTGGCTTTCTCCGATTATGTATATCATAGCAAGTTTAGGCATTGCTTTTGTTATGCTTGCCGGAAATAAGCTGATTGTTATGGGAAGACTTACGACAGGAAGCTTTGCAAGTTTTATAACTTCGCTTTTACTTTTATATAAACCTATAAAAACAATCGGTCAGGATTTGACAAGTATTCAAGGTATATTTGTTGCAATAAGCAGGGTATTTGAGCTTTTTGATTTTGATACAAGAATTAAGGACGACGGAAAAGAAAAACTGACAAATTCTCCGAATGTAATTGAATTTAAGAATGTTTCATTTTCTTATGATGAAGATAATGAAGTTTTGCACAATATATCCTTTAAAGCTCAAAAGGGGCAGACAATTGCGCTTGTCGGAAATTCAGGCGGAGGAAAATCAACGGTTGTCAGCTTGTTGCCGAGATTTTATGATGTTAATTCCGGTGAAATTTTGTTTGACAATGTGAATGTTAAAAAATTCAAACTGGCTTCTTTAAGAAACAATATTTCACAAGTTTTTCAGGATAATTTCTTATTCTCAGGAACAATAAGAGATAATATTTTAATCGGCAAAAAAGACGCAACAAATGAAGAAATTGAAAAAGTTATAAAAGCTTCTCATCTTGATGAATTTATTGCAACGCTCGATAACGGAATTGATACAAATATTGCCGAAAACGGTGTTTCGCTCTCAGGCGGTCAAAAACAAAGAATTGCAATAGCAAGAGCGATGATTAAAAATGCACCGATTGTTGTGCTTGATGAAGCAACATCAGCTCTTGATAATAAATCGGAAAAAATTGTTCAAAAAGCGCTTGATAACTTAATGAAAGATAAGACTGTTTTTGTTATTGCACACAGACTTTCGACAATATTTAATGCGGATAAAATAATCGTAATCGAAAACGGAAAAATAGTTGAAAGCGGTACGCATGACGAATTGATTAAAATCGAAAACGGCAAATATCACAATTTATACAATATGCAGTTTAAAAATTCCGAAGAAGCGCTTTAGAAAGCCGTTTAAAAAATACTTGACATAAAAATTTGATATATTATTATAATTAATGCAAAGGGTATTTAATACTGATTGCGCTGACAATTAAATAGGTTTCGGGCGTTTAGCTCAGTTGCCCGTTAGCGATGTCGCTAACAAATATTGAGAACGTGCCTCCCGAGGAGGCGCTGACAATTAAATAAGTTTCGGGCGTTTAGCTCAGTTGGTAGAGCGCCTCCCTTACAAGGAGGATGTCGGGAGTTCGAGCCTCTCAACGCCCACCATAAAAGACTTCATTAAGAAGTCTTTTTTATTGCGTTTCGAGGCTGCGCCTCAGCTGGCTAACTTGAAAATTAAGACCTGCGGTCAAATTTTCTACGTTATCTGCGCATACTTTATTCGTATGGCTCATAAATTCGCCAACGACTAAAGCATCAACGCCCACCATAAAAGACTTCATTAAGAAGTCTTTTTTATTGCGTTTCGAGGCTGCGCCTCAGCACGCAATTCTAATTTCTATGCACTTTGTGCAAGAAATTTACAAATTGCTTTGCATAATTTTTACCGCTTTCATTATTGAAAATCATCCAAAAGTAAAATAAAATAGTTTGTATGAAAAAAGTTTTATTTTTAATATTAATTTTAATCTTCACAGCCATTCAAGCTAAAGCTGAAGAAATTGATGATATTTTTAATATATCAGCTGATTATCTTGAAAATATTTCAATCATCCAATTTATTGAAGATCAATGTGACCTAAGAGCACAGGATGATAACTTTAATTCTTCTAAATTGCATCAATGTTATTATGATTCAATTGCATCTTATCAAAAAGAAGCAGATA
>CADBOZ010000028.1 GCA_902796515.1 uncultured bacterium | reverse complement strand
TGTTAAAAGAAAAGAGAATATTATGAGAGTTCCACCAATCGGTACCTTCGGTAAGTTTGGTGTACCGAAGTTAAGCAAAATGATACCCGAAAAGCATTCATCGGGTCTGATTAAGCCCATTAAACAGGATACGGTAACTTTCACTTCAACCGCTCAATATTTAAAGAAGTATCTCACCCTGCCCGATGAAATTAAACGAGTCCTTTCCCCTCAAGATGCTATAGATATGTTTCGGGACATGGAATGGCTGGCGCAGGGCAGAAACCAAAGATGCGCTCTTGGAGAAGGAAAAGCTTCTAAACTCTATGAAAATCCCTGGCTCAATGATTATTATCTCTTAATTGTTAAATCCCCCAATACTGACGGCAAGTTTATTATTTATTCCGACAAAGAAATAGGCGATACAATCTGGCAAGATAACGAAGATAAAAGAATTCAACTCTTAAAGAAGACTGCTTAAACACATAAAATCATTCTTTATTTGCCTATTTCAAGTGAGCTTATAGCCATGGCTTTTGATATACTCATAATACCCAATGATGCTTCATAGGCTCTTTGCGCCATGGTAGCATCCGCTACTTCAACCATAGCGTTAGTGTTTGACGTTCTTATGTATCCGTCTTTATCGGCATCAGGGTGCCCCGGCTTATATAATTTTACTCCCGGAGTCGGGTCTTCCACTATACCGTCAAAACTTACACCGCCCATGTTTGAATTATAATTTCCTATTCCCATTGACGATAGAACACTTGCAAAACTCTGGTCTTGCATAGAAGATATAATCGGAATTTTTCTTGTATAATTCGGCGTATCGACATTAGCTATATTTTTTGCAGCTATTTCAATACGTTTTCCGTGGACTTCAAGCCCCTGTCTTCCTATTTGAAATGAATTCATTAATCCCATTGATTAAACTCCTTAGCTATTTGCCGATACATTAAGTGCTGTTTTTATTTGAGTTATTGTACTTGAAAGCTCTCTGACAGCCGCACTATACAACATATAATTTTCCTGCATTCTTCCGAGTTCTTCTTCCGTTGAAATGTTTTCCGTTTGAGAAACGGTTATCGGACTTGCCCCGAATTTTTCGGTTATTTTATTTTCAAGCCTTGAAGAAGATGCATCGTTTAAAAACTGTGAAAAATTTACATCCCTTCTTCTGTATCCGGGAGTGTGCATGTTTGCAATATTATCAGACAATGCTTCCTGTCTTTTTGAGATAAGATCAAGCATTCTTTGAGGTGATTTTAGAAGATGTGTCGGAACTAAGCTCATATATTACTCTCCTATTGCGTTAAATTAATTGCTTCCTGATACATTGTATTAACGGTTTTCATTAATTTAGCGGATGCCAATATTGAAGCATTTATTCTTGAAACCGTTAATACTTCACTCATTATGTCAACATTGCCTTTTTCAATTCCGTATTGTTTTATTCTTGTATGGTCTTCTACAAGTTTCATTTCTCCTGAATTTTCGGTCGCAATAAATTCATTTGCGCCGACATCTTTTAGAGCTTCAGGATTTTGAAATTGAACAATCGGAATTGTACCTACAAATTCAGGCTCATCGGTTATTTTTTTATATGTGTAAACATCACCGTTTGGCTTAATTTCGGTCTTTTCTGCCGCTCCGTCAATATGAATACCCGAACCTACAAGATCACCGTTTTTTGTTATCAACATACCGTCTTTATTTACGGTAAACGAGCCGTCACGGGTATATTTAATTTCTCCCGATGGAGAAGTTACGGGAATATAGCCTGCCCCTTGAATAGCTACATCAAGCGGATTTTTTGTCAGGTAAAATTCACCCGAACTTACATCCGTTCTTTCGTAACCGTGTACGGAGCCGTCGGCATCAATAACATCCTCAAACCTAACGGCCTTATATCCTGTTGTATTTATATTTGCAAGATTTTGTGCGGAATATGCCAGTCTGTCAAATTCCGTTGTAATATTTACCGTAGATTTTCTGATTATACCCTGTAAATTATAAGCCAATTTAGTTTCCTTTATTTATTTTATACACGACCCAGTGTTTGAATTGCTTCGGATAATTGCGAATTTTGAATTTTAAACATTTGTCTGTTTGCTTCAAAACTCCTGTTGTAATTGCTCATTTCAATAAATTCTTTTTCCAGTGCTACGTTTGATGATTCGATATATCCTTGTCTTACGCAATTATCTCCGACGAGAGCTCCGTCAGAGGACACAATTCCGAGTTTTCCCGCAGGAATAAGACCTCTTTTTTTGCTGTCAAATACGCCGATTTTCCCGTCAAGACCGATATTTACCAGATTAACGTCTTCCGGTATAACAGGAAATACAATAGGCTCCCCGCCTGCAGATAATACTTTTTGACCGCTGTTAGTTAATAATTCTCCGTCTTTACTGAGTTGAAATCTGCCGTCACGGGTAAGCTCGATACTTCCGTCAGGATTTACAACCTGAAAATAACCTTTTTCGGATAATGCTATATCAAGGG
Source organism: uncultured bacterium (assembly GCA_902796515.1). Lineage (GTDB taxonomy): Bacteria > Cyanobacteriota > Vampirovibrionia > Gastranaerophilales > Gastranaerophilaceae > RUG14156. The sequence continues at coordinate 31,952 of CADBOZ010000028.1, read as the reverse complement.
GTTTTCCCGTTCTTACAAGTCTTCCTACCTGCGTATCAGTACTGTACGAAAGAGCATTTGTTCCTATATATTCGGCAAACGATGATATAACGGCTTCCTTTCTTTGATAACCGACTTTATCAAACCCTACAATATTTTCGCCAAATATTCCCATAATATCCATTTCCATTTGCATGGCATTAATGGATTGAGCAAGACCGTTGCCGTCCATTCTTATACCTGCTGCTAATTTTGGGATATTTGTCATTGTAACTCCTTTTTTATAGGCATCGACGTTATTTTTTTTAACTTAAATGAATTCAAAAAAAATACACTTTATATATTAGAAATAATGATTTTAGTTTAATTGTCAATTTTTTGATTGAATTAGAGGTTAAAATAAAATATAATATTTCTTATGGATAAGAAGAATACAGAGAAAATCGAACTGATTAAAAAATCATTTCAGTTCAAAAATTTAAAGCAATACAAAGAAGCAATCGAAATGCTTTACAAGGCATTAGAATATGATGAAGTCCCCGAGGATAATGTTGAGCTTTTATCTCAAATCGGAGATTTGCATATACTTTTAAATAATCGCGAAAGAGCGCTTGATGAGTTTCAAAAAGCGCTATCTATCAATAAAGACCACAGATACAGCCTGCAAAGATGCTATGATATTTATATTTCGGAAAATAACTATGCTAAAGCTCTAAAGCTTGCGCAAAAAATGTATAACAGCAACCCCGATGCAACAAACTGCAAAAATTATTTAAGTGCTTTAATTAAAACGGAAAGATATCAAGAAGTTCTGGAGATTTTTAATAATCTTGACGAAAGTCTTAAACTTAATCCTGATATCTTGTATCTGATTTCTCTTATAAGTCCCGAAAAAAAGAAGCTTATCCTTGAAAGAGTTTTGGATTTAGATAATTTGCATAAAGATGCAAATTTGGATTTAGCTGAAATTGAAATTGAAAATGCAAATTATCAGAAAGCTATCCAGTGTTGTATCAATGTCGGAGATGATGATGCAAGAGCACTTTATTATCTCGGACTTGTTGAAGCAAAAAAACATAATTACAACAGTGCGGTTAAACTTTTTTCGGATGCAATTAAATTAGATAACGATAAACACGATATTTATTATGACCTTGCCCGCGCTTATATGGAAATGTCATGGTATAAAGAAGCTCTTGAAGCTCTCAAAAAATCAATTAACTATTCTTTATTGAGAAATGACAGCGCCGGACTAAATGAAAAATATTTTGTATCGGGCTGGATATTAATAAGGCAAAACGAATATTCAAAAGCATTGTTGAACTTGAATTTAATAGATAAAACTTCGGATGTATACTCTTCCGCTCAAATTTTAATTCAAACAATTAATTTGATGAAGTTGAACATAGTTAAAGCCAAAAGCGAACTTGAAAAATACTACAATCAGGAAAAAGATAATCCTTTACTGCTTGATGCTCTTGCTTATATTTATAAAGAATTAAAACTGTATAGCAGAGCAATTCAGGTTCTAAAACGCTCACTAAAACTTTATCCTGATTCAATTTCAAATATGCTTGAACTGATTGATTTATTAATTGATGATAAAAGATATGAAGAAGCAATTGAGTATATTGAAAGAGTAAAAGTTAAAAACGAAAAGTGTGTAAGTATATATAATTCTCTTGCAAGAATATACTACAGATTAAAAGACCTTCCGGAAGCACTTGCATCTATTGAAAAATATATAGAGCTTGACTCAAATAAAGCTGAATCGCATTATTTCAGAGGTCTTATATTAAATGACTTACAAAACTACGAGGAGGCAAAGTCCTCTGTTTATACTGCCATCAGACTCAATCCTTCCGTTGCAAAATATTATTCGCAAATGGCAAGAAGCTATAAAGAGCTCGGCGAATACGAAAATGCATTTTTATATGCAAAAGAAGCTATTGAACTTGATAAAACCAATATTAAATATAAAAAGCAGGCTTATGAAATAACTCTTCTCGGCGGTAATAAAGAAAAGATTAAAGCATACGAAAACATACTAAAACAAAGCGAAAGAATAGCAAGATTGAGAAAATAAGTCTTTTTTAAGGGGCTAAGCATAAAAAAAGGGAGGTTATCAAAACCCCCATTTCCCCATTAAAAATCATTTTTCAAACAAATTTTGTTTAACTTTCTATAATTGCATTTTAAACTGAAATTACAAATTTAGCAAACTTATGTTTACTCTATTATCTTACACGTGTAGTATTCAGTATTCATCGTACATTTGGTTGATTTTTACACTGTAAAAAAAGTTTACAATTCAAAAAATAGATTTTTTATCGGTTAAATGTCATGACAAATTTTAATTCGGGCTTTAATTCTAATTTTAATCCCGCCTTAAATCCTAAATTTAATCCTAAACTAAACCCGAATGTAAATATAACGAATAACCAATTCCAAAACACAACGGGCGCTAATTTGTATGCAAATCCGTTAAATCAGCCTATGGTTGAGCAAATTGAAAATCAAAATAAAAAAAATAACGACAATCTGCAAAAACAAATATCGGAAGATAATAAAACAGCTTCTGAAACATTTGATAATATTGTTGACGGGGTAAATAAAAAAAATATTAAAATGAATTCCGAGGTTCTTTTAAAATATTTAAGAAACGTAATGAAGATGCCCGAAAATATAAACAAGCTGCTCTTAACTCTGGAAAGTCCGATAATTAAGGCTTTAATCGGTAAAAATGTTGATACAAAAGTATTAACCGAGATTTTAAACAATAATGCATCCGATGCAATTGAAAGAGTTTTAAAAGCCATTGCAGAATCATTAAAATCAGGTGTAAAGGATGTTAATCAGCTTAAGGATGTCCTTGGAATATTAAATGCAATTCAAAACTCCGCCTCTGCAAATGTTGTAAAAGAGCTTTTGCTTTTGTATATACCCGTTAATCCGCCGATATTTGATAAAAACATTGAATTTAAACCGGAGAGCAAGGAAGAGGACTATGCAATACAAAACTCGGATTTTAGTCTAATTTTTGAAACGGTAAACTTTTCAAATGTTTTATGCTGTATAAATTCTTTTGAAAATACCATATATTTAAGATTTTTTGCGGATAATTCATTTCCTTTTGAAAAAATCAGAAAAGCAATAAGTATATTTAAAAAAGAAATGAACTATAAAATCGAAATCGAAGAAAATATTGTTAAAAGAAAAAAACAAGATAAACAACAGACAAGGAATTTTAATGTTGTATCTTCAGGATTTGTACCCTGTGATGTTTTAATTACGGCACATCTTGTAGTAAAAACGGTATTTAAAATTGACGAAACTTTTGAAAATTAGTTTTACTTAATTCTTTTTAAGCTTGACAGGAAGTTGTTGTGCTCAACATCACCTTCAACGGATGTTAAAAATACCTGAGTTTTATTTTCTTCAATATCAATTTGCGGAAGTTCATCCAGCTCGGCTTTATAGTAGTTTGTATCGTTTTTTGAATTAAATTGAACTTTATTTGCAAGAAAATTAAGTGAAATATTTCTTAAGAAATTAAACACTGTTTTTTTATTTGATGAAAATCTTGTATATATTCTAAGTGATACATCATGTCGTTCCAAATCCATTCTGCCCCTGATTAAAGCGCTGAGTGAAGACGAATAAGATTTAATGTTTATTCTTTTTATTATATTATCTTCAACTTTCATTTCTCCGTTTATTTCATCAAACTTGCCATCCGGTACGGAAATGATATCCATAATTGTTCCGGGGCTAATCATTGCTATCGGATTTCTAAACACCGAAGCAACCTTTAATACATATTCAACCAGACCGATTTTACCTATTGTTCCGTCTTTTATTCTGAATTTAATATCGCCGTTAAGTTTTAAACTTTTATCACTGTTTAATTCAATTAGTCCGGAGACTTTTCCCGTAATTTCTTTTTCAAGGTCAAACAACACTTTTGCCATAAGACTGGAATTAACTTCTCTGATACCGAGTCTTATGTAATATTTTAAATCATTTAAGTTACAGTTAACTTTTAAAGTTGAAATACCTTCGGCTATATCAAACCTGTTTGATTTTATATTTAATATACCGTTATCAAGAGTAAGATTTGCTTTAATATTTCCGAAATTAAGGTCTTTATAATGTCCTTTGTTTAATGTAAAATCCGCATCTTCAATTTTAATTAAACTGTAATCAAACATAAAATTATCATCTTTTATATCAAGAGAATTTTCATTTTCTATCTTATTGATATCAACTGTGCTTTCGGTTGTGTTTGAAGCATTAACCGATGCTAAAAATCTTTCCACATCAACTTCATCTACGTCAAGATTTAATTTTTTAATCGTGTAGGGTTTGATAAGCTTATTTGCCATATGACCCTTGAGGTTGTACGATGCTCTTTTAAATCTGCCTTCCGCTTCAATATTTATTAAATTATCCTTTGTTGATAATTTTGCGCTTTTGATAAAAACTCTTTGTGACGGCACAAGAACTTTATCCATTATCATATCGGCATCAAGTGTCGGAGTATTATTCTTATATACAACATGTGCACTTCCTTTAATTGTGCCTTTTTTAAAGAAGCCGGAGCCTGCAAAAAGATTTAAAAATTCTGACGGTATTTCCCGTTCAAACACAAAACCGGCATTATTCAGCGCACCGTTTTTCATGTTCATTTTTGCATCCAATACGACTACAGGTTGTAATTTAATGCCTCTTTTGATATCCGGAGCAATATAATAATTAATATTTCTTACATCAAATATGTTGTTTTCTATATGAAAATCACCTTTTACAGCTCTGTCGTATTCAATTAAAGGAGATTTTGAATCGTCAACTCCGAGGCTTACTCCTTTTGATAATTTCATAAGCCATAGTATATCCATAATGTTGTTTTTTGCTTTATATACAATTCTTGTTTTAACCGGACTCGAAACATGCAGTACGGTTTTATTTATCAAAGGCGAGAGATAATTTTTAAAGAACTCATTTGATATGATTGTATCTATTGTTATATTTGAATCAAATGTTTTATAGTAATCCTTGATATCGCCTTCAATTTTAATTTCATTGTTCTTATCTTTGCCGTAATAACCTTTTAATCCCGTAAATTTGATTTTATCTTTAAATATTTTGACTGTTCCCGTTTGGATATTGAGCGGTATATTTGTTAAATCTTTTAAATTTGCTTTCGTGTTATCTATATTTAAAATCCCTGATAATTCATTGTTTTTCATTGTAACATCAAAAGCAACCCGACCGTTCGGACTGTTTAAAGGCTTTAATAATTCGCTTCCGTTTGCAATTATGAAATTTGAATTAAGGATATTAAAAATATCTTCAAGCATAAATTTATCGGATATAACGTTTATAACGGAATTTTTTAAGCCAATATCCGAAAACAATCTTAATCTTGATGAATTAATCACAACTCTTAAATCATCAATTGTAAGTTTATTGTTAAATATTTTTATTTCATCCGTGGTTGAAGATACAATATCGGCATAAACTTTGCCATTTCTCTTTAAATATGCTTCAAGATTAAATCCGAGATACTTATATTCGCCCTCGTTTGACAGGCTTACATCCCTCATTAACAATTCAAGTAAAGTTGAATTTTGAATATATGAAACTTCAAGCTCATCAAGATTGACGGTTGAATTAAAATAGTCAAATTTCCATTCACTCTGTTCATTTTTGTCTGAAATATTGTATTTAAGGTTTTGAAGCTCATCCGCTTTTAATATTAGCTTTTTTGCATTTAATTCGTTTAGTTTTATTTCTTTTTTTAATATTTTATCAAGAGAAATTGAAGCATAAAAATCTTTAAGTTCAACAAGAGTATTATTTTCTTTTTTTAAAGTTAAATTATTGACGGAAAATTTTACACAGGGTTTCAGGCTTGTTTTAAGTTCGGGTTTTTCGATAACCAAATCCAGATTTACGATTTCTTTTAAAGATTTATCAAGAATATTTATAAACGCTTTTGATTGAGCAAGCGCAGGAATTACATACAGCCATACCGCCATACTCGAAATAATAAAACCCGTTATAATTATCAATACGGTATACAGCAATCTTTTGGTAATGTTTTTTGTATTAAATCCTTTTGGCATATCTGGATTTTATCATAAAAATCAATTTTAAATCCCAATATAAAGACTGAATTTATTAAAAAAAATAGATGAATTCAATTTTAAAACAATATGGTATAATAATTAAACTTGAATTAGTTAGGAATTAAAAATATGTTGCAAACCGTACCGAATGCCATCAAAAATGCTTTTAGAGGAAGCTTTATTAAAAAAATATGTAATTATCTTCATGATTGTGTAAGAGAAGAAGTTAAATCTTCCACGTTCAGGAATTTAAAAGGCGATAAGGAAAATAAATGGGCTTTTTTAGAGGGTGAAGAAAAAGTATTCTCAGCTTTCGCCGAACCTCTCTTGCTTGACGGTACAAACAGCTACCTGACCGAGCTTATGATACAATCCGAAATGAATACAAAGGATAAATATTTAATATACGGGTATTTGTTTCTGGTCGGAAAAAACGGGAAATCAAAGAAAAATAATGAATTTTTAACTCCTTTGTTGTACGCTCCGGCGAAACTTGAAAGAAATGGTGTTAATCTTCAATTATCAATTCTTGAAGATACGCTTTCTTTAAATACAGGAGCAATAGCGCAGCTAATTCAAAGAGAAGACGAGCAGGAAACCGACGCAATGTTGTCGGGATTGTTGGATGTTGTTCCGGAATTACCTTTGAAAAAAGAAGATTTGGACGTGTTTTTAACAACATTAAAATCCCTTGTGCCCGATATAAATATTTCTCTTAATATCGGCAATATTTCGGATATCAAACAGGATGAAGCGGATTTTTATAACAGAGAATTTTCAAAAGAAGACCTTGTAAAAAACATAGAAAACGGTGAATTTGATTTCGACTCGATTGAAACAATACAAAATACACCAAAGGTAAAAGTTGAAACCTTAAATCTTGAATACACTCAAGCCGTGATTTTAACCACGCGCCCGACAGTAACGGCAGGAGTGTTGCATGAACTTATGCAAATAGCCGAAAAACCGTCCGGAGTACACAGGGAAACGGTGTTAAATGTCATAAATCAGGAATTTTTGGAGTCAACGGGACAAAGTAATATTAAAATTGAAGAACAACAGCTTGATAACTTTTTCCCCATAACACCGTTAAGTTTATCGGATTCACAGGAAGAAGTTATAAGAAAAATCGAAGAAAATGATTTTCTTGCCGTATATGGCCCTCCCGGAACGGGAAAAAGCCAAACAATAGTTAATACGGTTGCGCATTTAATTGCAAACGGTAAATCCGTACTTGTTGCAAGCAGAATGGATAAAGCGGTAGATGTTGTAGCGGAAAGATTGAATGAATTAAATGCTCCGTATCTTGCACTGAGAGCAGGAAGAAGCAACTATCAGAAGCAATTAAATCTTGAATTACAGGAGCTGCTGTCAAACAAAGTCAACCTTAACGAAGGTTTTGACGATAATATGACGGCGGATATTGATGATATGAAAGATCTTCTTAAAGATATAAGACGTCTTGAAGATTCCGCTTTATCGATATTGTCTTTAGAAAAAAAATATACAAACATACTTGAAGAATTTGAAAGCGCAAAAGACTCAATTGCAGCACTTACCTTGCTTGTAAATAAAGTAAGCTATGAAGAGCTTGAAAATGCAAAAAAAATCTTTAATAAGATTGAAGAAATTGAAAAGAAATACAAAAAAAATATATTTGATAAAATTAAACTTTTCTTCATATATAAAAAAATAAAGAAAATTTTAAAATTACAAAAAGCGCTGAATGAAGATATATACAAAAGACTGCCTTATGAAATCAATGTTGCAATGGAAGAAGCAAAGCTTAAAAAAACCGAAGACGATATTATGTCTATAGGTAATCTTCATCAGATTTTAAGAAGAATAAAACTTTTAAAATCAAAACAGAAAAAGCTTGCAATCGATATATTGAAAAATAAAAGAAGAACTGCCATAAAAAATATTTTAACAGATGCGGGAAAAAGAAGACGTTTGATGATACATTCAAAATCTCTTGTTTCAAGAAAAGCAAATCTGCAATCAAGAGTCATGGAAAAAGAAGACTTTAAACCGCTTTTAAATGCTTTCCCGTGCTGGTGTACTACAACGTACGCTATTTCAAACAGTTTACCATTAAAACCCGCAATGTTTGATGTTGTTATAATTGACGAAGCATCCCAATGTGATATTGCAAGCTGCATTCCCGTATTATTCAGAGCTAAAAAGGCAATAATAGTAGGGGATGATAAGCAATTGCCCCATCTTTCCTTCCTTGAAAAAGCAAAAGAACAAAGCTTTTTGGCTCAATACGGAATTGATGACAGATATCAACTCATGTGGCGCTTTAGGGATAATTCAATGTTTGACCTTGCAAATTATTATTCAACAAGCCCTGTTCTGCTTGATGAACATTTTCGCTCTCCCGCTCCCATTATTGAATTTTCAAGCAAGGAATTTTACGGCGGAAAAATCAAAATTATGAGTCCGAAAATTAATACAGGCAATATTGTTGAATTAAGAATAGTTCGCGACGGTAAAGTTGACCATGATGCAACAAGAAATGTATCGGAATGCGAAGAAATCGTCAAAACACTTCAAGAATTAATTATTAAAGACAGAGATGAGAATACATCGGGCGAACCTGTTTCAATCGGGATTATTTCTACTTTCAGAGCACAGGTTGATTTAATAAAAAAAGCGTTGTTGAAAGTATTTGATACGGATACAATTTTAAAACACAAGATTGATACGGGTACCGCTCATACATTTCAAGGGGATGAAAGAGATATAATGCTTTTGAGCTGGACTTATGCTCCTAATTCTCATCCGCAAAGCCTTATGTTTGCCCAAAAACCGAATTTATTCAACGTTGCAATAACAAGAGCAAGACATAAATTAATAAACTATATTTCAACCGATGTAAATGAGCTTCCCGAAGGACTTTTAAGAGATTATCTTGAATATGTTAAGAAGATAAACTCTAAACCTTTTGAAAATACTTTTAAAAATACATTTGAAAAAGAAGTATATACAGCCATTCTTGAAGAATTTCCGACCAAAAAAGGTAGTATAAAAGCGGGAGTTGAAATAGGTTCCGTAAGTGCCGATATTCTGATTGATAAAACGGTTGTTGAAATTGACGGCGTTGAAGATAATATTCAGCCTAAATATAATGATATGAAAAAACAATCTATTATTGAAAGAGCGGGATATCAGGTAATAAGAATTACAAAAAGAGAATGGAATATATCTCCCGAAAGTTGTCTTGACAGAATAAGGCAAGCAATAAATATGTAGTTTGGAACGATTTTCAATGAAAAAATGTTTTTTAATTATTTTTTGTCTGATTGCTCTGGAGTTGAGTGCTGCAGCAAAGCATGATTTACCCGAGAAATATTATCAAAAAATCTGGTGTGACGAGCAAAAGGGTGAAATGGAACATTTGCTTCCTGACGGCACAAGGGTTGATTGTCTTACATTAGATTATGCCGTTGAATTCGATTTTGCACCAAAATGGGCGGAAAGCATAGGACAAAGCCTGTATTATGCCAGTAAAACCGCAAGACGTCCGGGGATAGTTTTAATTATTGAAAGCAAAAAAGATTTTAAATATTACTACAGGATAAAAAAGCTCTGTGAAGACTATAATATAGCTTTATGGTACATAAATAAACCGAAGCATATTGACACTTCCGTAAATGAAGAAAATGGTATTTTTACTATAATTGTAAACTTTATATTAAATTTATTTAACGAAATACTTAAAATATTCATGTAAAACAGAAAATAGTATATAATAACCAATAAGTTAGTTTAATAATTTATGAGATTTTATGTATATATTTAAAAAAATTTCACAATTTATCAAACAAATTATTAATTTCAAAAAACTTGACGGTCATTATATTATAGTCTTTTTTTGCTTCTGCTTTAAATTTAAGTATAAACAAAAATATACCGTCCCTGTCATAGACCAAAAAGGAACTACTGACAAAAAAAGAATTATTCCGATAGTTGCCGCATTAACTTCAACACCCGATAAAATAAATTCACTTCATCAGGTTGTAAAAAGTCTTCTTATACAAGATTTTAAGCCTGATTATCTTGTTTTGTATCTTTCAAGCAAGCAATTTAAAGACGGGGAAGCAAGCTTGCCCGAAGAGTTGACCGATTTAAAACGGTACGGATTAGAAATCAGATGGTGCTTGGATGTTGGAAATTTTAAAAAATTAATTCCCGCTTTAAGAGATTTCAAAAATGCGATTATAATGACATTTGATGATGATGTATTTTATAAAAAAAATACAATAAGTATGCTTTATAATTCGTATCTTGATTTTCCGAATTGCATCATTGCAAACAGAATTGAAAGATTAAAAATAAGAGGCGGTAAAATAAAAGAAGATAAAACATATAAATTGCTGGCAAAGAAGCATACAAAACCCGCTTATAAAAACAGACCCGTAAATTCGGGCGGGGTATTGTATCCGCCTGATTGCTTTAACGAAGAAGTTTTTAACGATAATGTATTTTATAATCTTGCTCCGAATTATGATGATGTTTGGTACTGGGCTATGGCGGTTCTGAATAATACAAAAGTAAAGCTTGCAAAAGGTTACAGAGAATCGGTTATAAAAATTGATACAAATATTAATCGGGACGATGTTCAAAATCTCAGAATAAATGAGGCCTATAAGACGGTATTGAAATACTATCCCAAATTATCCGAAAAATTAAAATAAAATCTTTGATGTTCTTTAATTTTCCGAAGTTAATTTATTTTTTATATTATACTTGATATCTGTTAAAGGCCCGCTGTTTGGACTTATGACAATTCTGAAATAATTTTTTCCGTATACAAGAGGAAATTTTGCAAGCCAGCCGAATTTAATCAAAATCGAAGCGGTATCCGCTCCATGTTCAAGTACAAGTTCGTCGATTGTCTTTTCGTAAGCGGGAGAAATTGATGAAATCAGCTTAATTAAGTAATCACTAAATGTAACAACTCCATAACCTGCGCCCATAATCGGATTTTGAACAAATTGAGTAATTCTAAATTCATCATTTGCAAGAACAATATCATTCGGTAACGACATAGTGTCCTGTCCTAAGTGTTCTATTTCATACCAGTTGCCGTCATATAAAATTCTTAAAATGTTTGTTTTCGGCATATATATGTCGTCTGCAACGGGAGCAAGTATAATATCTCCGTCAAAAGATATAAGTCCGTATTTATAATTTTTTCCGACAAGAAACATTCTTCCGAAAAGTATTTCAATAGAAGAGTATTCCCTGTCTATTATAAGATTACCCGCGTCATCATAAATACAATATAGCCCGCCATATCCGAATTTTGCATATTTTCCGATAAACCTGTGAGCGGAAGTGTATTTTGGCTCAACAAGGATGTTTCCGTTATTATCAATAATTCCGTATTTATTTTTTCTTAAAAAAATCCAGGAATTATCCCTTAATCTTATGAGTTTATTATATACCGCATTTGTAATCTTCGTTTGACCTTTAATCAGCCCGAATTTGTTTTTTTCCTGATATGTGCTGACAAGTTCTTCCGCAGTTAGCGGTAAAACAAAAAGAAAAAACATTATAAGAAATAAGGCAATTTTTTTCATATTTCGCATTTTAGCACAAATTTATAATTTCTACATTACTTCTTTAATAATGCCGCCGCCAAGCACAATGTCATTATCATACAATACAACAGACTGCCCTTTTGCAATTGATTTTTGCATATCGTCAAACTTGACAATTAGTTCATTGTCTTTAATTTCGACATTTACGGAAGTAGGAATTTGATTTGAACGAATTTTAGCTTTGCATTTTGAAGGAAGTGACGGTGTATTAAGCTTAATATCATACGCTACAAGGGTATCGTTCATTGTTTTATCTTTTTTGCCCACAACAACTTCGTTTGTATCTTTTCTTAGTTCAATAACATACAGAGGCTCGTCGGCAGAAATCTTTAATCCTCTTCTCTGACCGATTGTATAATTCCAAAAGCCTTTATGTGTGCCTAATACTTTTCCTTCCGTGTTAACAATATTTCCTGTTTTTTCACCTATTTCAAGTAAATCATTATAATCACCCGCGTAAAAATCCTGACTGTCAGGCTTTTCTGCTGATTTAAGACCGTGTTCCAGTGCAATTTTTCTTATTTCCTCTTTTGTATATCCGCCAAGAGGCAGTAAAATATTTTCAAGCTGCTTTTGACTCAGTCTGTAGAGGAAATATGACTGATCTTTTTTTTCATCCAATCCTCTTTTAAGGATATATCTTCCGTTTTCAAAAACATTTCTTGCATAGTGTCCGGTTGCAAATTTATCAAATTCGATACCGGCTCTGCGTGCCATTTCGGGTAGTACTCCGAATTTAATAAGACTGTTGCACCAAATACAAGGGTTTGGCGTATTTCCGCTTAAATATTCTTTTTTAAAGTTATCAAGGACGATTTTATCGTATTCGCTTGCACAATCAAAAACATAAAAAGGAATTCCTATTTGCTCGCAAATAGCTTTTGCCGCTTCTATATCTTCTTTTTCATCCGGCCCGAAGCATGCACCGTGAGTTCTTTGGGTTTGCTGTTCATAATGCCGCTTAATGCCCCTGTCGCCCCAGATAGCCATAGTTGTACCTATTACTTCATGTCCCTGTTCCTTTAAAAGCATGGCAGTACATGAAGAGTCTACACCACCCGACATTCCGACAAGAATTTTCATTTTTATTCCTTTTCAAACATTCTTTCAATACTTCTTTTGGCTTTATGCATTATTTGTTCATCAAGCTTTATTTCGGTTGTTTCATTCAAAAGAGAATAGTATATATCTTCCAATGTGTTCCATTTCATATTTTTGCATACCAAATCATCTTTAATCATATAAAACGTTTTATCTTTATAATCTCTTTTTAATCTGTCATAGACACCTTTTTCCGTTGAAATAACAAATTCTTTATGATTTGAATTTCGAACATAGTCCATTATTTCTTTTGTGCTTCCCGTAAAATCGGAAGCCGCGGTTACATTTTGATGGCATTCGGGATGCGATAATATTTTTGCATTCGGGTATTTTTTTCTTGCGTTTTCAATATCTTCAGGCAATACCCTCAGATGTGTCGGACAAAAACCGTTATATGTATGGACTTTTACACCTTTTAATTTTTGTTCAACCCATTTGCCGAGATATGTATCGGGAACAAATAAAACTTCGCTGCATTTTAATTTTTCAACAATTTTTACCGCATTTGAACTTGTGCAGCAAATATCCGATTCTGCTTTAATTTCGGCAGTTGAATTTACATAGCAGACTACGGGAAGATTGTTGTATTTTGCTTTAAATTCTTTTAAACTGTTGATATCTATCATATTTGCCATAAAACAGCCGGCTTCAGGGCGCGGAAGCAATACTTTTTTATCGGGAGATAACAATTTTGCCGTTTCCGCCATAAAGGAAACACCCGCAAAAACAATTATATCCGCATTTGTATCTTTTGCGGCTTTGCTTAAATACAAAGAATCGCCGACAAAATCCGCCACTTCATCAATTTCTATATTTTGATAGCAGTGTGCAAGCACAACCGCATTTTTTTCCTTTTTTAATTTATTTATTTTTTCGATTAAATCGTTCATTTTTTACTTATCCAAAATAGCCGTAGCATAGTATGGTGTTTTAATTAAAACATATAAAAAAAATAAAGTAAATAAAAGCAATATAAGTTAATTATTTGCTTTTTCATTTACTCCGAGCCCGAAAAGTGCAAAATCATACTTAACGGGGTCAAATTCATCATACTCTTTTAATTTTTGAGTGAGTTCATACGCAGAAATGTAATCATTCTGCTTTCTTTTTAAAAGGTTAAATTTCCTTGAAATCCTTGCAACATGAGTATCAAGCGGAATAATAAGCTCCGATTTATCTATACCTTTCCATATGCCGAAATCAACTTCGCCATCTCTTACCATCCATCTTAAAAACATATTTAATCTTTTCATTGCCGAATGTTTTTCAGGTTTTGCAAACATAAAACAAAAACCTGTCGAATCGGGACAGTTTGAATTTTTATAAAAATATTCGGTAACCCGATTAAGCCTGTTTTTCTTATTTAAAAACAATTCTTCAAGAGAAGATTTATCCCGGGTATAGAGTTTATTTAAGATTTTAAGCAGCTCCGTTAAATCGGGACTTTTTATAAACCTGTATAAAAAATTATCGAGGTTGAATTTTTTATAGTCGGAAATTAATTCATAAGGTGAATTTGCCAAAGAAAATATAGTTTCCAACTTTTTAATAAACTGTTCTCTTTTTCCGAAAGCAAAAAGAGAAGAAATAAAGCCCGATATTTCAATATCTTCTTTGGTTTTGTACTTATGCGGAAATTGAATAGGGTCATTTTTTATAAAATCTTTTGTTTCATACTTTTTTACAAGTTCGTTAAGCTTTGTTTTCATTTCTCATCCTTATAAAATAATCTTCAAGAAGCTTATTGCATTCTTCTTCCATAATACCGCCTTTTATATTAATTTTTGAATTACTTATTTTTTCAAAATTAAAACCGTTGGAAAAAGCACCGTAAATATTATCATATGAACCGTAATAAAGATTTTTAATTCTTGAAGATAAAATAGCCCACCCGCACATAGGACACGGTTCAAGGGTTACATACATATCGCAATCGTTTAAGCGCCAGTTTTTAAGTTTTTCATTTGCTTCGTTTATTGCAAGAATTTCAGCATGAGAAGCGGTTTTATTTGTTTTTTCCCGTTCGTTTGCTTTGATTGAAAGAATTTCCCCGTCTTTTACAATAACAGCACAAACGGGAATATCAATTTTTGAATTTCTTGCAAAATCTACCGCAAGTTCCATAAATTTCTTATTGTACATAATCGTTGAATTCTAAAGTAATAATAAAATCATCATTGCATTCCAGCTTAATATCTATTTTCATAGCTTCGCATAAGCCTTTTACAATGTATAGACCAAGTCCTGTTCCTCTTGTAGTTCTTGTTAAGTTAGAGTCCGCGCGAATAAATTTTTCAAACAGTTTTTCTTTAATTTCGTCGGGAATTTTAGCACACTTATTTTTTATTTTTACAACGGGACAATCTCCCGCATTTTCCGCAATAATTTCAACCGTGTTGTCGGTTGTATATTTTTTGGCATTATCGATAATATTTATCAGAATTTGTTCAAGCCTGTATTCGTCTGCCCAAACATATTTCAGATTTTCACTGATTGATGTTTTGAATTCATAATTTTCATCCTGAAGATATTCAATAGCATTTGCGATTGAACCGGACAAAGAAACTTCTTGTATATTATATTTTAAACTATAGCTTTCAAGCTCAGGAATAACGAGTAAATCTTCAACCATGCCGGATAACCTTTGGGCTTGCTGCTTGATTATTTTCAAAGACTTGACTTTCGTATCTTCATCAAGAACTATATCTTGCCTTAAAAGTCTTGATGTATAGCCGATAATACTTGTGAGCGGAGTTCTGAATTCATGGCTTGTTGCATTTACAAGATTTTCCCTGAATTCGTTAAGCTTCTTTAATTCTTTGTTTTTCTTTTTTAAATCTTTATATGAAATATTAACTTTATTTGTCATATAGTTAAATTCTTTTGCAAGAAAAACAATTTCATGCGGGGTAAAAGCTCTTTTTATAAGGTGTATTTTTTTATCATAATTACCTTTTGAAATGGCGGTAATACCTTTAAACAACTGCCTTATATTTATATAAAGATAGTATGTATATAATCCGACAAGTATAAATATGAAAAATGCAGCCGCGACAAGAGAAAGGATTATACGTATTCTTGCCTTCATAATAGTGTTTGCGGTTACTTTTTTTGTCGTATCCACTATAACAAGCCAATTTGGATAATTAAGCCTGTAGTACGCTTTCGGAGTATTCTTCTTTGTTCCGAATAAACCTTTTTTAACGTTATCGCTTGCAATAAAGTCTGACATTATCTCATGAGAATTATTGCTTGCCGAGTTTGTTGCAATTAAGTCTTTGTTTTCGGCATTGAAAATATAAACATTTCTTCCTTTTAAGGTTTCATTATCGAGCAAATCTTCAATTATATTTACATTTATATTTGCCGTTATATAGTATTTTTTATCTTTATCAATCGGACTTGAAACGGTATATGTTTCGTTTTCGGTATTGAATTTTTCGGTCGGAACACGATAATTTTCAACTATATCAAGATTTTTAAAGAGTTTTGAATTGTTTTCAATCTCACTAAAATACTGCAATTTTACTATGGCGTCAGGAATATAATTTAAAGCAAGAGCAATTTTATCAAGCTCTTCCTGACTGTGTTTAATATAGTTTTCCATCTCGTCGCCGATAAACTCGGCAATAAGAGAAGTACTGTTTGCAAGTTCATTCCTTACGCTTTGCTGCGAAATGTTTGAAATTATAATACCTATCGTAATAAACGGTATTAAAACAGCAAAAATCAATACTATAATAATTTGTTCAACGATTTTTAATCTTTTCATAATTTATTCCAGATTTCCGAACGGTGTTAATTTATAGCCTATATTTACGACGGTATGAAGATATTTGGGTTTTCTTGTGTCTTCTTCTATCTTTTGTCTTAAGCCTCCGACATGAACTCTTACCATTCTTACATCTTCATCGCTTCCGTAACCCCATACTTCATCAAGCAAAGTTGCAAGAGTTACGGGATTATTAATATGCTGCATCAGACAATACAGGATTTCAAATTCGGTCGGAGTAAGCTTAACTTTTTTATTTTGAATAACAGCTTCAAGACTGTCAGGCAGAATTTCTATATCTCCCGCCCTCAGAATAGTTTTTTCATTACTTTCGGGGGTGTTATTTCCTCTTCTTAACAATGCTCTGATTCTTAATAAAACCTCTTGTATTTCAAACGGTTTAATTAAATAATCATCGGCTCCGCAGTCAAACCCTTCCGTTTTATCTTCTATTGACCCTTTTGCGGTTAACATTAAAACCGGAAGATTAGGCTTTGCAATTCTTATATTTTTGCAAACATCATAACCGTTCATTTTCGGCATCATAACATCCAGTAAAACCAAATCATAATGATTTTCAAGAGCCTTTTTAAGTCCTTCCTGACCGTCAAGCGCCACATCAACTATATATCCGCTTTGAGAAATATCAAATGACAACAATTCTCTGATTTGTTTGTCATCATCGACTATTAATAACCTTTTATTTGTTTTTTGCATACTTAAACCGCCTTAACATTTATTATGAGATTTTCTTTTGATACAATTATAACTTCTCTTCCCGCATTTATCGGTTTATCATCTATACTTTTAGCTTTGTATATTTCATTATTATAAATAATACGACCCATTCCATCAACCGATAAAGTCTTACCTATATCTTTTGTTACAATTGCGGTTTTACCTATGCAATTTTCAAGATTTTCTTTTTTTACTATATTGTATTGTTCAATTTTGTATATACGGGAAACGAAAATATAAAAAATAAGCGTAAACACAATAAAAATAAAGGGCTGATAATATAAATCACGAGGAACTTTATATAAATAAACCGCGCAAAATAAGCTGCCGCCCGCCAAACTCAATTTAATTTTTGACGGCTTTTTTAAATCAAACAATATAAAAATTATTCCTATTATCGCCCAAGCTATATGCATTTTATCTTGTATTCCGTCCGGAACCGTTCCTTATAAATTCAATAACTACTATTTCAGGCTTACAATTTAACCTTGCCGGAAATTTATCCGTCCCCAAACCTTTTGAAATAATTATTTTATTATCTTTAGGAGTTTTTAAACCGCTTGAAAATTGAGCACCGTATCTTGACGGAACAAACAAAGGTGCTGTCATAGGAATTACAATTTGCCCGCCGTGGGTATGTCCGGCCAAAATCAGTGTCACGTCATCCAAAACATCATAGTAAATATCCGGATTATGAGTCAGCACAACCCTCGGCATTTTTGTTCTTTTCATTGCCTTTGTAATATTTACATCCTTCATTGTAATATCTTTGAGTCCGATGATGTCTAAATATCTGCCTCTTACAACCGTTCTTACGGCATTATTTTCAAGAACCGTAATTTTGTTCTTTTTAAGTTGAGTCATGTATTCATTGTAATTTGAATGCCAATCATCATCGCCGAGGACTGCGTATTTGGGTGCACGAATATAAGTTAATCTGGCAGCAAGGTTTTCCACCTTCATATTTTTTTTCTTGTCAGTATATTTAGCAAAATCGCCCCCGAAAAATACTATATCCGGTGCTTCACTGTTTGTTAAATCTATTATCCTATCCAGCCTCTTATAGTCTTGCCTTTTTAAGTGGAGGTCACTCAAGAAGACTGCTTTTACTCCGCTCAGTTCATTGCTTTCGACTTCATATCTCGTTATTTTTATTGAACCCGGTTCAATGATAAGCGAGCGGATTATTATATATACTATAATTACCGTAATAATTATCGCTTGCTTAGACATACATAAATTTTACCATTTTAATAAAATAAAATACATATATGATTTAAAAATACTTAAAATTACGTATAATTTCCGAGTTGGCAAAGAAAAATGAGAATTAATAAAAAATGGAAAGTTTAACAAAAGTTAATAATAACACTTTTAAAGATTTTGCTATTTCGGAAAATAATCCGAAATGGCAGGAATCCGTTCAAAGACTTGCGCCTCTGCTTCAAAAACAATTCGATATAAGATCGCCTTTTGACAGGGATATAACAAGAATAATACATTCAAGCGCATACAGACGCTTAAAACACAAAACACAGGTATTCTTTGCAACCAACAACGACCATATTTGTACAAGAATAGAACATGTTAATCATGTTGCAAGTATTTCAAAAACAATATCAAAAGCACTCGGATTGAATGTGTCATTAGCCGAAGCCATAGCTCTCGGACATGATTTGGGTCATAGTCCTTTCGGACATCACGGAGAAAGAATTATTGAAAAAATAATGGAAAAACATGGCTTCCAAAAAAAATTCTGGCATGAAAATAATTCTCTTCGCTTTGTGGATGTAATTGAAACTTTACCTAATTACAGCGGATTTAAAGAAAATTTGAATTTAACATATGCCGTTAGGGACGGAATAGTTTGTCATTGCGGGGAAGTAAACGAAAACTATATAAAGCCCAGAAATGAAGCTATCGACCTTAATTTAATAGAAAAAGGCAAACAAATGCCTTATACCTATGAAGGATGCGTTGTTAAAATTTCGGATAAAGTTGCATATTTGGGGCGTGATATAGAAGATGCATACAATTATAAATTTTTTGATAAAGAAGATATGGTGACATTGAAACAAATAGCTCAGGATGTTATGAAACAAAAAATTAAATTTAAAAATGTAAACACATCTTCTCTGATACATGAATTTATAACCAACATTTGCATGAATTCAAATCCCGACTGCGGGCTTTCGTTTTCAAAAGAATATTACGAAATGATGAATAAAATCAAAAAATTTAACTATCAAAAAATATACTCCAATAAACGCTTTAAGCCGTTTATGGAATACGCAAAAGTCGTTATAAATGAAATATTTGATTATCTTCTGGACGGATATGACGGTTTTAATACAATTAACAAGCTTTCAAAATATCAAAAATTTTACCCGACACTGTCACATGATTTTTCGGATTGGCTGATTAAATATTCTAATATTGACGAAAAGATGCACAGATTGAGAAAATACAGAAATAAAATAATATATAATATTGAAAATATTATGGACTATAAGCAGTCTGCAATAGACTACATATCAGGTATGAGCGATAATTATGCAATAAAAGCATATAATGAGCTGATTGAATTTTAGCAATTATTTGTTGTCACCTGTTTTGTATAATTATGAAAATAAGCAATATTTTATCTCCGTCATTTCAAAAAAAATTAATGGCAAGGTGTTTTGTAAAAAAAGCCGATAAGCCCGAACCTTGTCATATTTACGAACTTGATAAAATTGATGACAGACAATACTTCAGAGAATTAAAATCTAAAAAAGGCTGGAACAGTGCACATTATCTGAATTCCGTAAATATGTTGTTCAAAAACGGAAGCAGCAATCCAAACAGATTATCTTACTATGTTATGGAAGATTCGGATGATAAATGTCTCGGATATTGCGTATTAAATAATATTGACAGTGATTTATCGTATCTTGAAGTAAAGCCTAAATGTACTGCAAAACATGATAAAAGACCTGTTAAATACGTCGGGGAAACCTTAATTACCTTTTTAACGGAACTTCTGGAAAAAAGAAACGAAAGCCGATTTACGGTTTCTTGTATGGCAAACAGGGCAAGAGATTTTTACCTTGAACACTGTCATTTCAAACCAACCGATAAATACAGAACGGCAATACTTTCAAAAAATTCTTTTAGCGAGCTTGAAAAACAAAATATTGAACATACGGGTTCTCAAATTGATTTTGTAGATTAATTTTTTAATACTTTTGTCTATTATCATGTTGATTATAAATTTGTATAATATATTATAATAGGTAAGGATTAGTTTATTTGAATTAATTCTTGTTACAGGACAAAAGAGGAAAAAATAATGGAAAATTCTACAGAAACTAATTTCAAATTTTCAAAACCGAGGTTTTTTATAATTTTATTTCTTATATTAATCGGCGTTGCATTATGCGTTGAACTCGGAGTTATTTTTTATAAGACTAATTTTCTTGAAACATTTGAGCGCAGTTTTTGTAATGTATCGGATTATATAGATTGCGACGGAGTTGCTCTTACTAAGTACAGTTTATCCTTCGGTGTGCCTAACGCACTCTGGGGACTGATTCTTTATTGTGTTATGGCAATGCTTTTGTTTGTTGACAGAATTCAGGCAAAGTTCAAAAATACAATATTTGACGTTTTTGAAAACCCGCGCTCATATATTGCGTCCCTTGCTTTGTTATCATTTGCAATTTCTATGATACTTGCATACATTTCCATTGTTGAAATCAAGAAAATATGTGTACTTTGTTTTTGTACTTATTTTGTTGATTTATTTATTGCTCTTACCGCAATGTCTAAATTTAAAGAAGGTTTTATTTTTAAAGACATAAAAACAACCGTGGTTGATTTTATAAAAGGAGCAAAAAATCACTTTGTTTTATTTTTGATAGTTCTTACTGCTTTTGTTTCAACATTGTACTATCTGAATGACAGCTATGTTCTTTCTCCGAAATTAAGAAAGCAAAAATTGCAGCAAGAATTTTTTGAAGCTAAAGTTAATAAATATGCAGTAAAAGGAAATATTTTAGGAAAAGAAAACGCAAAAGTTAAAATAAATATTTACAGTGATTTTAATTGTCCTTTCTGCCGTGTCGTAAATATTATGCTCCATAAAATCGCAAAAGAAGGACATGTGCTTATAAATGATGTACAGTATCCGCTTGACCGTTCATGTAACAGTTATGTCGGCGTAACGCTTATGGGACATGAACTCTCCTGCCTGCAATCAAAATACGCAATAGCAGCTAAAAATCAGGGTAAATACTGGGGTATTGCAAACTTGTTCTTTGATAAAAATATGTCACCCGAAAAACCAAACAGCGAAGAAGCATTAATAAAACTTATTGAAGAGGCTAATCTTGGAATTGATATAGACAAGCTCAAAACTGATGCGAACAGTCCCGAAACCGCAAGCGCACTTGAAGAAGACTTGAAAAAAGCTGCGGCTTTAAATGTAAACGGCACACCTACAATTCAAATTAATGATGTTGTTTATGTCGGTGCTATGCCTTACGATGAAATGAGAGAAAAAATCGGCTTAGCCGAAAAAAGAGAAGAAAATTAATTAACAAGAAGATATGAAAGAGATTGTACTACATGCCTGTTGCGCACCCTGTGCGAGTTATCCTATTCAACTATTGATTAAAGATAATTTCAGGCCTGTAGTATTTTTTTACAATCCGAATATATATCCTTTTGAAGAATATAAAATAAGAAGAGATGAACTAAAAAGGTATTGTGAAAAGAAATCAGTTGACTTTTTTGAAGATGAATACTGTCCGGATGATTATTATAACGTTATTAAAGGGTATGAAAGCGAACCGGAGAAGGGGCAAAGATGCTCCCTGTGCTTCAATTTAAGGTTACATAAAACGGCACTTTTTGCAATAAAAAAAGATATAAAGTACTTTACAACAACACTCAGCGTTTCTCCTCATAAAAACTCAAAACAGATTTTTGAACAAGGAAAGATAATTGAAGCAAAAACGGGCGTTGAATTTTTAGAATATGATTTTAAAAAGCATGACGGATTTAAAATTTCAAGAATGATTGCAAAAGAAAACAATATGTACGCCCAAAAATACTGCGGATGCAGATTTTCAATTCGTTAGTGTATAAAAAATTAAAAAAGTACGGTTTAGTTTACGCCAAAACCGCACTTTTTTCCGAATTATACTGTTTTAGAATATCCAAAACAGGTTCGGGTAAACTCCTATATAGTTTTCCACTTTTGTCTATTGCAACAACCTTTACTGATGCTGAAATATACGTCTTTTCTTCCTTTTCATCAGTTATTGTCTGTTGAAAAGTTATATAAAATTTTTCACAATTTGAAACTTCGGTTTTAATTAAAACAGTATCATCCAGTTTTGCCGAATTTTTGTATTTAATATTTAATTCAACAACAGGTAGTACTATATCTTCATCCGCAAGCTTTGATATTTTGTGACCGGCTTGCTCAATCATCATTACTCTGCCCATTTCAAGCCATCTTAAATAGCTTCCGTGCCAAACAACACCATAAGCATCGGTGTCCGAGTAATAAACTTTTTGTTTAAAGGCATGACTCATAAGGTTATTTTACCATGAATAAAGCTTGTATGGTAATTATTGCCGTTAACTGTGTATTTTTTTAAACTGTTTAAAATTTCGGTAAAAATAAGCGGTTATAAAATAAGTTTGTGTTAGAATTGATTTATGTTTGAAGTTAAAATAGAAACAAGTTTTTCATCGGCGCACCATTTACTGAACTACAAAGGCAAATGTGAAAACATGCACGGACACAACTGGAAGGTTGAGGTTACGGCAAGCGGTGAAACTCTCGACAAATCAAATATTTTAATTGATTTCAAATTATTAAAAAAAGAGATTAATGAAATAGTTGATTATCTTGATCATAAAGACTTAAATACGCTTGAGGAATTTAAAGGCGAAAGCCCGAGTTCGGAATTTATTGCAAAACTTATATATAAAAAAGCAAAGGAAAAATTTCCGAATATTTCAAGGGTGGATGTCTGGGAAACGGCAACGTCAAGAGCAAGCTATTTTGAAACCAAATAAAAGGATGGATTATGCAAACGCTCCAAGCAGTAATAACAGGCTCAATACAGGGTTTGAGTGAATTTTTACCGATTTCAAGTTCGGCTCATATTGTATTTTCTAATTCTTTATATAATTTATTCGTTAACAATGCCGAAATAAACAAATTTGAAGAGATTTTTTTTGATATATGCGTGCATTTCGGAACTCTGCTTGCGGTTTTATTATACTTTTATAATGACTTAAAGCATATTTTAAAAGAATTTATCAAATCACTGAAAGAAAAAAAATATTCTTCAAATGAAACAAAACTTCTTTTTTATATATTTTTATCTACGATAATTACGGGTGTTATCGGAATAATACTGAAATATCCGGTTGAAATGCTTGTGTCAAATCCGAAGTTTGTTTGTATATTGCTTTTTATAACGGGCTTAATTCTTCTTTTAAGCGAAAAAGCATACAGGGGAGATAAAGATATTAATATAAAGAGCGTAATATTAATTTCAATTGCTCAGGGACTTGCCATATTTCCGGGCTTTTCAAGAAGCGGATTTACTATTGCAACAGCTCTTTTTTGCGGAATGGAAAGAGTTAAGGCTGCAAGATTTTCATTTTTGATGAGCATTCCGGTAATTTTTCTTGCAAGTTTTGTTTATCCTTTGATGGAGCTTGATTTTTCAAAAATTTTACAATTTAATATAACGGCAATTATAACAGGAACAATTGTTTCGTTTGTTGTCGGTTATTTTTGTATTAAATATTTTATGAAACTTTTGGGCAGGTTAAGTTTAAAAATCTTTGGCTACTATTGTTTTCTTGCTTCTGTTTTGATGTTTTTACTATTTCAATTCGTTTATCATCATTAAATTCAAGATGTTCTTTGTCATGTTTTTTATTTAAGTAATCTATCATTGTTTTGTCTTTGTCGAAATTAAAATGCTGAACTTCGAATTGAGGAAACAGTTCGGGGTATTCACCGTGTTCTTTTGCTGCAAAATCGTCATATATTACGGTATATACAATATCATCCGAAGGATTTGCTATATTAATCGGGCTTATTTTTCCGTTTTTATCAACAAAATTTAATTCAAGTAAGTTGCCGTCCGTATCAATCTTATATTTTAATCCGCTTACCTGAAGCAGTCCGGGTACACCCTCATGATGGCTCATTGTTGTTTTTGCCGAGTTTTTAATAGCGTTTGTAAGCTGCTTTTGAGTAATTTTTGTCTTGAGTAATTTGTTTTTCATCGGTACCGATTCGGATATATCGTTCTCCGTTAAAAGTCCTGTCTGCGGTACTTTTCTTACATTTGCCGAATTTATTAAAGCAATATCCGCCCCCAGCTCTTCTTTCATGGCATCCGCAAGAGTACTCGTCCAGGGGCAATGCTCAATTCTTCTGTTTGCAGGCATCGGGTCTATTTTTGTAATTGTTCCGACTTTAGGGCTTTTTCCAAGATTTTGCACTTTTATATGTTCGATTATAGGGCTTTTTTTACGTATCGGACTCCGGTAAAGGGTATTTTCCGCTGTTTTTAAAACCCCGTTTTTATTGAATTCCGCATTTATAATGCCGTAATATTTTCCGTTTTCTCCGCCTTGAACAATCAACACAGGCTCTCCAGATTTTGAAGGAACAATGTTTTCTCCGGATTTTGCACCGTTTACAACAGTATGCGTATGACCGCCGACAATAATATCTACACCGTCAAGACTGGAAGCAAGTTTTTTATCCTCTTCATATCCGGTATGAGAAAGGAGAATTACTTTATCAATCTTCATTTCTTTCAATTTGTTTATTTCATTTTGAATAGCATTAACCGTTTCATCAAAAGGTAAAACTTTTATATCTTTTATGTTGTCTGATTTTGAAACCATTTCAAGGTCAAGGGGCATACTTCCGACAAGCCCTATTCTCATACCCTGTCTTTCAATAATCATTGACTTTTTAATTACTTCGCTCATCGGGTTATTCTTATCAAGAACAACATTTGATGCAATAAAATCAACTTTTTTTCCTTTTGCGGCTTTACAAAAACCGTCGCTGCCGCCGTCCATTTCGTGATTTCCTATTGCCGAAGCATCAACGCCTATAATATTTTGCATTAAATCAACAAAGAATTTATTCTTTTTTACATTAGCTCCCGAATAGTTATCTCCGGCAGAAAGTACAAAAGATACCGAATCTCTTGTTCCTTCATCATTTTTAAATTTTCTTGCACCGTTTATTACACCCAGTATTTCGTCTGAATTTCCGTGAGTATCGTTGTAGTAGTATATGCTGAGCTTATTTGTATTAATCGGCCTTGTTGCCAATTTAAAATTATTAAGACTAAATGAATTCATGCTAATCATATATTCATAAAACCTCTGAACGTTAAAAATTGCCATAACCGTAAATTAATATATAAGGTTGATTTAATTATATATCAAATTCATTATACTTTTCTTCGTAAGACAAATTGGGGAAGATTAATTTAATGCCAGCAAATTCAAACAAGACCAAAAAGTCGGCAGAAACTAAAAAAGCGGTTCTTGAAGTAGTAAAACCGATAAAGACAAAACCATATAACGATATTGATTTGAATAATTGGAAATTATACGAAAATATAAAAACCGGTACGTGGTGGGAATTTTCATCCCGTGATAATACCAAAGGTCACAGTTATGACTATCACGGTAATTACATTCCTCAAATTGCAACACAATTATTTACAAGATACACAAAAAAAGGCGACATAGTCCTTGATTTGTTCTTCGGCTCGGGAACAAGCGGTATTGAAGCAAGAAATATGGAAAGAAGATGCATCGGTGTCGAATTGAAACAGGAAATGGTTGATTACGTATCCTCTAAATTCACCCCCAAAGAGCTTGTTGTTGATGTAAATATTTTACAGGGAGATAGCGCAAGCGAAGAAGCAAAAGAAAAAGTTAAATCAAGACTTGAAATTATGGGACAAAAATATGCGCAGTTCCTTGTTTTGCATCCGCCTTATGATGATATAATCAAGTTTTCCGATAAAAAAGAAGATTTATCAAATTGTGCTACAACCGAACAGTTTTATGAATTGTTTAAAAAAGTGGCAAAAAACGGATATGATTTGCTTGAACAAAACCGCTTTGCAGCGTTGATTATCGGTGATAAATATGCTAACAGCAGATACATTTCTCTGGGTTTTGAATGTCAAAAGAGAATGGAAGAGCTGGGATTTATCACAAAAGCGGTTATTGTGAAGAACATCACCGGGAATGAAAAGGCTAAAGGAAAAACAGCCAATTTGTGGCGATACAGGGCGTTAAACGGAGGATTTAATATATTTGAACATGAATATATTATGATTTTCCAAAAAACAAGAATAAAGTCAATAAAGGAAAAGCATTAGACACTAAGGACTAAAAGAGAACAACTTGGCTGCGATAAATATCGGCAGCCTTTATTTTTATCTTAATTCTTGATAATTAACCATCCCTGTGTTTTAATGAAAATAAAGAGTTATTGATAAGGATTAAGTTATGTCAGGTCATTCCAAATGGGCAAATATTAAACATAAAAAAGCAAAAGCGGATGCGGCACGCGGTGTCAATTTTGCCAAATTTTCAAGAGAAATAATTATTGCGGCAAAAATCGGCGGCGGTGATTTAAGCGGGAATTTTCGTTTAAGAACGGCTGTTGAAAAAGCAAAAGCGGGCGGGCTTCCGAATGATACCATTAAACGCGCAATAGATAAAGGTGCCGGAAATTTAGGAAGTGACAATTTTGAAGAAATAACTTATGAAGGTTACGGTGCAGGAGGTGTAGCGGTATTTATCGAAGCTGCGACAGACAACAGAAACAGAACAGCCGGAGATATCAGAAGCTACTTTACAAAATTCGGCGGAAATCTCGGTGAAACAGGCTGTGTAGGTTGGATATTTGAACCTTGCGGATTGATTTCCATTGCAAAACCGGAAGAACAAAATAAACGCTCTAAAGAAGAAGTTAAACAGTTTGATTTTGATAAACTTTTTGAAGATTGTATGGAATTCGATCCTCTTGATGTCTGGGAAGATGAAGACGAAGACGATTATAAGATTAAAACCACAACCGATAATTTTCAAGCAACGGTTGAAGGATTAGAAAAATTGGGCTACAAATTAAAAAGTTCCGATTTAACAAGAATACCTTCCAATTCAAACGAAATTACGGATCCTGCGACTGCAAAAAAAGTTGTATTGCTGCTTGAAAAACTTGATGAACACGATGATGTTCAAAATGTTTATTCAAACTTTGAAGCAAGCGATGAAATAATGGCATCTATCGACGTATAGATTTATTATTTGCTTAAATATTTAATAGCTTTGTCGAGCTGGTTGTTAAGGCTTTTTGTATGTCCGAAGTCATCCCGATACTCGTCACTGTTGATTGTTGCCTTTAAATCATTAAGAGCTTCTCTTAAAAGGAGGCTGTCTTCTTTTGAATCCGTTTTTGAAAAGTTCATTTCGGGGTAATCCCAGTATAAGGACACCTTCTTTGTTCCGAAACTGTTATCCTTAATACTTACGGAACAAGCACCTATATCACCGTCTTTTCTTGTCGAAATGAAATTGGTTTGAATTGTTTTATCTTTTGTTTTTCTTATCGTCCCGATTGATGCTTCGTCATCATCAACGTTTTGATAAATACTAAAAGAACCGTCTTCGTATGAAACGTATGATTTTAAATAAGGACAGAAGCTAAAACTTGTTCTTTTATAAGGTTCTTCGTTTTTATATTCCATTATAAATTCGGGAATACCTGCAGAATACAATATTTCTTCGGTTACGCCGCCGTCTTTTTTAACTCTTGCCCAATCATCATATGTTGTAGTATTTCCGTTTCTTGTAATAAACAGTTTTTCCCCGAAAATACCGGCTTTTGAGGTGATTATACCGTCCGCTTTAACTTCTTTGCCGCCGGCATTAATAAAATAATATTCGGCATTTTGATTCGGCTTATCCGCGGGTGAGTTTAAATATTCAAATGTATCAATTTTTTGCTCGTTAAAAGATTTCCCGAAATAAGGAGAGCTTACGTTTTTATTGTTTTTAAAACCGCAAAAATTTTGCATATATGAATTTATACTTTGAATTTTCATCTTTACCCTCCCGTTTTTTATTAATTATACACTAATTTCGATTTCATTTTCAATAAAATCTCTTAGTTCTAACGTTTTTTTAAAGTTAAAAGACATAATTTGTCCGTATCTTAGGCCGATAACACAGGAAGGACAAGATGTCAGGATTAAATCGGCAGAGGATTGTTTAATTAAATCCGCTTTTTTTGATGCTATAACGGAAGAAACGACAGGATGATAGATAAAATAACTCCCTCCAAATCCGCAGCATGAATCAATATCATCAAGTCTTTTATAGTTAATTCCTTCTATATTTTTTAATAAAACTTCAATTTTATTAAAATCCGCATTGTTTAAATGACAGGGTTTATGAAAAATTACGGTTTTACCTTTATATTTTGAATTGTTTTTTATTTTGTATTTTTTATCCAAAAAATCACTGAAAAATACGAGTTTATTTTTTTCTTCTTCGTTTAGCCCGTTGTAATCTTCAACTGCGCTTTTACAGCTTGCGCAATCAAAAACTATTTGCTTATATTTTTTAATTATTTCAATATTTTTTTTCTTCGATTTATTGTAATTTTTTAAATCTCCTCCGGCAAGATAAGGCATTCCGCAGCATAAAAATTCGTCTTTTGAAAATAAATTATCAAGGAAAGTTTTCTTATGCTGCGCTTTTGCAACACATCCTTTAAAATATGCAATTTCCGAGGTTTTATTATTGAATGAGTGCTTTTTAAAGAAGTTTAAAAAGTATAAAATTTTTATCGGCAATAATTTTAAAACAAGCAAAATTCTCTGGCTTATTCGGGAAGGGGAAAATTCCGCATTTTTATATCCGAAAATAAGACTTGTATCAACTTTTGAAGGGCAGGAATGCTTACATTTTGAACAGTTCAGGCATATTTTTAAATCTTTGCTGATTTCTTTTTTTGTAAGACTGCCGTTTTCATAGCCCGCAAGTTTGCAAATTAATCCCCGGGATGTGTTATTTTCGTCTTTTTTGATTTTATAAACAGGACAATTTTGTACACATAAAGCACATCTTGAACATTTATTTATGTTTTTTTTAATTTCTTCTTCGAGCATAATTTAATTACAGTTTATAGTATAATTTAAAAGTTATGAAAAGTGCAAAATTAATAAACGGTAAAGTAGAAATCATAAATATTGAAAAACCGCACCTTGATATTAAAGGTGCAATTATTAAAGTTTTGGGTTCGGGACTTTGCGGTTCCGATTTGGTTAAAATCAAACATTCAACCCCCGAAACGGAAAATAAAATAGTTTTAGGACACGAAGTTGTCGGAATAATTGAAGAAATAAACGTTCAATGTGATTTAAAAAAAGGCGATATTGTAGCACTCGGGCATCATTACCCTTGTTTTAGCTGTGAATATTGCAAAAACGGTTCTTATTCGATGTGTAAAACATTTAAAAATTCCAATATATATCCCGCGGGATTTAGCGAATATATTAAAATAAACAAAAACCATTTAAAATACACCGTCTATAAAATGAACGAACGGTTGAAAGATGACGAAAAAGCTTTTCTTGAACCCCTTTCCTGCTGTTTAAGAGCTATAAGGAGAGCGGGATTTAATTATAATCAGGACAATTCAAAATTCAATTCGCTTGTAATCGGCTTAGGCTCAATCGGTCTTTTAATGCTTAAAGGATTAAAAGCATTTAATGTTCAAGCTTTTGGCTTTGATATATCGGATAAAAGAAGCAAACTTGCATTTGAACATGGCTTTTCTTTTGATGAAAACAAAAAATATGATGTTGTGTTTTTAACTGCGGGCAATTCTAAAGCAATTGATACTGCTTTAAAATATGTTATTAACGGCGGAAAAATAATAGTTTTTTCTTCTGTTGAAGATGATTTAAAGGGTTTTTTGAATAACGAAATTTATTACAGGGAATTATCAGTAATTGCAAGCTATTCTCCTTCGCCAGATGATATTAAACTTTCAAGCGAATTACTGAATAAAGGTACAGTGAAAGTTAATAATTTAAGCACATACTATAAGCTTGACAATTTAGCTCAAGCGGTCGATGATAGTTTAAATAATAAAATTTTTAAAGCATATATTGAGGTGTAAATATGAAAGCTGTTCGCTTCTGGGCTCCAAATGATATAAGATATGAAGAAGTTCCGACTCCAAAATTAAACGAGGGCGAAATTCTTGTTCAAATAAAAGCCGCTCTTACTTGCGGTACTGACGTTAAGACATTCAGAAGAGGGCATCCCGTATTAATTAAAGAAACTCCGAGCGGATTCGGGCATGAATTTTCCGGAATTGTGTATGCCAAAGATGATGCCGTTGAAAAATTTAACATAGGCGATAGGGTAGTTTGTGCAAATTCTGCTCCTTGCGGCGAGTGCTTTTATTGTAAAAGAGGAGAGTATGAACTTTGCGAAAATCTTGAACTTCTAAACGGCGCATATGCTCAATATATCGCCATTCCAAAAAGAATTGTCGAAAAAAACACCCTTATAATTCCCGATGAGCTTACATTTGCGGAAGCGGCATTTTGCGAACCTCTTTCAAATGTGGTTCACGGTATAGCAAAAACTCCGATTAAACCAAATGATGTTGTCGGCGTTATGGGGCTCGGGCCTATAGGGCTTATGTTTTGCAAGCTTGCAAAATTAAAAGGCGCTAAAGTTATCGCCATCGGAAGAAATCCGATAAAATTAAAAATGGCGCATGAATTTGCGGAAGCGGATTTGGTTATCGATATAAACAAGTACTCAAATCCTGAAGAAATTATTATCAACAATACAAATGAAAAACGCGGCTTGGACGTTGCAATAGAATGCGTCGGACTGCCTGAAATGTGGGAAAAAATGTTTTCTCTTGTTCGAAAGGGCGGTTATGTACACTTTTTTGGAGGATGCGCATCCGGAAGTTCGATTAATCTTGATACAAGAAGATTACATTATGACGAAGTTAAGATTATAAGTTCATTTCATCATACGCCAAAATACTTTAGAGAAGCACTTGATTTAATCGCTTCGCATAAAATTGACGTTGCAAAATTAATCACAAAACACATGGATATGAAATATGCTAAAAAAGCAATCGAAATGCACAGAGATGGTGAAGCGGTAAAGATATTGCTTGAAAACTAAATCTTGACTATTTTGTTTGATTTGTTATTATAAAGAAACGGAAGGCTTGCAATAAGCTTTGCCTTTTTAAAACAGAATAATAGCCGCAATCTCCCGTTGTGAAGCGAAGCGGAACAAAATAAAAACGTAGAGCAACCTTGCTCGTTCAGACAATTAAATAGATATGCTTCTGTTAGCTCCCGTTGTGAAGCGAAGCGGAACAAAATAAAAACGTAGAGCATCTTGCTCGTTCAGACAATTAAATAGATATGCCGCGTTAGCTCAGTTGGTAGAGCAAGGGACTGAAAATCCCTGTGTCCTTGGTTCGATTCCGAGACGCGGCATATTTTTTAT
>CADBOZ010000027.1 GCA_902796515.1 uncultured bacterium | reverse complement strand
TGTCGGAACAGGAGTCGGTTCTTTTGTAGGCTCAGGAGTCGGTCTATCCGTTGGTTTCGGAGTCGGTTCTTGAGTCGGAACAGGAGTCGGTTCTTGAGTCGGAACAGGAGTCGGTTCTTGAGTCGGAACCGGAGTCGGTATTCTTTCCGGAGTCGGTGCCGGCAGCGGAGCGGGCGATGGTGTCGGTTTAGGAAAACCTTCTACCGGTAAAAATGCTGCTCTTTCAAGATTAAACGTGCCGTCACCTACTTTATCGGCATATTTTTCCGCAAAGTTTGTTGTCAACAATTCTTGCGGTTTTAATTTTCCTTTATCTAAATCAGCCTTGACTGCTGCGTATAATTCCGTATTATTTCCGAGTTCTTGTATTATAGTATTTACGCCGACGCTTTCGAGTGCTGATTTTTGAGCGCCGCTTGCATTGTTAATAGCATCTTTAAGGGTAGTACTGCCCCAGCCGACTGAACCCAATATATCCATACCTGTTGAAGCTTCGTTAAGGTCAACCGATGCTTCTGTCGGGTTTGCATATACTATAGTCGGATCCTTACAAGTTTCGTTAAGTTTTTCTTTTATTTCTTTTTCATTTAATTTATGATCCATATCCAATGATATATCTATAGGCGGCAAGTGGAGTTCTTTTTGACCTGATTCCAATGCTTGATTGGGATAATCGGCAAGAACTTCGTTAGCATACGAAAAAGCCTCTTTATTTTCGGCATCAATACCGAGCGCATGCATAACGGCAGCACCTGCATTTGTTAAATCACCTTTTTTATCGGTTAACGATATGTCTGCTTCTTTTAAACCGTAATTTTCTTCAAGTTTGTCGTAGAATTGTGCGGCTTTTTCTTCAGGCGTTCCTGTGAACGCTGTTAAATCAATAGTTTCTTTGCCTTCATTCGGGGTAATTTGAGCGTTTGTTACAGGATTTTTTGGTGTTCCTTTATCAGGTGTTGTATATACGATTTGTTCGGGAGTAAAGAACAAATCATCGTATTCTACCTTTGTTTCATCAAAATTATTAAATTCTTCATTTGTTATTGTTTCAGGATTAGCTTCCGCTTTTTCCCGTGCTTCACCTAATGCTTCATATAACACCGAAGAATTAGTATTTTCTTCAATCATTCTGACTTTTGCTTCACGCATGTCGCCTCTGTTATTCGGATTTACTCCTGCATCAATTGCGGCTTGTTCCATACCATCGGAAGCAAAGGTAAAAACACTTTCGTTAGCTTTTTCTTGTTCAACCTCTTCTTTTTTGGTGAAAGTTATACTCTCCCAATCATTGGTTTGTTGCATGTCTGCGTTGATTTGAAAACCCATCTTTTTATTCCTTCCTTTTGCTATACACTATATACTCTTTTATATCCACGAATAAGTGTTTAAATAACACCGGAAGGAATAATATTAAATAATGTAAATTTAATTTTCTTTAATTTTAACTTTTGAATAATACCAGAATGTATTGATTGAATATACAAAAAGATTAATAAATATAAATGTTAAAACATATAAAAGTATATTAATTGCACTGACAATAAAGCATAAAACCGAAACAATAACGGCAATTATAAAACCGGTTAAATCAAGTTTTTTATAGCAATTTAAAAATAATTTAATAAAATTTTCATTTTGTTTAAAAGTATAAGCTTGCAAGCTATAATTCATAAAAGGCAGTAAAATGAGCGAATTTATAATAAATATTATACCGATTGTATATGTTGCGCTGAATATACCGAGCGGGTCGGTTAATAATGCTGTTATATCAGTATTTGCAAGTGATAAATAAGCAAAAATACTTGTCGGTAAATATCCGATAATTATTACAAATGCATAAAACAATACATACATTGCAAATTGTTTTTCATCTTTAACTACTTTTTGATAGCAGTCTTTAAGACTTACGGATGCGTTCTTCGTGATAAAATTATAAGCTGCAATATTGAGTGAATATGTTATTAAATATCCCTTCCAAAATCCGTAACATGCACATGGTATTGAAATAAAAAGCGAAACAATGGCAAGCTCGGGACTTATAAATGCAAGAAGTATTGAAAGCGTTCCTATTATGCCTATAATTACGGGTTTTAGTAAAAGCATAAAATATTCTTTCAGGTATCTTTTGATAAATTTATTGCTTAATTTAAACAGCAGGGATAATTTATTTTTCTCCATATTGAGTTCCTTTTATACGGTTTTAACATTTTATGTTACGATTATATTATCGCAGCGCTAAAAAATGCACATAGATATGAATGATATAAAAAAAATTATTTCAAGTTTTAAAAAAGAGGATTTTTATAAGAAAGTCAATCTTCATATACACTCAAATTTTTCTGACGGAGAATCGGATTTTGATAAGCTGGTTGAACAGGCTATTGAGCTAAATATGGACTATATCTCAATAACCGACCATAACACAACGGAAGGTTATAAACAAACAAAATATATAAACAATCCGATACTAATTAAAGGGGTTGAATTTGATTGTTTTTACAGGTTTTCGCTTTTGCATATACTGGGTTACGATATAGATGTAAACAATGCGGAATTGAATAAAATTTGTGCCAAAAATAAAAAAGAAACAAAAAATGACCTTGTAAGACTTTTTAAATCAAGACACCCGAAACGTGTAATTGACGCAATACATTCGGCGGGGGGAATTGCCGTTCTTGCTCATCCTTGCTGCTGTAATGTAATATTTTTAAATAATTACGTTAAAAATTTAAAAAAACTCGGACTGGACGGAATTGAAGTATACTATCCTTATGACAGGTTCAGAGGAGTGTTGAAATTTTCTTCAAGAAATATTCCGTTTAAAATTGCCGAAAAATTGAACCTTCTGAAAACAGGCGGCTCTGACGAACATAAAGATTTATATAATCATATTAATCTATAATTTCTTTATACAAAGTTGAATATTTTAAATAATATTCTTCGGGGTAATCTTTTGCCGATTTTATTATGCCTTCTATTTCAACAAACTTTTGTGCAAGTACGGGGTCAAATTGTGTTCCCGCACATTTGCTTATTTCGTTAATTGCTATATCATGATCAAGTGCTTTTCTGTATGAGCGGGTTGAGGTCATAGCATCATAAGTATCGGCTATTGCTATAATTCTTGCGGAATAAGGGATATCTTCCCCTTTTAGACCGTCGGGATAACCTTTTCCGTCCCATCTTTCATGGTGATGTTTAACTCCGGGAGAAACTTCATGAAGTTTTTTAATGCTTGCAATGAGTCTTTCGGAATTGGCGGGATGCGATTTCATAATTGCAAATTCGTTATCGTCAAGTTTTCCGGGCTTACACAGTATTGATTCGGGAATTGCAATTTTTCCTATATCATGCAAAAGTCCGGCTGTTTCAATTAATTCTAAATCGTGCTCCGGAACATTTAATTCTTTTGCAAGAATAATCGAATACAATGTTACACGCATTGAATGACCGTGCGTATAAGGGTCTTTGGCATCAAGTGCGGAAGCAATTGATTTTATTGTTTTATAAAACAGTTCTTTTAAATCTTTTAAGATAAGAGATTTTGAACTTGCAAGGTCAAATTTATCGGCTCCCGTTTTAACAACTTCCTGTAATTCTTCCGGATTAAAGGGTTTTAGCATATACTGGAATAAATTACATTTGTTAACCGCATCGGTTATTATTTCAATATCGGAAAAACCCGTAAGAAGAATTTTTATTACATCGGGAGCAATTAAATTAGCTTCTTCAAGAAATTTTGTGCCTTCCATAATAGGCATTTTATGGTCTGAAACAATTATGGAGATGTCATTAATGTTGTTTTTGAGAACCTCAAGACCTTCAAGCCCGTTTGAAGCCGTTAATATATGATATTTGTTTCTGAATGTTCTTTTTAACAATTGGAGATTATTAATTTCATCATCGACAATTAAAATCGTGTGTTCTTTTTGAACTGATGTAGCGCTAATCAACTCTCCGATACTATTTAAAAAGAAATCGTTTTTTACATTTAACACTATTCATATCCTCAATATGATTATACTATTAATCGGCATAAAATTTTAATACTTTAATTATATTATCAACGATTTGTACTATTTTTTCAAAAAAAGCAATTTGCAAAATAAATTTCAACATAATATAATTGGTAAAAAAAGAGGTAAATTATGAACAGTGCTATTCTGGTTGGGCGAGTGGGACAAGACCCAGAAATAAAATATTTTGAAAGCGGAAAAAGTAAAACAACTTTTTCGATTGCCGTGGACAGATGGAATCCGAAAACCAAAACCAGAGAAGCTGACTGGTTTAATATTCAAATGTGGGATAAAAAAGCGGAGTCTGCTGCCGAATGGATTAAAAAAGGTTCGCTTGTTGCAATTGAAGGCAGAATTATGGTTTCAAAATGGCAAAATCCTGAAGGCGAAATGGTCGAAAGATATTTAATTAATGCCTCGGATTACAGTTTTGTCGGCGCTAAGAAAGACTCACAAGCAAGTGTATAGTTATGTCTATTAATAAGTCAACGGTTATTATTGCAGACGATTTAACGGGGGCGGGTGATACCGCTTTACAATATTTCAAAGCGGGTTTCAAAACAAAAATAATAATTGACAGTTCCGAAGATTTTCAGGACTCGGATGATGTTGATGTTTGGGCTGTTTCAACCGAAAGCAGAAATGTATCCAAGGAAGAAGCGCTTAAAAGAGTTGTTACCGTTACGGATAAATTGCAAAAAAGCTTAAATGTCGATAATTTCTTCAAAAAAATAGATTCAACATTAAGAGGAAATATCGGTGTTGAAGTTGTTTCAATGCTTGAGGTATTACAAAAAGATGCGGTTATAATAGTTCCTGCGTATATTGAAGAAGACAGAACAACAATCGGCGCTTATCAGCTCTTAAAAGGTATACCGATAGAAAGAACTCAATGTGCTCTTGACCCCAAGGCTCCGATTTTTGACTCGTATATTCCGGATATTATTAAAAAAGACTTAAACGAAAAATTTTATGAATTAATTGATTTAATCGATTTTAAAGTAATAACTAAAGGCGCAGGGCCTATTACATTAAAATTAAATGAATTAATTCAAAAAGGTAAAAAAATATTAATTGCGGATGCCGTTTCAAACACGGATTTAGAGCAAATTGCCCTCGCTATTAATAAAAGTAATTATGATATATTACCATGCGCAAGCGCGGGGCTTGCACAAGCGTTTAACAAGCTTGAAGACGGCGAAATTGAAAACAAGGAAGAATTGCCGGCAATAAATTTGCCGAGGCTTATTGTTTCCGGTTCTGCGACTCAGCTTACCGCAAATCAAATACAAAAATTAAAAGAAAATTCAAAGAACATATATTCTTTAGACCTTACCCTTGAAGATATTGTAAAAGGGCAAGACGCGGAAATTATCAATAAAGCAAGCGAGAAGCTTTCCGAAGGATATGATGTTATTATTCATACATCAAATATTAAAAATGAAATTCATAATGAAGATGCTTCCGACTTATTGATTGATGAAGGAATTGCAAAGGATGAACTTCCGTCTAAAATTACCGAGTATCTTTCGGATTTTGTGTATGAAATTAACTATAAAAATAATTTTATTTTAATTATAGTAGGCGGTGAAACATCATATAAATGTACAACAAAAATAGACTCAAAATTTTTGAAAATAATTGATATGATTTTGCCTGCCGTTCCTTTGTCAAAAGATAAAAACGATAAAATAATAGTGACAAAATCAGGAAATTTCGGTACCCCGAGCACTTTAGTCGACATTATAAATTATTTTGAAAAGTTGAAATAATGTATAAAATAGCAATAACAACCGGAGATAAAAAAGGGATAGGAAAAGAGCTTGTTAAAAAAGCTCTTGATATATTAAAACCCGAAAGAGAAAACGTTTTAATCATAGGGGAAAAGGTTGATGTTGATTATGATTTTTTGCCCGCAGATATTGAAAATAACGGAGAATTTTGCTATAAATCGCTTGAAATAGCATGCAAGCTTGCAAAAGATAACAAAATCAAAGGACTTGTAACGGCGCCAGTATCAAAACTTGAACTCAACAAGGCAGGGTATAATTTCAACGGTCAAACCGAAGTAATTGAAAGCCTGCTTGCAAAAGATAATCAAAAAGCTCAAATGCTTTTTATTGCGGATGGTTTAAGGGTTATGCTTTTAACAAGACACTTGGCATTGAAAGATATTTCTTTAAATAAAGATGAGATTATTTTCCAGGCTGAAATTTTAAATGATTTTTTAAAAGAAAAATGCGGCATAAAAAGCCCTAAAATCGGACTTTGCGCACTAAATCCGCATGCGGGCGAAAACGGAATACTGGGTGATGAAGAACTTAAAATATTAAATCCGGCGGTTGAAATTTTAAAATCAAAAAATATAAACATAACTTTTCCGATTAGCGCGGATGCTTTATTTGCCCGTGTCGGAAGAGAATATCTCTCGGGAAAAGTAACAAGTTATGACGCTATTCTTGCTTGCTATCATGATCAGGGATTGTGCCCTGTTAAAGCTCTTGCTTTTGATAAGGCGGTTAATACGACAATCGGGCTTGATATAATAAGAACTTCTCCAAGCTCGGGAACCGCTTACGATATAGCCGGAAAAGGAATTGCAAATCCTAACAGTATGATTGAAGCAATTAAGCTTGCTCTTGAACTGTCAAAGTAATTAACTATAAATTAAAATCCAATAGTTCGCATGCTCTCATGGAGAAAGCTTTGGCAATGCGCAGTAAGTTTGTATATTTTAAATCTGTTTTGCCTGTTTCAATGTTACTTAAACCGTGAACCGAAATATTTGATAATTCGGCAAGCTGTTCCTGACTTAATTTTCTTTTTAGTCTTTCAAATTTAATCTTTTGACCTAACTTATGAAATTTAAAAAAGCCGATGCGCAATTATATGACGTTATTAATCAACTTGTGACAAGCGATAAATATTATTTAAACGGAGATTTAGGAATAAAGCCTGACGGAACTATAATAGACGGAACTCATACAGGAGATTATACATATTTTTGTAATACGATTGCCGATTTAGTGGACCAAAAAGCGTAAATTGTCATAACAGAAATGCAGGTTTCCCGAAATAACGTCATTGCGAAACGGAATACTTTGCTTACGCTTGTCATGACGGAAGTTTTGAAAACAAAAGGAGAAAAAATATATGTCAAAAAAGAAAGAATAGTTTCAATATGTATGTGTATTTCAATGGCACTGCTTTTGATTTCATCATACATAACCATAGCCGTTTTAAGACATCAAAGAGATGTCTTAATTGATTTTGTCAAATAAACATGTTTTGGCTGCTAAATTTTGGTGCAGTTGTTCAAAATGAAATCTATATCTTTGTCGCCTCTGCCCGATAGATTAATCAATATCTTTTTATTTTGATTGTTTTTTGCAAGTTTTATTCCGTAAGCAACGGCATGCGAGCTTTCAAGCGCAGGGATTATACCTTCTGTTTTTGACAGTTCAAAGAAAGCATCAAGCGCTTCTTTATCACTTATTGTTTCATAGTCTACTCTTTTAATATCTTTAAGATAGCAGTGTTTCGGGCCTACTCCGGGGTAATCCAAGCCGCTTGCGATACTGTATGCTTCAATCGGATTTCCCGAATTATCTTGCAAAAGTTTGCACTTAAATCCGTGGATAATGCCGTCTTTACCGTAATTGATGCTTGCAGCGTTTTCGCCCGATTTTTCTCCTTTTCCCAAAGGTTCAACCCCGATTATTTTAACATCTTTATCATTTAAAAATCCGTCAAATAAGCCTATTGCGTTTGAACCCCCGCCAATACAGGCTATTACATAATCGGGAAGACAGTTATTCATTTCAAGAAATTGTTTTCTTGCTTCACGTCCGATAATTGATTGGAAATATTCAACGATAGTCGGGAAGGGGTGAGGGCCTACAACCGAGCCTATGGCATAGAGCGAAGTTTTATATTCTTTTTTATATGCCGTAAATGCTTCATCCACCGCTTCTTTAAGAGTTTTTGAACCTGATGTTACAGATATAACATTTGCACCGAGCAATTTCATTTTATTAACATTTGAAATTGCTTTATTTATATCAACTTCACCCATATAAATATCACATTCAAGCCCTAAAAGTGCTGCTACGGTTGCTGTTGCAACACCGTGCTGACCTGCTCCCGTTTCCGCTATAATTTTTTTCTTGCCCATTTTTTTTGCAAGCAAAGCTTCGCCGAGGCAATGGTTGATTTTATGCGCACCCGTATGGTTTAAGTCTTCTCTTTTCAGGTAAATTTTATTCCCGTATTTTTCGGACAAATTTTTTGCAAAATAAACAGGTGTCGGTCTGCCGGAGTACTGCTTATAAAGTTCGTTTAACTCATTTTTAAAATCTTCGGATTTTGTAAGTTTTAAAAATTCTTCATAAATTCTGTTAAATTCTTCTTTTAAATCTTCGTCAACAAATTGTCCGCCGTATGACCCGAAAAATCCGTTTTTTTGTTCAAAGTTTTCAATATTATTTATCATATTTATACCCCTTTTAAATATTTAGTAATGATAGCGTTTTTATCTTTAATTATTTTTGCGCCGCGGGTTACTTTACAAAGGCTTACTTTTAATTCCGATGAAATTTCACGTTGCGTCGAGCCGCAGCTTAGCATTTTTAAAATACGCCATCGTTTGGATATATCTATAACTTCAGAATCCGTTAAAAGCTCAAGTAAAAACGAGCAAACTTCTTCTTTTGACTTTAGTTTTGTAATTATTTCCGATATTTCTTCAAGATTTTTCATTGTTATTTTGTTTCTATTAATAGAAACATGTTAACATGTTATTTTGTTTCTGTCAATAGTAACATTTACAAATTTATAATTTTTGAATTAATTAAATTGTTAGTATATAATTATTTTTATGAATACTGTTAAATTAAATGATTTTGAAATCGGAAAAGACAAGCTTACAATTTTAGCCGGCCCTTGTGCTACGGAAAGCAGGGAAATCTCCTTTGTTACCGCAAAAAGGCTGAAGGAAATTTGCGCTAAACTTGATATAAATTTTGTTTTTAAGACTTCGTTTGATAAAGCCAATCGTTCTTCGCTTGAGTCCTACAGAGGGCTTGGGATGAAAAAAGGTCTTGAAATTTTATCGGAAATAAAACAGGAATTAAAAGTTCCCGTTGTAACGGATATCCATGAACCTTATCAGGCGGAGGCAGCCTCTAAAGTTGCGGATATTATTCAAATCCCCGCTTTTTTATGTCGCCAAACAGATTTACTTGTTGCTGCGGCTAAAACGGGAAAAATTGTTAATATAAAAAAAGGACAGTTTTTATCGCCCTACCAGATGAAATCAATTGCAAAAAAAGTAGTAGATTCGGGAAATAATAAGATTTTAATAACGGACAGAGGAACAACATTCGGTTATAATAAC
Organism: uncultured bacterium; assembly: GCA_902796515.1. Lineage (GTDB taxonomy): Bacteria > Cyanobacteriota > Vampirovibrionia > Gastranaerophilales > Gastranaerophilaceae > RUG14156. Next base: position 1,247 of record CADBOZ010000027.1, on the reverse strand, counting down.
CTTGTTGTCGATATGAGAGGCGTTCAAATTATTCAGGATGAGCTTAATTATCCCTATGTTTTTGATGCAACTCACAGTGTTCAAATTCCCGGAGGACACGGCGGAAGCTCGTCGGGGGATAGAAAATTTGTCCCTTTGCTTGCAAAATCAGCTGTTGCTGCAGGTGCTAAGGCATTATTTTTTGAAGTGCATCCAAATCCAGATAAAGCGCTATGCGACGGTGATAATATGCTTCCGATTGATGATTGCAAAAGCATTTTTAAAATATGCAACGATATATTTAAACTGGTTCAAAAATAGTTCAGGCTTCTATTTCAACCATTTCTTCAGCTGAATTAGAGTTAAATTCGGTATATTTATCTATTGCTTTTTTGGTGTTTGAGTCAATTTCGGATTGTATTTCTTCGTTGTCTTTTTGATTAGCATGCTCTTTACAATATTCAAGATATTCTTTATAAGTTACTTTGTCGTCATTGTTTAAATCCATTTTTTCATCATACTTTTCTTCACCCTTTTTTGCGTAGATGATTTCGTTTTCTTCGCTATCTTCTTCTTTGCCGTCAATTTCTTTTACGATTTCCTTTGTAACTTTTTCTTCGTTTTGAACCGTGCGGTAAACAAGCCAGTTTTTTAAAAGTTTATCAGGGTCAACATCATTATTTTCACAGTATTCTTTAAATTCATCAAAGGTTACAATGCCGTCTTCATCCCCATCCATTTCTTTATCATATACAGGCTCGCCTTTTTTTGCGTAATAGCCTATTTCTTTACCCAATTTATTAATTTTATTATTAAAGTTATTACCTGTTTTTAAAGAAGGCACTTGTTTTGGTTTTATTGAATTTTTTATTCCGAAACCAAAATCATTGTCAGAACTATCTTTTATGTTTGATAACATAAATAAAATCCTTTTTAATTAACTATAATCCTTTATATAGTTTTATACTTCCACGATATTTTTTGGGTATAACAATATATAAAAAACCGGACTTATATTTCAAAGTCCGGTTTGATTTTTTTGCTTTAAGCAATTATTGGCAGCAGCCTGCGCATGTTCCGCAAGTGCATCCGCCGAGCATTTGCATAGCTTCTTCCATTCTTACTTTAATACGTCCGTCAACAGCTATACCTTCACCTGTTTTTTCGGAGATTAGAAGAGGATTGATGTCTAATTCATCAATAAACGGATAATCCGTAACAAGTTGAGATAATCTCAATAATGTTTCTTGAATTTGATCCATTTGTGC
>CADBOZ010000026.1 GCA_902796515.1 uncultured bacterium | reverse complement strand
TTAATGCAGGGTTTTCATTTTCATAGACTACACCTATCACGGATATGGAATGATCTAAAGTTTCGTCGGTAAGTTTGCGCCCCCACCATAAACGAGATGAGCATACTGAAAGAACTACACCATAGCCGTTTTTAATTAAGTTCGCCAAATGGTTAACATTGTTGTAATTATTGTAAATACTCGAATTTATTCCATATAAATCAAATATTTCTTTTTGATCATAAACCGTTGTTCCGCCATCTTCTCTGTCAAGAATTCCTAATGTGTCCTTATCATTTGCAATCCCAAGATCCCACACATTCTTTAAAAAGTTTTTTTCTGTTGTGTTTTGGTCTTTTATCGTCATAATTCCTGCAGTAACAAGATTATTTAATACGGATTCAACTCCGCAGTTGCCGAATAATTGTAAATTATCCAGAATCATTTTATATGGTGCGCCAAAAATATAAAAATCCTTGTTTTCGGTATTTAGCTTTGTATTTTGAATTATTTCATTGTAACCATATGTATACAATTCATCTAAGGCTTCTTTATTGTTTTTTGTGTAATCGACTATATCCTTGCCTTTTAGTTTTACATAATCTGTTGAATTTAGTAATTTTATATTTTGATGATAAGTTTTTGTTATATTTTTTATTCCTTCGGAAGTTATTGAATTCAGGCTTGCATAAAACATTCCTTCTTCATTTTCAAAACCGTAACCGTTAAAAGCAATATTTCTTGTTGTAGTTTGTTTTTTTGCCATAATTTTCCCCCGAAGCTAATAAATGTCATTATATATAAAATTTTAAAATAATATTAAAATTTAAAAAATCTTAAAACCCACAATTTTTTTTGTGCTAACATAATTCTATTATGATGAAAACAGTTGATGAAATTAGAGAAGGTTTTTTAAGCTTTTTTGAAAAAAAGCATAATTCTACACGCGTTAAAAGTTCAAGTTTAATTCCGGACAATCCGACAATACTTTTAACAACAGCGGGCATGGTTCAGTTTGTTCCTTATTATTTAGGAATAGAAAAACCGCCGTATAATCCGCCGAGAGCTACAACCTGCCAAAAATGCGCCCGTGCGGGCGGAAAAGATTCCGATATTGAAAATGTGGGACGTACACCCCGTCATCATACGTTTTTTGAAATGCTCGGAAATTTCGCATGGGGCGATTATTATAAGAAAGAAGTTATACCGTGGGCATGGGAATTTGTTACAAGCCCCGAATATTTAGGATTAGATAAAAATCGCCTCTGGGTGACAATTTTTGAAACAGACGACGAAGCATATGAAATCTGGAAAAATTCAACGGATATAGACCCTAATCGCATTATAAGAAAAGGCAAAAAGGATAATTTCTGGGGACCTCCGGGGCCGACAGGGTCTTGCGGGCCGTGCAGCGAAATTCATTATGACCTTGGCGAACATTTAAAATGCTCCGATGATTGCTCTATTGCAACCTGTGAATGCGACAGATGGGTTGAAATATGGAATATGGTATTTACCGAATTATTTCAGGATGAGGAAGGCAATCAAACCCCGCTTGATAAGAAGAATGTAGATACCGGCATGGGCTTGGAACGTATTGCAATGGTATGTCAGGGCGTTGAATCAACCTTTGAAACAGATATTTTAAAACATATTTTAAATAAAGTATGCGAAATCTCGGATAAGAAATATAAGAGCGATGAAAAAACCGATATTTCATTGAGAATTGTAACAGACCACGCAAGATGTGTATCCTTTATGATAGCTGACGGCATTATGCCATCTAATGAAGGCAGAGGATATGTATTAAGAATGATTTTAAGACGTGCACTTCGCCACGGATATATGCTGGGTCTTGATTTACCGTTCTTGAGCCCGATTATTGACGAGGTTATTTCAAGATATTGTGCTCAATATCCGGAATTAAAAGAAAACGAAAAGAAAATAAAAGATACGATTTTAAAAGAAGAAGAACGCTTTAAACTAACGCTCGATAAAGGCTACAAGCTTATTGAGGAACTAATTGAAAAAGCGGATAAAGTAATTTCGGGAGATGACGCTTTTAAATTGTATGATACATACGGTTTTCCTTTTGAATTAACAAAAGAAATAGCTGAAGAAAAAGGGCTTTCCGTTGATGAAGCAGGCTTTAAAGCTGCAATGGACGAACAAAAGCAAAGAGCAAGAAATGCTATGCAAAAAGTTGTCATAACGGATGACCTTAATTATATCAACAATCCGGCAACGGATTTTGTCGGTTATGAGCAATTTGAATACGAAGCAAAGGTGTTAAACATTGTTGATGCTAACGGTAAAACAACAAATTCTGCCGTTGACGGTGTATTTGATGTAATTCTTGATAAGACCCCGTTTTATGCGGAATGCGGCGGACAGGTCGGAGATAGCGGCGTTCTGGTATTTAATAATACCGAGCTTGAAGTTGTTAAAACCTTCAAGGTTCAGGATATTTTTGTTCACAGGGTAATTGTAAAAGAAATTCCTTTGAACAAGGAACAAACAGTAACTGCCAAAATCGATATTCAAAGAAGAAAAGAAATAACAAAACACCACTCTCTTGCCCATCTTTTACAGGCGGCATTACAAAAAACGCTCGGAAAAGAAGTACATCAGGCAGGATCATATGTTGAAGAAAATAAAACAAGGTATGACTTTACTTTCGACAGAGCTCTGACAAAACCTGAAATTAAAAAAGTCCAAAACCTGATAAATTCTTGGATTAAGCAAGATGTTAAACGCACAACAAAAGTGATGACGCTGGATGAAGCAAATCAAACCGGCGCTATGGCTTTGTTTGGCGAAAAATACGGCGAATACGTAAGAGTTGTAAGCTTTGATGACAACAAGGGAAATTGTATTTCAAAAGAACTTTGTGCAGGCTGCCATGTTGACAGCACATCAGAACTTAGAATGGCAAAAATTATCACTGAATCGGCAAGCTCTGCGGGAGTAAGAAGAATTGAAATTATATGTTCGGATGCTTGTTTTGATTATTTGGAAGAAAAAGCCGATGAATTGGATAATTTGAGTATTATCAATAAAGTTCCCGCGGACAAAATACAGGAAAAAATCGATAAATTGACAAAAGAAAATAAAGATTTAATGTCAAAAATCGGTGATATGGAAGCAAGCCGCGCAAAAGACAGCTTTAATCAACTAATTCCTAATGCAACGGACAAAAACAATATTAAAATATTGGTTGCAAAAACTGATGACTTTACCGCAAATGCTGTTAAGGTCGGACTTGATTTACTGTCGGCAAAACTCGGCGAAAGTGTTATTGTACTTTGTTCGGTCAAAAATGACGGTACTGTATTTGTTAACGCTAAAGTGTCGGATAATTTAATTAAAAAAGTTCAGGCAGGTAAAATTGTCGGTGAAATTACATCTGCCCTCGGCGGAAGAGGCGGCGGCAAACCTCAAATGGCACAGGGTATGGGTAAAACCACAGAGGGACTTGACGAAATTATTTTAAAAATAAAAGATGAAATAATGAACTTAATATAATATATTCAAAAAAACGGATAAAATTTTTTATCCGTTTTTATATTTTCTTATATTCTTCAATGGCGTAGCAAAAAGCTTCCACAAGCTCAGGAGAATATTTTTTATTAATATTTGATTCAATTTCCGCTATAGCTTCATCCGTGTTATATACTTTTCTGTACGGGCGATAGGATGTCATTGCAAAATAACTGTCAACAATTAATATAATTTGAGACGTTACGGGAATTTCTTTACCTTTTTTATTTCCGGGATATCCGCTTCCGTCCCAGTTTTCATGATGCTGCTCGATTATCGGAATGACATCTTGTACATTGTTTACCGATTTCAGCACTTCTTTTGTTCCCAATATCGGGTGTTTTTTAATCTCTTCTTTTTCTTTTTTAGTCAAAGCCGAGGGTTTTTTAAGAATGCTTTTCGGAATTAAGGTATTTCCGATATCGTATAAAAGAAGCGCAATTTTTAACTTATCAATATCGCTTTTTGGCAGATTTAACCTTTTTGCAATTAATGAAGCAAGGCACACTTTATTTTTTGTACTTCCTTCAGGCAAAAGCGGAAAATATGTTTTTGATATCGTATCCGAAATACTGTACAGAGTTTCCTGTGTAGAAAGCCCGCTTGTATCCTGCTGTCTTATCCTTAGTTTTTGAAGCAGGTCATGGGCTGTATTTTTATTGAACGGAATTCTATGCTGGGATAATATATCAATGTAAGCATCTATTGCAATGTCCTGCCAGCTTGTCATATTATCTATATCGGCAAGAGTTACTCTGTTTCTTCCGTTTTGTTTTGAAACATACATTGCTTTGTCGCATATTTCAAACAATTCGTCTATGTTTGTTGTTTGCTCCATAAAGCTTGCAACACCTAAAGAAGCCGTTATGCCTTCGGGTAAACCTTCTACCTCGGCTGCTTCAATTGAACTTCTTAGACGTTCGGCAGCAATAAGAGCGCCTTTGGCATCAATTCCCGGCAATATTATAAAAAATTCTTCTCCTCCGTAGCGGGAAGCTATATCTATGCTTCTTGCGTTTTTATTAATTACGCTTGCTATTGTTGAAATAGCTTTATCGCCCATTGTATGTCCGTATGTGTCATTTATTCTTTTTAAATGGTCAAGGTCAAGGCCTATAAGGCAAAAAGGCTGTTTGTTTCTGAGTGAACGGGTGGCTTCTCTGTGCAGTGCATCTTCAAAAAATCTTCTGTTAAATAAATTGGTAAGATGGTCTGTAACCGCCTGCTTTTTAACTGTTTCAAAAAGGTTGGCAATAGTTATAGCCAGCTCAATCTGTCTTGCAAATAAATTAAGAAAACTTAATTCGTCGTCTTTTAATTCTTTTCTGGGTGAAAAAACGGATAAAAAACCGCTGAAAATGTTTTGCACGGTAATCGGGAAAATTATTAATGTCTTTATATTATTATTTTCAAGAATAATATCCGTTTCTTCTTCGTTTGCATTTTTTATGTTTTCTTTTACAAAGTCTTTTAAGTTTATGTAATAGCCTATTTCTTTTTTCTTTACGGTATTTTCAATTATGCCGTTTTCGGGAGGATATAGTTTAAAGTCATATATGCTGGAATTTGCAATTTTTATTAATTTGTCCGAAAAATCATTTTCGAGATATGTTTTGATTGAATAACAAATGCCCGTTTCGTCATATTGTTTTTGTGCAATAAAGCTGTAAATGTAGCCGAATTCTCCGTATAAACTTGAAACAATTGTTTCAAGAACGCTGGATAGAGGGCGGGAACTGTTCATCATATCCCAAACCTGTTCTAAAGTAAGAAGTGTTTGATTGGCAAGACGGAGTTCCTCGGTGCGTTGTGCAATCTCACGTTCGAGAACAACATTTCTTTGATATACCTCATAGACGTCCTTGTTTTCTTTGTTGATTTTATTTTCAACATCTTTAAGGTTTTTTGCGGATTGCGTTATCCAGTTAAAAATTCCCATATTCTGATTATAAAACATTAGAAGTGTTATTTACAAGTAAATATTTTGATACGCAATAAAATAGTTTATATTGTTGATTAAAAAAAATGCCGTAAGATGTATTCTTGTAGTAAAAAGATTGGAGTTATTAATGATTATTGAAGAAATTTTGGAACTTGCAATTTCGCAAAAGGCGAGTGATATACATATTTCAGCAAATTTACCGCCGGTTCTCAGGGTTGACGGTAAATTAATCAGGACAACATTGCCTGTATTATCAGCAGATGATGTAGAAACGGTTATTTTCCCAATTTTATCCAATGACCAGAGAAGAGAGCTTGAACAAAACTGGGAACTTGACTTCGGCTACGGATTAAAAGGTTTGGGACGTTTCCGTGTAAACGTATATAAAGATAAAGGTGCTTATGCGGCTGCATTCAGAACGATTAATTCGACTCCTCCGAATTTTGAAGAATTAGGATTGCCTGAAGTAGTTAAAAAAGTAGCGGAAAGACCCAGAGGCTTGATACTTGTAACAGGGCCTACGGGTTCCGGTAAATCAACAACACTTGCGGCAATGATAGATTACATAAACAATAACCGCGTAGAACATATTTTAACCATTGAAGACCCTATAGAATTTATTCATCAGAGCAAAAAATGTGTAATTCACCAAAGGGAGCTCGGTCAAGATACAAAAGCAATTGCAAATGCGCTTAAATCCGCACTTCGTGAAGACCCTGATGTTATTCTGGTCGGCGAAATGCGTGACCTTGAAACCACACGTCTTGCGCTAACGGCCGCAGAAACAGGTCACCTTGTATTGGGAACACTTCATACATCAAGTGCTTCGCAAACAATAGACAGAATTGTGGACATTTTCCCCGAAGTTCAACAGCAACAGGTAAGACTTCAGCTTTCAATTTCGCTTGTTGCGGTATTTTCACAAACTCTGCTTCCGAGATTGCAGCCGGACGGAACTAAAAAAGGTCGTATAATGGCACAGGAAATTATGCTTGTAAATGCCGCAATTGCAAACTTAATTCGTGAACAAAAAACAGCCCAAATATATTCGGCAATTCAAACAGGTGTCGGAAGCGGAATGCATACACTTGATATGTGCTTAAAAGACCTTGTTGACAGAAAACTTGTAGATCCGATGGATGCGATTACAAAATCGCAAAGACCCGATGAATTTAAACGTTCTCTGGGTTTAGCAAATCTGACATAGGTTTTTTAAATTATCAATAAATGTTAAGAAAAATAATATTTGCGAATTATAAATATTTGTAAAAAAAAATGTTTCTGTTAGAATAGTTACATAAGATAAAATTAATAAGAATGTCCCTAATAAGGACATTCTTTAATTAAGAGATAATTAAGCTAACCCCTCCAGAAAGGCAGAAACAATGGGAATTAAAGGTAAAAATGACAAGATG
>CADBOZ010000025.1 GCA_902796515.1 uncultured bacterium | reverse complement strand
ATCATTCCCTAAAACTTTATTCTTAATTTCCTTTGAGCGCTTTTCAATTAAATAATCTTCATCGCCCCACAAAAAATATACAGGCATTGTTTTTCTGTTCTAACTGTTTATAAGCAAGCTTGCGCCGATTACGCCCGCAGTATTTGCAAGCTGCGCGGGAACAATTTTAACCGTTTCGGCTTGAATTGGCATAGCTCTCATTGCTATTGTTTTTCTAATGGGTTCAAGTAAAATATCGCCTGCATCTGCCACTCCTCCGCCTATAATTACCTTTTCGGGATTTAAAAGATTAATAACGGAAGATAAACCGATACCTATAATTTCACCCATTTGTTTAAATATTTGAATTGAAACGGCATCCCCTTGAAGGGCGGCTTGTGCCACAATATACGGGGTTATTATGCCGTCCGTTGCCATTTCTTTATATTTTGCACTTTTTCCGCCTGAGATATATTCTTTTGCCATTGTAACAATACTCGGGCCTGATGCATAAGCTTCAAAACACCCGTGGTCGCCGCATCCGCATAAAGGCCCGTGTCCCAGAGTTAACTTAATATGTCCGATTTCACCCGCAGCGTTTGACGCGCCTCTGACGAGTTTTCCGTTTAATACAATGCCCGAACCTATCCCCGTTCCGATTGTAATACATATTAAGTTTTCGCAACCTTTACCCGCACCGAAGTTTAGTTCGCCGAGTGCCGCGCATCTTACATCGTTATCCAATTTTGTCGGTATTTGAAATTCATCTTCAATTAATTTTGCAAGCGGAATATTAATCCATCCGGGGATATTCGGAAGATTTTTAACCATTCCCGATTTATAATCGATTTGCCCCGGCAAACCGAAACCTATAGCTTCAATTGATTTATTATCCTGATTGGTTTCCTGCATCAGATCTTTAATTGCCTGTTTAATATTAGCCACACCCGCTTCAAAACCCATTTCCGCACGGGTCGGAACGGTATTTGAATATGCAATTTTTCCGTCAAAATCAACAAGCGCAATTTTAATATTTGTTCCGCCTATATCAACACCAATTCTGTATTTTTTCATTTTCCTCTCCTAAGTCAAGTATAAAATGATTTTATCATAAAAATTCGAACAGGTTTTATAATTTACAACTTTACTTTATAAAAAAATAAAATATAATAAATAAAAAGCCATTATATGAAAAATCATTAAATGGCTAAAAAAGTACTATTAGTAAATTTAATAAATTACTTCCGCTCCATAATTTTGAAGCGGAAGTAATTTTTAATCTTATACGTTATATGCACCTGTTGAATTTGTATAGCATGCTGCAAGTGTTGTAACATCTGTACCACTATTAAATGCTTCAAATGCTGAAGTGTAACCTGCAGTATTTTTTGTAGAATCAGCCAACCAATCAGCTACATTTTGAGCTATTGTTGCAATATTGCTGTAGTTAATTGAATTTTCTGTAGTTCCATACTGTACATTTAGTTTTACGTTCTTAGCTGTTTCAAATTTAACGCCTTTGGTTGTATCAACACCATTAGCTAAGTTATCATCAGCAGTAAATATTAGCGTATTACTTGTTGTATATGATGTAACATTGTTGTTTTTATTTTTCTTGATAATAGCGTTACCGTTTTTATCGGTTTTTAGGGCAACGTCAAAGATAACTGTTTCTTTTTCGTTTAATATAACGGTATTGCCGACTTTCTTATCAGCTTTTTTATCAACGATATTGATTTGGTTATTTTCATAATCAAATTCTGATAAGTCATATATGTCATTACCTGCACCGCCGTCAAGGGTAATATTCAATCCTGTAAGTGCAGCGTTAGCAGTTACGATAAATTTATCATCGCCTGCACCGCCCGTTAAGGTATTAATAGTATCAGCTGCAGCTTCAACATTAAATATATCATTTCCGGCGCCTGCGTTAATTGTATTATTACCGCCGACAACCAAGAATTTATCATTACCTTTGCCTGTTGTGATGTTGTTTGTGCCGCCTGTAATGCCGTAGCTGGTATGATTTAAATCAACTGCGGTAAAGTCTTTATCTCCTGCACCTGTTTTAATTACGTTATAACCGCCTGCAATAGAGAACGTATCTTTTCCTGCTCCGGAATTGATTGTATTATTACCGTCGGTAATTACAAAGTTATCAACACCTTTACCTGTTGTAACCTTGTTTAAACCGTCGTTTAATACAATTCTGTTATGAGCGTAGATATCGTTGTATGCTGTTGTAGCATTTCCAAGCTTAATAGTATTAACACCGTTATTAACAGTTACATTATTTGAACCGTTTCCTGCGGTTAATTTATTTGTACCGAGTGAAGATAATGTAGCCCTGTTATCACCTAAGCCCATATTAACGGTGTTTGATGAATAACCGTCTTCTGAAGCGGTAAACACATCGTTACCTTTGCCGAAGTTAACTTTATTTGTTCCGTTTACTTCAGTAACAGTAGCTGTTTGACCTTCTAAAGATTTAACGGTTACATTATCGTTGAATGATGTACCTGTAACATTATCAAAACCGGAGCCTGTGTTAATTGTTAAACCTTTAACTCCGTTAGCTGAAACATAAGAACTTGCATCAATTACATCTTTAACGGAAGTTCCGGTGATTTTACCTTTAACAACTGCTGTTTCCAAGTTATTTGCGTTAATTGTATTTTGATAAGAATATGGTGAGCTGTTTATTGCTAATGTCGCACCTGTATCTTTAGTAAAGTTTTCAACAGTAACGGTACCTGAAATTTGTTTATTGAATAAAGCAGTTGCATTAGTATCATAGTATGTTGCATCACCTTTATGTGCTATTGAATCATCTACAAATGCAGCTGTTACATCATCTCCTTTTACGCCATTAATGTATTCATAAATTTTAAAGTTTGTAGCAGTACCGCCGCTTTCTGTTGCTTTATATACATTTCCTTCTTTTGAAAATACGCTGTTATCCAACATCCAGTAACGAGGTTTATTGTTTACCGTACCATAGCTTTGATCTGCTTTCCATAGATATTTGCCATTAAGAGCTTCTACCGGATAATCTTGAACTGTTTTATCATATTCAACAAGTTTGAATGTATAATTTGGATGTTCTGTAGTTTCAGGAACATTAAATCCCCATAAGCTTCCTGATACATCAGCTTCTGCTATATATTCAACCTTTGTTGAGAGTTTGAGGTTGTTACCTTCGATTTCTGTTACAATGTTTGCTGTATCTGTATCAAAATCAAGATTTAAGATTTCGCCTTTTGTTAATTTAACGGTATCATCGCCAAACATACCTTTAAATGTGATTTTGTCACTGCCTGTTTTTAAGTTAAATGTTTCATTTTCTTTTGTTGAAACTGCAACATCATTTGCAGCAGTACCCGTAAATACGTCTTTTTTAGATTCGATTTGGTATGTAAATGTAGTTGATGATTCAACATCATTTAAGCTTAGTTGAAGTTTTGAACTTGAATCTTTCTTAGTATAGTTTGCAACGGTTACGGAGCCTGATAGCTGATTTTCCATTAAGTTTTTATTGTAATCGCTAAGAGCTGAACCTTTCATACCGTCAACATCATCCATATATTTATCAGTAATTTCTCTTTCGTTACCGTTTATAACTTCATATATATGCAGGTCAGAAACTTTGTGTTGGAATTTATCAGCCGGTTGTTCATCATAGAATGTTCCTGTTGCATTTTCACCCAGGAAGCTTGCTAAATCAGTAGCAGTAAATTGGAAATGTACATCAGCCGTAAGGTCTTCTGCAACACAGTTAGTTGCTCTTTCAATCGGTTTATTTGTTCTCCAATTTTTATCAAGCTGATACAATGCATCTGTTGCAAAACGATATGCATTGTATGCAGTTTCGCTGCCATGAGCAATATGAGTTTGAAGAGTAAGTTTTAAAGTACCTTCTTTAAATACATAATCTTTTTTAGCAGTTGCACTTAATTTGTCGTATTGAGCTTTTGTAATTACATCATCACCTTTTGCATATTTAACATCTGATAATTTATTTGTAATATCAATAGTGCCCTTAGCTTCAACAGCTTCGTTTGCACTATCATATTTACCGTCTTTTATTTTTGCAAGGTATCCGTCGTACAATAAATTGTTGTTAACTTTTATTGTTGCAACGTATTGAACATCAGTTTTTAATACAAGGTTGCTGCCTTTAATTTCAGATACAACAAGGTCTTCAGCGCTTGTAACTGCTGCGTTGAATTTGTTTACCCAATTATAATTTAAAACAGCAGTTTCGTCTTTTGATAATTTAACGGTATCATCTCCGAAGTTACCATAAAGATCAACTGTATCATAACCCGCTTTAAGGTCAAAAGTATCTTTTTTATCCGTTGAAATTGCAGTATCGTTAAATCTTGTACCTGCAAATACACCTTTTTTATCACGTTCTGCCCAGAACTCAAATCTAGCCTTATCGCCATTAATTTTCAATATTCCGTTTTCTTCTTTTGCAAAGTCTTTGATTGTGATTGTACCATAATTTAAATTTTGACTATTGAATAAATCAATGGCATTAGTATCATAGTATGTTGCATCACCTTTATGTGCTATTGAATCATCTACAAATGCTGCTGTTACATCAGCTCCTTTTTTGCCGTTAATGTATTCATAAATTTTAAAGTTTGTAGCAGTAGCGCCACTTTCTGTTGCTTTATATACATTTCCTTCTTTTGAGAATACACTGTTATCAAGTAACCAGTAACGGGGTTTATTATTTACCGTACCGTAGCTTTGTTCTGATTGCCATAGATATTTTCCGTCTAAAGATTCTTCAGGGAAGTCTTGACCGTCTTTTTTGTATTCAACAAGTTTGAATGTATATTTTGTATTTGCAGGAACAGTATTACCCCATAAGCTTCCTGATACATCAGCTTCTGCAATGTATTCAACTTTATCTTGTGATATTACAACGTCGTTTTTATCGATATCATAATCATAATATTCGTTTTTTAAAGCAAGAGATAATGTTTCACCTTTGTTTAAAATAACGGTATCATTTCCGTAATCACCTTCAAATGTGATTTCATCTTTACCTGTACCTAAGTTAAAGGTTTCATCAGCAGATTTAGATTTTGCAACTTCGTTTAATCTGGTTCCGATGAAGTCATCATCATCATTAGCTTCAACTGTCCAGTCTTTTTGATTCATGACAATATCATTGATAACAAGAGAAGAAGTTTCACTTTCTTTTACGAAGTTATTGAATGTGTATGTATATTCGCCTTGGATATTGTATAAACCAGCTGCATTTGTATCATAATATGTTGTGTCTAATTTATGAGCAATTGAAGCATCTACAAATTCTGCTGTTACATCAGCTCCTTTTTTGCCGTTAATGTATTGATAGATTTTAAAGTTAGTAGCAACAGCTTCTGATTCGGTTGCTTTGTATACACTTCCATCTTTTGAGAATACACTGTTATCAAGTAACCAGTAACGGGGTTTATTATTTACCGTACCGTAACTTTGTTCTGATTGCCATAGATATTTTCCGTCCAGAGAATCTACGGGGTAATCCTGACCTGCTTTATTATATTTAACTAGTTTAAATGTATAATTTGGATGTTCTGTAGTTTCAGGAACATTAAATCCCCATAAGCTTCCTGAAACATCAGCTTCAGCTATATATTCAACTTTTGCCGTTGCAACAAGATTATTGCCGTCTATTGCATAGCTAAGAGGCGCCGTTGTACCGTCATCATAGGTAAAAGTATATTCATTTGTGCTCAGCAAATCGTAATCTTTACTTGCTGTTTTGGTGACCGTGTTTGTTGTCATACTAACTCCTTTTCTAATACTAATGAACTTACAAACTAACTGTGTTGGATTATTAACTGTCTAATTTGTTTTTCAATATTCAATGTTTAAATACAAGCAGATATTTTTCCACTAACTAACTAACTATACTAAATTTTACACGTTTAACATTTATTGTCAACATGTTTAACATTATGCAATTTTTTTATTACAGAAAATATAATTATGCAAGGCGGATATTATTATGAATATTCAAAAACTGCTGGGAAAAAGAATTCAGGAATTAAGAAAATACAAAGGATTCAGTCAGGAAAAATTTGCAGAGCAAATTGACATTGCAATTAACACAATGTCTAACATTGAAAGAGGCAATGCATTTATGACTGCACCTACGCTTGAAAAAATTTTGGATACACTAAGCGTCACTCCGAAAGAACTTTTTACCTTTGAAGATGAAGTTAATAAACAGGATTTGTATAAATATATTTTATTAAAAATAAAATTTCTAAAAAACGATGCCAAAAAATTAGACATAATTAAAAAATTTCTTGATGCAATTTCTTAAAAATTTTCTTAAATTTAAAATATTAAAAATCGCTTTTTGAATTTTATATCAAAAAGCGATTATTTCCCCAAGTCCGGTAGTAAACCTTATTTAAAACTTTTTTGTTGTTAATTGCCTTTATGCATTCCTTATTAGCTTTTGTTTTCAGCCATCACTCCTTTCAAAAAGCACTGATTTGTAAGCTCCTTGACTATGTTTTTATTTTATTCCTTAACTTCTGCTGCGCAATACATAGTATTGTTAAAAAAGTTTTACAATGGTGCTTTTTAAACCGCGATAAGCGAAAAATAGAATTTACAAAATTAACATTAATGTTTTTGATTGACAAGGCATAAAATATCAAGCTTACTCATTATTTAACATGCCTGCCGTCAAAATACTTATCATTTAACCAGCTCAAATTCTTTTAAATATTTTTCAATATCAATTTTTTCCGTTTCAACGTTTAAGCCGTTGCCGTGCATTTCTTTGGGAACAACTTTTAAAACATCCGTATTTTTATCATTTTTTTTCATAAAACAAACACCTCTTTATATATATAAAGTATATATTTTATAAATAATTGCTCTTTTTTTTATCTTTATTACAAAAGTTTAAGCAAATAAAAGATTATTCCCGCAGCTCCCGCAACAGTCATATAGATTATCGGCGTTCTGTCCGATTTAAACGTTATTAAGAAAAGTAAAATAACTAAAAGCAAGGCTTTTATATCAACGGAAGCAAAAGAAAGGTGTTCGTTTAAAACAAGACTGTAAAATAATTTCAATCCGACGGCCGAAATAAGAGCGCATGACGTCGGACGAAGAACATATAAAATTGATTTTACATATTTATTTTCGCTGAATTTATTATACAGTTTAAAAACTCTGCTCGTTATAATAAGCATGGGTAATACAAGAGAAATAGTCGCAATAATTGAACCTTGAATACCTAAAGTTTTAAACCCCGCAAAAGTTGCCATGTTTAAACCGATAGGGCCGGGGGTAATTCCCGATACGGCAATAAGCTGTGTAAGTTCCGTATTTGAAAACCAGTTATATGTTTCGCTCATTGCATATAAAAAAGGCAATGACGCATATCCGCCGCCAAACGTAAATAAACCCGTTTTGAAAAATTCAAATAATAAAAGAAAATAAGTGCTATGCATCTTTTTTCTCCTTTATTAATTGAATAAAAAATCCCAGTAATATTGAGGATAAAATCAAAACAACGGGACTTGTTTTAAATACCGAAAGCACCAGAATAAGAAAAAACCAGAAATACGTAAAAACATCAATAAGGCTTTTTTTCCAAATTTCTTTAACGGTCAGATATATTAAAATAATTACCGATAAGTTTATTCCCCAAAATAATCCCTCCATAAAGGGAATACTTAAAATATTTGACATTATATTTGCAATTAAAACAATCGATAAAAAAGGGGAAAGACTCATCGCAAAAAGCGCGGTAACGGCACCCTTAAACCTTAAAAGTTTATATCCCGTCAAGACGGACATATTAACGGCAATAATCCCCGGCAAACACTGACTTACGCATAAATAATCATAGATTTCTTCTTCTTTAAGCCAGTTTCTTTTTTCAACAAGCTCCGTTTTCATAACAGGCACAATAACATACCCTCCGCCAAGAAGTATTGCACCTATTTTAAAGAAAGCTTTAAAAATATTTTTAGTGTTAACTTCCATAAAATCAGAATTTGACACCCTGAACAAAACCTTGAACAATTGCGGGATTAAATGCTTTTTTATCAACCATGGTAAAAATTAATTTTGTTGAATTTTCTTTTGCTCTGGCATTTTTTGTTGAATAAGCTCCGATTATTCCTACAACACTTTTGAAAGGAATATTTTTTACTTTTGCGGAATATTTTATATAAGGAATAGTCTTACCCGATGCTTTATATGTACCTCTCTGTACTATTTTAAAATCTTCAAAAGTTATAAAAGAATCTTTTGTTTTATCAAGAACTTCCGATAGTTTTTTATCTATTTCATCCGTTTCAAAATCTTCGGGAACAATTCTTTTTTCATTTTTCATATCAAAAATGGTTATTTTTTGACCCGTCGGAAGATATTTTGCATTTATTTTTTTATATCCGAACATATTATAACTTCTTGATAACTGATAATCACTTGAAACATCCGAAAAATCACCGTAATTTTTTTCCGATGTAACAAATTCTTCTCTTGTCGGATTTTGATAATTATTAATCATTTTTTTAACAAATGTATATCCGCCGAGTGAAAAAAATGCAACAATAATTAAAATAAATATTATCTTTCTGATTAAACTTTTAAGACATCCCATTGTATAACCAATCTCCCGAAAATCTGTACAGTATTAATATAGCACAATTAAACCAATTATAGTAAAATAAAACAAAATGAGTTTTTTGAATTTTAGAAATGTTTCAATAAATAAAACGTCTGTAATAAGTTTTTTTAAAAGCGATTTTTTCGTATTGAGTGCTTTTTTATGTTTATTTTTGATATACATATTTTTTCCTTATAATTTCAGAATGAAAATTCCCGAACTCGGACACGAATTTGCAAACATAAGAATTAATCTTTCGGGAGATAATATTAAAGTAAAAGCCGACAATATTGAGCTAAAACCTGTTTTGAATTTTCCTTTTACAAAGTATGAGGTTTTTGCAATTGAAAATTTTCCCGTAAAAAATCTTGAAATATACGGTGATGAGGCGATAATTTCAATCGGAGATAAGTATTATTTTATTGAAAAACCAAACGGAAACTTAAATTTAAAATACAGGAGCAATACGAAATATATAAACGATAAAGGCACATTAAAATCTTTTCAAATAAGATTTCTTTCAATGTTTTATAATTCAATTGTCTTTATGTATCTTGTTTTTGGCTTGTTTTTATTTTTCATTTTTAAAAAAACAAGGCACTATATGATATTTTATATACTTGCCCTGAGTTTAATATTAAGGCTCGGCGATTTATCTCAGGGCTTATGGACGGATGAATTTTATACGGTTTATATTGCGGGCAATTACAAGCTGCCTTTTATTTCAACATTTAATGACCCCGGAAATCCGCCGTTATTTTATATTCTTATAAGATTATCGGAAAAAATATTTAAGTATAATTTTGCATATCTCAGGATTTTACCCGTTCTTTTTTCCTGCGGAAGCGTTTATTTAACATATTATGTTATAAAAAAATATTCTAATATCCAATCCGCACTGTTATTTTCGTTTTTATTATCAATCAGCGCATATTCCGTTGTATCCGCTCAGGAATTAAGATGTTACAGCGCTCTTTATTTCTTTAGTTTGTGTTTAACGATATATCTTTTTAAAATAATTGAAAATCCCGACAAAAAGAACTTTATTATTTATGCGATTTTCGGAAGTATTCTTGCAAACTTGCATTATTTCGGCTGTCTTATTCTGTTTTTCAATTTTATATACGGGATAATTTTTATTAAAAAAAGAGCCTGTTTTATTCTTGCTAACGTCGTTTCCGTTACAAGCTTTCTTCCTTATTTTTTCAAAACAAGCTATTATCAGGCGTTAGTTAATACAGCTTTTAACAACGACATAGAAAAGATTGATTATATAAAAACCTTTATCAGGTTCTCTCAGGGTATATTATCAAGCATAATTTTAACCGCTCTCGGTATTTTGGCAATAATAAAAAGAAATAAGTTTTTCAGCTATAATTTTCTTTTGATTTGTTTTTTATTTATCTTTTGTTTTCTTGTTGGTTTTATAAGACCTATCGCAAGAGAATACTATTTTATTGCGGTTTTACCTAATTTTTTAATACTTGCTTCTTATATGTTTAATTTTAACAAGTTAAAGTATTATATTCCGGTTGTTTTTCTGTTTTCCTGCTTCACCTTTAAAGATTTTGTCGACAGACAGAGGGATTTGAAAACGGATTTTGAAAGTCTTATTCAATATTGCATTAACGATAAAACAACAGGCTCAAAAGCAATAATAGTCGGAAGTTTTAAAAAAGATATCGAAGCTTCAAATTATATAAGCAAGGATATCTCAATAGAAATGACATCGAGCAAAACTTCAAACAATGAATTATTGGATATTATAGAAAAATCAAAATCAAAAAATATTTATCTTCGAATACCCTCCGAATATGCTTACAATTTTTTGGCAAATGCCTCTAAGAAATATAAAGCGGATTTTATAAGAATTAAGCATGACCTTATTATTGTAAAAATTGAAAAATAACCGCAGCAATATCAAAAAGACTAATCGAGATTATTAATTGGATTTTTTTAAAATAATCATTAATATAAAATCGATATGTTAAAAAGCTACTATGAAATTTTAAACGTCAAGGAAAATGCAAGTTCTCAGGAAATTAAAAAACAATTCAGAAAACTTGTAAGAATGTATCACCCCGATATAAATTCAAGCATTGAAGCGGAAGAAATATTCAAAGCCGTAAACAAAGCGGCAGAAATTCTTCTTGACGACGAAAAAAGAAAAAACTACGACAGATTGAGAAATACAAACTTTCAAACTCAAAACGGCGGGAAAGACAATAAATATAAAAGCTCTGAAGAAAAAAAATATACATTTTCAGACCTTTTTCAGGAAAAAAACGACTTTAAAAAGGAATATGCTTCCCCGAAAAACGGGGAAGACATAACTTTAAATGTTTCGATAGATACTTATGAAGCAACGGTCGGAACTTCAAGAACGGTTAACATTACTCACAGTGTAATTTGCCCTAAATGTATGGGGCATAAATTTGCAAATCAAAAAACTTGTCCCCACTGCAACGGAGTCGGAGAAAAAACGGAGAACAGAAAAATAACCGTTAAAATTCCTCCGTCTATTAAAAATAATGCAAAATTAAGAATTAAAGGGGAAGGGAAAGAAGGAAAATACGGGGGCAAGAGAGGAAATCTTTATATAATCGTTAAAATTAAACAAAAAGAAGAATTAAAAATTAAAGACGGCATTGTAAAATCTGTTGCATACATTAGCCCTTATGCCGCAGTTCTTGGCGGAAATGTAAAAGTTTCGACTCTCTGGGGCGAAGCGGTAATTAAAATTCCGCCTTTGACAAAAGCAAATCAAAGTTTTAAACTTGTAGACGTAGGTATAATGGACGAAAAAACGGGAAAAAAGGGAGAACAAATAGTAAAAATTCTAATTCAAACCCCGTCTTTTATAACGCCCGAAGAAAAAGAACTCTACGAAAAACTGCAAGAAATAAATTTAAAAAAGAAAAATGCAAAATTCATCTGAAACAACAATAAAAGAAATTTTTACATCAATTCAGGGAGAAGGTTTATACACCGGAGAAAAGCAAATTTTTGTTCGTTTTTCAAAATGCAATTTGAATTGTAAATATTGCGATACGGATTTTTCTTCCGAAAAAAAATATTCCGTTGAAGACTTATATAAAAATCTTAAAAGCAACCCCTGCGAAGTTATAAGCTTTACGGGCGGAGAGCCTTTAATAGAGGTTGATTTTTTAAATGAGTTTTTAAAAAAATATAAAAACAAATTAAATAAAAAAATATACCTTGAAACAAACGGAACATTATATGGAAATTTAGAAGAAATCATAGAATATGTTGATATTGTTTCTATGGATATAAAGTTAAAAAGCGCAACGGGAGAAGAAAACAAATTCAAAGATAACGAAGCTTTTTTAAAAATCGCAAATCAAAAAGAAACATTTATAAAAGTTGTTTTTGATAAAAACATTACAAAAAATGAAATAACTTCCGTTATCAGACTTGCAAAATTAAATAATAATTTTATTATTCTTCAACCAAAAATGCCTATGGATAATGATGTTGACATAATTAAAATTTTTGATGAATTTTATGGCAAATATAAAAATATTCGCTTAATTCCGCAGGTACATAAGTTTTTAAATATCCTATAGTAAAATATTCCGTTTTTATATTGCAAATACCTGTCAAAATTGTTTTCATATTTTTTTGTGTCATAATTTTTCTATGAAAAACGGAAAAGAAATAAAAGCACCTCTTGTTGAAGCTATGCTTAAATACAAGCAAAATCCCATGACGGGCTTTCATATCCCCGGACATAACAGAGGCGAAGGGGTTTATCCTGATTTTAGAAATTTAATAGGGTTTGATACTTTAAAAATTGATACAACGGATGAATTTGATAATTTGGGCACGCTGCATCCCGAAACGGGAGCAATAAAAGAAGCACAGAAAACAGCCTCCGAAACATTCAACTCCAAAAAAACTTTTTTTGTAACGGGAGGCTCAACCGTTGCCAATCTTGC
The DNA here is from genome assembly GCA_902796515.1 of uncultured bacterium. GTDB lineage: Bacteria > Cyanobacteriota > Vampirovibrionia > Gastranaerophilales > Gastranaerophilaceae > RUG14156. Next base: position 4,332 of record CADBOZ010000025.1, on the reverse strand, counting down.
CCTTGCTTTTGCTTATACAAACCCCAATATGGAAGTTCTTATCGGAAGAAATTGCCACAGATCCGTTTTAACAGGATTAATTATATCGGGAGCAAAAGTCAACTGGGTAATTCCAAAAAAACACAAGGATTGGGCGATTTTCGGAAATATTGAACCGGCAGACATTGAAGAAAAACTTAAACATAACAGAAACATAAAACTTGTATGGATTACAAATCCGACATACGAAGGCGTTGTATCGGACGTTAAAAAAATAGCGGAAATCTGTAAACGCTATAAAGCATCTTTGATTGTGGACGAGGCGCATGGAAGTTTATGGAATTTTTCTTCAAAATTACCAAAATCAGCGCTAAACCTCGGAGCAGATGCGGTTGTTCATTCACTGCACAAAACGGGCGGCGCTATGACACAATCTTCAATGCTTCATATTACAAAAAACTCCGCTTTTGAAGAAGAAAAAATTACCCACGCACTGAAACTTTTACATACAACAAGTCCTTCTCTTTTGCTTTTAGCTTCTCTTGATGCCGCAAGAGCTAATTTATCGGGTGCATCAGGTAAGAGAATGCTTGAAAATGCTGTTAGAAATGCAGAGTATTTTCGCAGCGAAGCAAAAAAAATCAAAAAACTTCATATATTCAATGAAGAAAATAACGATGTAACCAAAATTTTTATTAAAATGGATAATTTAACGGGACTTGAACTTGAAAAAATTCTTGAAGACGAATTTAAAATTGAAATAGAATCAGCCTCGGATGAAGGAATTTTAATCCTTTCAAACATAGGCGGAAAAAAAGAAGAATTTGAATATTTGCTCAACGCTTTAAAGAAAATTTCAAAAAAAGAACATCCGCATAAATCCAAAAAAGTAAAGATAATGCCGTTAATTGACCCTGAAATAGTAATGAATTTGAGAGAAGCATATTTTGCACCCAAAGAATATATTGATAAAAAAGATGCCGTTGGCAGAATATCTTCCGAAGTTGTTGCGCTTTGTCCTCCGGGAATTTCCGTACTTCTCCCCGGTGAAATAATTAAAAAAGAACACCTTCCTTATTTATTCAGTTATGAAAAAATAGAGGTTATAAAAGAATAAGAAATTAGTGCAAAACTTGAAAAACAAGAAAATCAAAAAGCAAAAGAATTATTAAGCTAAATTTAATAAAGTTTTTAAAAAAGCGATAGTTTTTACTATCGCTTTTTTTATTGTAAAATTAGAATATTATGGCAAACAAAATTAAAATAGCATTAGTATTTGGTACACGTCCCGAGGCAATTAAAATGTGTCCTCTTGTGATGAGATTAAAGAAAAATCCTTTGTTTGAGGTTATAACAATTGTAACCGCTCAACACAGACAAATGCTGGACAGTGTTTTAGAGCTTTTTAATATCACTCCGGATTACGACTTAAATCTTATGAAGCCAAATCAAAACCTCTGGGATTTATCAAGCGAGATTTTATTAAAAACAAAAGAAGTATACGAAAAAGAAAATCCCGACCTTATCTTAGTACATGGCGACACAACAACTGCAGGATTAAGTGCACTATCAGCATTTTATGCAAGAAAAAAAACAGGGCATGTTGAAGCCGGTTTAAGAACTTTTGATAAAAATTATCCTTTCCCCGAAGAAATAAACAGGGTTATTGTCGATTCCGTTTCCGATTTAATGTTTTGTCCGACGGAGCTTGCCGTTAATAATTTAAAAAATTCGGGAATTAAAAACGGCATTTTTAAGACAGGAAACACCGTAATAGATGCACTTTTATATGTTATTGAAAACAAAAAAATAAATCTGGATTTTTTGGGATTGGATAAAAATTTAAAAACAATTCTTTTAACTTCGCACAGGCGCGAAAACTTCGGCAAACCGCTTGAAAATATTTGTTATGCCGTTAAAGAGCTTGTTGAAAAAAATAAAGACATTCAGGTAATTTACCCCGTTCACCTTAATCCTAATGTCAGAAACACGGTTTATCCGATTTTAGAAAATATCGACAGAGTTAAATTAACAGAACCTCTGGATTATGTTCCTTTTTGCAATTTAATGAAAGAAGCTCACATAATTCTTACGGACTCGGGCGGCGTTCAGGAAGAAGCACCTGCACTGGGTAAGCCTGTTCTTGTTTTAAGGGAAGAAACAGAACGTCCGGAAGCTGTTGAATACGGCGGAGTTAAACTTGCAGGAACAAACAAGGAAAATATTATTTCCATGGTTCAAACTTTGCTTGATAATAAAGAAGAATACAAAAAAATGTCTATGGCAATAAACCCATACGGTGACGGCAGGGCATCCGAATATATCGAAAACATCATTCTTGATTATTTCAATTTAAAATAATTTTTTAATATTCAACCGAACAGCAATTACAGTATTGATTTTTTGAAAATTCAATGATTTTAAATTCTGCAGTTAAAGCATCGTAACTTAGAAGCCTGTTTAATAACGGCTCTCCCGTTCCGGTTGCAAGTTTTAATACCTCCATTGCCTGAAGAGAAGATATAACACTGCAAACAGGAGATAATGTCGCATAGTTCTGCTCTTTGAAAAGCGCCGGCTTTTGCATAACACATTCCAAACATCCCGTTTTTGGAGGATAAATCGTTGTAACCTGTCCTCTTGTTGCCTGAATTCCCGCATGAATAAGCGGAATTTTATGACGTACGGATATTTCATTCAGCATATATTTTGCTTCATAAGAATCAAAGCAATCAACAATGATATCATATCCTTGAATTGCATTAAAATAGTTCAATTCATTCAGTTTTATTTTTTCAATTTCCACTTTAATTTCAGGATTATATTCCTGTATCCAATCTTTTGCGGAAATTACTTTTGCTCTTCCTATGTTTTTGCATTTGTGAATTAATTGTCTGTTTAAACCCTTTTCCTGAACTATACCGTCGTCAATTATTTTTATAAATCCTACACCCAGAGCGGCAAGGTTCATAATAACACCGGAGCCTAAGCCACCTGCGCCCATTACAAGAACGCTCGTATTAATAAGTTTTTTTTGGTGTTCGGCAGACAAGCCCGCATATTTCATGTTTTGTTCATATCTAGCTATTTTTGGCATATTACTAATTTTCTTCTGTTTTATTTTCAACTATTTCAACTATTTTAATTCCGTAAGAATCTTCAACGGCAACAATTTGACCTTTTGCGATAAGAATATCATCAACTAAAATATTAACGGGTTCATCGGTCAATTTATCCAGCTTTATTATTGAACCTGTATCATATTCTATTGCATCACGCAGAGATATTTTTGCACTTCCTAATTCAACGGAAAGCAAAACTTCAACTTTTGCAACTTTAGAAATATTATCATAATTATTCTCTGTTGTTTCGGCAATGTTTTCAGCCATATAAAAACTCCATCGCTCAATATATTTATAACACAGAAAATAAACTTAGCCTAATTATTACAAAATTTTACATTTTTTCGGCATGAAAAAAGCTGCCCAAAAAGGCAGCTTTTAAATGTTTGTAATGCTTCTTATAACATATCAGAAACATAATTCTGAGTTGTCTTATCTGCTTTAAAAGTATTGTATTCTTTTTTAATATTGCTTATAAAGTTCTTAGTAGCTGTAAACGGCGGAACGCCTTTATACTTTGCTACATTTCCGGGGCCTGCGTTATACGCGGCAAGCGCCAGTTCCATTGTGCCGTATTTTTTATACAACATTTGATAGTATTTTAATCCGCCTTCGATGTTTTCAGAAACAATGTACGGATTTACCCCCAACTTCTGTGCGGTTGAAGGAGTGAGCTGGTAAAGTCCGATAGCACCTGCACGGCTCTTTACCGAAGAGTTGAAATTAGATTCGATTTTTGCAATACTTAAAGCAATGTAAGGGTCTACACCAAGCTTCTTTGCAGTTTGAACAATAAGCTTTTTGGCGTTTTCTTGCGGCGATTGGGAAGCATACACATTGTTGGAAGCGATTAGAACACATGCTAATGCAACTAACAAAGTTTTTACTAGCTTTTTCGTCATAAATTGTATCCTCGTTTTCTGTACTAACCGGGTAAAAAACTTGTTTTTGGCTGAAACAAGCAACAAACCCTAAGTTCTTTGCTACTATAACACAAAAAATATTATTTTGCAAGTTTTGCATGAACACATGTGGGTGAAATGCCCATGTGTATTAGGTTTTAATGTTATTATATTTGTAGTATTTTTATTTATTTTATTATTCTCTTGATAAATTCAGTCCTTTTGTGTTAGAATTTATAACAATTGGAGAAATGGCCGAGTGGCTGAAGGCGGCACCCTGCTAAGGTGTTAGGTGGAGTAATCTGCCTCGAGGGTTCGAATCCCTCTTT
>CADBOZ010000024.1 GCA_902796515.1 uncultured bacterium | reverse complement strand
TTTAATTAAAAATTTAATTATCCCAAAAATGTTTGAAAACAGCAGAGTTCCTTTATGTTTAAAAGGAAGTCATCAAAGAGAAAAACTAAATGCTTATTTAAAAAGCAATCCCGATAAAAAATATGAAATCAATGTTAAGAATATAGCTTCAAAAGCCGATTGCGTTGAATTATTAAAAGAAACATTATCCGAAATATCAAAAGATGCACTTGGAAGAGATGATGTATTCAAAGTGAATATTGAGGAATAGTTTTATCCGACCAATTCAACATCACCTTTTATATCAAAAAACATCTTCCCTGCAAGTTTAAATTCTTCAGGATTTTTTGAAACACAAAATCTTATATCGGAATTTCCTGAAATGCCGCCGATTTCATTTTTAACAATCTCGGCAAGACAAGATGCGGGGTTAAAATATTCAACATCAGGCAATATGCTTTTAAATATATCAACAAGATAAGGGTAATGAGTACAGCCCAAAACTATTCTTTTCGGGCGGTATTTTTTTGCTTCATCAAGTTTTAATTCAATTAAATTAAGAGCGTTTCTATCTTTATAAAGTCTTTTTTCAACTATTTCAACAAACCCTGTGCAATCTATTTCATAAACTTTTATATTCGGATTGGTTTTATAAATTTCTTTAGAATACTTCCCGGCATTAACCGTTGCCCTTGTTGCAAAAACAACAACATTATCTTTATCTTTTAAATCAGAAACAACATATTTTGCCACAGGCTGGATAAGAGGAAAGATTTTAACCTTATTTATGTATTCCTTTTGCAAAATATCATATACTGTAGCCGAAGTTGTATTGCAAGCAAAAACGACGTTTTTAACATTATTTTCTATAAAAAAGTCAATAATTCTTTTTGTACAGGAATATATTTGTTCAACCGTTTTTGTACCGTAAGGCATATTTTTTGTATCGCCGAAAAATATATAGTTTTTATCAGGCATAATCTTATAAAGCTCGGCTAAAACGCTCAACCCTCCGACACCGCTATCCAGTATTCCTATATATTCTTTCATTTTACTTTAAGATACTCCAAAATTCCTTTAACAATAGCTTCTGCTATTTCGTCCTGTCTTTTTCCCGTTAAAAGCTTTGCTCTTTCCGCTAAATTTGAAATAAAACCTATTTCAATTAAAACGCTCGGAGCTTCTGTATGATTTATAACATAAAAACGCGATTTTATCACACCCCTGTCTTTTGTTTCCCATTTTTTCAGATTTTTTTCACTTGCAAAATTGGCATGAATTGTATTTGCAAGCTCTAAGCTGTCATCTTTATAATAATGCGTTTCAAGACCGTATGAATCCTCCTGCAGAGTTGAATTTGTGTGGATACTTACATAAATATCGGGGCTGATTTCATTGGAATAATTAACTCTGTCTTCCAAAGTTAAGGTTGTATCCTTTGTTCTTGTCATATAAACATAGATATCTTTTTTTGCAAGCTTCTCCTGAACAAGTTTTGCTACTTCAAGATTTATATTTTTTTCATAATATCCGCCGCCGACAGCTCCGGAGTCCGCTCCGCCATGACCCGGGTCAAGCACAACTCTTTGCATTGCTTTAATTGTCGGGTTTTCTTTTTTCTTTTCTTTTTTGGGTTTTTCAATTTTTTGCTTTTTGTTGTCCTCTTCCTTCGGTATATATATAACGTTCAGGTTTTCCGATTTTTTATCTTCTTTTATTTCAACCGGTTTTTTTATGTCTTTTTCAGCTTCCTGCTCTTTTGTTTTAACGTCTGCGATTATAATCGTATCGGTATTTTTTATAACGGGTTTTTCTTTAAAACAAAGTTTTATTGATTTTGCATTGCTTTCAACATTTGCATATGCAAAATTTAAGTATTCCATAGGAATTATGTATCTTACTTTATCGGATGAAATTTTCAAAATTTCGGGTTTAAAATCCGTATCTTTAAATATTTGTCTGAATAATATCTCATTGTAATTAGCAATATTGTTTATATCAAGATAAAAATTATTATTTAATTCAAAGACATCATAAGTAACGGGAGAATTAAAATTAAATTCGATTAATCTGTAGCCTGCTGTTGTTTTTGAAGTTTTATACGAATTTACGGAAGCAAGACTGCTTGAAAATCTTGTGTTTATGACATAACTCCTGTGTGAAATAAAAAGGCTTTGTCCGTCGGGAGAAACAACAAAACGATAATCCCTCAAACCTTGCCCCAAAAGTGTCAGTCTTACTTTTTTTGCATTAATTTTTTCAATAGTTAAAGAAGCATTTGAATTACTGTTTGAGCTCGGAATAATGTATGACTTATTTTCAAGCTTTGAAGATAGTGTTGTACTGTCAAGTACAAGTGTTGCTTTTGTATTATCATCGGAATAATTTACTCTTTGAAGAGATATCTCCCCGAGTCCTCTTAAAATTAAACCGTCCGAATTTTGTCCGACTTCACTCAAGTAATATTTATTTTGTAATCTCGGAATTAATTCCCAGCTTTCATCGGTATTATTAAAACCAAATATTGCCGAAGTATTTTGCGGAAGGTTCGCCTTGTCCATATCTCCCGAGGGAGTATAAAATTTATACTGAATAGAATTATCTATTATGTTCTTATTATATTTGATTATAATATTTTCCCCGTTTGAATATACGTTGAATTTTGATAAATCGCTGTCTTTTTCAAGATTTATAACCGTTCTTACTATATCGGGATTAAGAGAAAACTGGCTTATGACAAAACTCTTAACGATTGAATTTTTCATGTTATATGTTCTGCCGGCACCCGATAATACGGCGTTCGGGATATCAATAACATATCTTGCAGGGTTAGTCATTTTATAAGTTGTTATATTATTTATTAAATTAACGGAGGATTGGTTTTGACCCTGAGCATTCGGAATAGGAACATAGGTTGATGTTTTTGGTGCTTTAAAATTACCCTTGCCCTGAATATATATCAATCTGTCGGAATTATCTATAAAAATATTATTTATACGATAGCCGTCGGCACAATAAGCATATTGCGACAAAAACATTAGAAATGATATTATTATTAATACTAATCTGATTAAAGACAATTTTTTCCTCTTAATTTATTATAATTTTAGCATTAACTGTATAATTTATAACTAATACGGATTATTGAATTTTTGCAAAGATTTATATATTATTTATTTATGGATTTAAAGAAAAATTTGGGAGCTTATTTATTTTTGTTACCTGCATTTATTGTTCTTGCAGTATTCTTTTTTATTCCGTTTTTCCATACCATAATTTTAAGCTTTTTTGATTATTCAAAAGATATTTATAAACCCGACTTTGTGTTTATCGGGAATTATATAGAACTTATAAAGTCACCTGTTTTTATTAAAACAATACTGAACACATTCTATTTTATGCTGTTATGTGTTCCTTTTCTTGTTATTTTTCCTTTGTTTCTTGCAATTCTAATCAATCAAAAAATTGTCTGCAAAACATTATATAAAATTTTAATTTATATACCGGTTATAATCTCAATTGTTGTTGTAGCAATTGCTTTTAAATGGTTGTATGCGCCTGAGGGTTTATTAAACTTTTTTGTTGAAAAATTCGGACTAAAACCGATAGGCTGGCTTTCAGACCCGAATGTTTCCATGATATCGGTTGCACTCGTAACAATATTCAAGGGTGTCGGATATTATATGATGATATATTTAAGCGCACTGATGTCCATTCCGAAAGACTTATACGAAGCGGCAGATGTTGACGGTGCTGTCGGTTTAAGAAAACATATGCTTGTAACAATTCCTCATGTCATGCCTGTCATTGCCCTTGTAAGCACGATAAGTTCAATTTCCGCCCTGAAAGTATTTGTTGAAATTTATGTTATGACTAAAGGCGGGCCTTTAAATTCCACAAAAACCATAGTTTATTATATATATGAAAAAGCATTTGAAAATCTTGATTTAGGGATAGCTTCGGCAGGAGCCGTTATACTTCTTGTTATCGTTATGGCTTTTTCGGTTTTAAATATTTTTGTTTTTGAAAGAGATAAATACAAAGTATGAAAATTAAATTTAGAAATATACTGACTCATATAATATTAATAACGGTTTGCATTTTATCACTTGTTCCTTTGCTCTGGCTGCTTTCAACGGCTCTTAAAGGAAGAAGTGAGAATATATTTGCATATCCGCCTGTATTCATTCCGCAAGATTTTACTTTAGATAACTTTAAAGAAGTTTTAAAACTTGTCCCGATAGGAAGATATGTAATAAACAGTTTTATAGTAGCTTTTGTTACGGTTATTTTAAATGTGATTTTATCGGCACTTGCCGCATATCCTCTTGCAAGAATGGAATTTCAAGGAAAAAAAATAGCGTTCTTTTCAATACTTGCAACAATAATGGTGCCCTTTCAAACAATAATGCTTCCTGTTTATATAATTACGTTGAAGCTTCATTTAACGGACAATTATTCAATGCTTGCGGGGTATTTAGGTTTAATTTTACCTTTTGCGGTTAATGCTTTCGGGATTTTTCTTTTAAGACAGGCTTTTTTAACAATCCCCAAGGAAATAGAAGAAAGTGCAGTTATAGACGGGTGTAACAGTTTTCAGATTTTTTATAAATTATTGCTTCCTATGATTAAACCCCAAATTGCGCTTCTTGCTATTTTTACATTTATCGGCAGCTGGGGAGAATTTTTATGGCCGAGCATTGTTTTAACCGATGAAAAATTATTTACTTTAACTATCGGAATAAACAACTTATCAAGTGCTTTTTCTGCGGATTACAGGCTTGTTGCCGCAGGCTCGATTATATCAATTGTGCCTATAATAATATTTTTCCTTGCTCTTCAAAGGTACTTTATATCAGGCACAACTGAGGGCGCCGTTAAAGGTTAAATTAATAAAAGTTTACTTGCATTTGTATCTTAACATGATACACATGTAATAACAATAAATTTTATTGTCTGGTATTACTTTTATTAAGGAGAGTTTTTATGAAAAAACTATTTGCTACTTTAGTGTTGTTAGCTTCAACTGCTATTTGTGCTAATGCAGGTGATTTAGGTTCTACTATCGGTTACATCTACCAAAACGGCACTACTCCTGGAGGCGGCTATACCGCAACTGCTGCTGCTAAAACAGGTACTACAACCTGCAAAAGCTATTTCCACCTTGTTGGTTTAGGTGATTGCTCGGTTCAAGCAGCTATGAAAAATGGCGGTATCAGAGTATTAGCAGGATACGATGTATATAAGAAAAACATCCTCGGTTACCAGAAAATCACAACAAAAGCTTGGGGTAACTAATTAACAAGTTTTACCATACCAAAAAGACCGATATTTAAGTATATCGGTCTTTTTTAATGTATAAATTTAAGCATTTATTTTACCTTAATTAATACTCCGGAAATTCAAATTAGTTATTAAAATTAATTGCATCAGGATTTAGCGCAAGCCACCTGTACGATTCTTCGGACTCCGGAAGCTCCGTTATAAATATTCCGCCGGATTTTCCTCTTTTTGTAACAACATAGCCCGCTTCAAACATGTCTTTTAAAGCGCGTCTTATAGTGTTCGGGCTTACATTTAAAATTTCCGCAAGCTCACGAATGGGCGCGATTTTATCTCCCGCTTTATAGTTTTCGATTATATATTTTTTAAGATGAGTCAAAGTTTTTTGCCAAAAATATACATATTTATCTTCGATATTTATTTTTTTTCTTTCGCTGCTTAAAAATTCCGTTTTATTTTTAGCCTGACCGAGATAAATTGTTCCGTACTTTCCCCGCCTTGATAGGATTATTTTTTTTGAATTCAATATTTTCATTGCATCGTTAATTGTTTTGATACTCACGTCAAACATTGTTGCAAAGGCGGAATTAGGAAGTATTTTTTCGCCCTGTTTATATGTTTTTTCGATATAATCTCTTATTTTTCCGCATAATCTGTGCATAAGGGTATAATTATCATCGTTTATGCCGTTTAAAATTTCTTCTTTTGTTAATTCAAACTCTTTTTTATAAAACCAGATATATTTATTTCCCTTAAAATGCTTTTTTTCCAGATATCCTTTTTTTGCAAGATTATTCAGCGCAAATCTTATGGTATTTTGCGAAATATCTGTAATTTTTGATAATTCGGGAATGCTTAATATCGGGGAATTTACTTTTATATTGCTGTCAAGAACTGCTTTTTTTATTTTGCATTCCGTTATCGTTCCCGATAATTGCCCGTCTTTTTCGTTTAGGTCTTTTGAATAATAATCGGTAATTACCGTTCCTTTTGATTGTTTTGAAGAAAAATAACCTAAATCCTTAACTTCTCTTATGGAATTTTGAATTGTCGAGGTTGAAACCTCTAAAAACGAAGCTAATTCCTCTTTTGAAGGAATAAAATCTCCGAAATTCGCAATCCCCGTTTCAAGAGAATACTTAATCCAATCTATCAACCAGTTTGTAATAACCTGCCCTTTTGGTGATTTTATATTTTTAAAATCAGGCTTTTCTATATTAATATCCTGTATTGTTAAACGTTTCATTATTACTAAATTATAATAAAAAACATTACCGCTTTAGTACTTTTATTTTTTTAAATTTACAATTTTAAATATTTACCCGTTAAAATAAAATTATTTATCTATAAACATACAATCGCCATAGCTGAAAAATCTGTATTTTTCTTCTACCGCTTTTTTATATGCCTTAAAAGTAAAATCATATCCCGCAAAAGCACTAACAAGCATAATCAGGGTTGATTCCGGAAGATGAAAATTCGTTATTAATTTATCAATTGATTTTATTTTATACGGAGGATAGATAAATATATTCGTTTTATCCTTTATTGCTTTAATTTTCCCGAATTTTTGATATGTTGCTTCAAGACACCTTAAAACAGTAGTCCCAACAGCAATAACCGAACCTTTTTTATTGTTAATTAAGTCCGCAGTAGCTTCGGGGATTTCAAAATTTTCATAATGCATCGTATGGTCTTTAATATTATCAACCTTAACGGGCATAAACGTACCGAGTCCTACATTTAAGGTAACATATGCTATATGAACTCCGATATCCTTTATTTTTTCAAGAAGTTCATTCGTAAAATGAAGTCCTGCCGTCGGAGAAGCAGCAGAGCCGATATTTTTTGCATATACGGTCTGATAATCCGAATTATCATCCTTTGTAACACTCCGTGAAATATAAGGAGGAAGCGGAATTGAACCGTATTTATTTAAAGTATCGTAGATATTATCTTCTTTGTATATTAACTCAACTATAAATTTAGGAATTTCATTTTCTTTATAACCCGCTTCTCTTTTGATATATTTAACTTTAAAATCATCGGCAACGGTTAAAATCTCGTTTTCTTTAACCCTTGAAGCATTTTTTAACAATGCTTCCCAGTGATTTGAATTATCATAAGGATTTAAAAGAAAAACTTCGACGTTTGCGCCCGTACTCCTTTTTGCAATAACTCTGGCAGGATAAACTTTTGTATCATTCAAAACAAGAATGTCGTCTTTTTTTAAGTATTTCAATATATCAAAAAAGTGCTCATTTTTTATCTCTTTTGATATTGTATTAAGATGCATCATGCGACAAGTTTCCCTTTGTTTTAAGGGATTTTGTGCAATAAGTTCCTGCGGAAGTTCATAGTAAAAATCTGATTTTTTGTATTCCATTTTTATTCTTTTAAGTTTGGATGTCTGGCTGCCTGTGTTTCATCAACTCTTGTAACGGGAGTAGTCTTGGGGTAAGAAGAAAAATCTTCACCCTTTTTAATTTCATCCGCAATCTTTAACATAACATTTATAAAATTGTCGAGTGTTTCCTTTGTTTCGGATTCTGTCGGCTCAACCATAAAAGCTTCATGAACTATAAGCGGGAAATATATTGTTGCGGGATGGATATTTTCATCCATTAATCTTTTTGCTATATCAAGAGTTGATGTACCTTTGTCTTTTTTATCCGAATTATCTATAACAAATTCATGCGCACAATGAGTGTCATATGCTATTTTATACGCATCCTTTAAGCTTTCTTTTATATAATTTGCAGCTAATACGGCATCTTCGGATACATTTTTCAGGGAATTTCCCATCATATAAATGTATGTATAAGCTTTAACAAGCACACTGAAATTTCCGAAAAAGGCAGCAACTTTTCCTATTGTTTTCGGATAATCGTAATTTCTTTTATACTTTAAACCGTCAAATTCAATTCTCGGCACAGGCAAATACGGTTCGAGTTTTTTTATAACACAAACAGGGCCTGAACCGGGGCCGCCTCCTGCATGCGGTGTTGAAAATGTTTTATGCAAATTTAAGTGTACAACGTCAAACCCCATTAATCTCGGATTTGTATGACCCATTATAGCGTTATAATTTGCACCGTCATAATATAATAAAGAGCCGTTATTGTGCATAATTTCAGATATTTCAACAATACCCGAATCAAACAATCCGAGTGTGTTGGGGTTTGTCATCATTATTGCCGCAACATCGGACGAATAATCGGCAATAATTTTTTTGAGTTCATCAATATTTACAAGCCCTTTTTCGTTTGATTTAACTTCAATAACTTCAAAACCGCACATAGCAGCACTTGCGGGGTTTGTGCCGTGGGCGTTATCGGGAATTATGACTTTTGTCCTTTTTTCATTAATGTCTTCAAAGTATTTTTTAATAACCATCATGCCCGTAAATTCACCATGCGCACCTGCGCAGGGTTGAAGCGAAACACAATCCATTCCGGTTATGATTTTCAAAAAATTTTGAAGTTCATACATCAATTTTAAAGAACCCTGACAATCTTCATCATCCTGATTCGGATGAAGAGAGGTAAAACCTTCAAGTCTGCTTGCCCATTCGTTAATTCTCGGATTGTATTTCATTGTACAGCTTCCGAGAGGATAAAAACCTTTTTCTATGCAAAAGTTCTTATCGGACAATTCTTTATAATGGCGCATCAGCTCAAGCTCGGTCTTATCTTTTAATTTAATTTCAGTCGTTCTTTTTTCCATTTTTTATCCCTAACAATAACTACTCAACCGTAACGGATTTAGCCAGATTTCTCGGCTGATCAACATCTTTTCCCAGATATTCGGCTATATAGTATGCAAGAAGCTGAAGAACAACTATGTTAATGGCGGGGCTTATTAAATCGCTTCCCGAAGGAATCATTATCACATCGTCAAAAAGTCTTACATCTTTTTCGGCAAGATAATTCGTAACCCCGATTAATTTTGCCTGTCTTGCTCTTGCTTCTTCACAGTTTGATAAAACTTTATCGTAAACAATTCCCGTATTCAAAATAGCCAGCACCGGCATATTTTCATCAAGCATTGCAATAGGCCCGTGTTTTAACTCGCCTGCGCAATATCCCGTTGCATTAATGTAGCTGATTTCTTTTAATTTCAATGCTCCTTCTAACGCTGACGGGAAGTTTATTCCTCTTGCTATGAAAATAAAGTTTTTATAATTTGAATATTTTTTTGCAATCCTCTGTACATTCTCGGTATTTTCAAGCAATATTTCAATTTTGCTCGGAAGCTCGAGAAGTTCCTGTTTTAAATTCATTATTTCGGGATTTGAAACGGAATTTTTATTTTTTACTTCCATAATTTTCATAGAAAGCAAATACAAACTTATCAACTGTGCCATGTATGATTTAGTTGCTGCAACTGAAACTTCAATTCCCGCATCTACCGGCAACAAGCTGTCAGCAAGCCTTGCCATTGTTGAATCCGTTCTGTTTGTAATTATTGCAATATGCGAGCCCTGCTCTTTTACCTGTTTAATTGCCGTTATTGTATCCGCCGTTTCTCCTGATTGAGAAATACCTATAACGAGCGTATTTTTATCGGCTATTGTATCTCTGTATATGTATTCGCTTGAAGGTTCAACATCTACAGGGATTTTAGTGAATTTTTCTATTATATATTTTCCGACCATACCCGCATGTAAACTTGTTCCGCAGGCAATAATCTGTATTCTTGAAATTTTATTTATTTCTTCATCATTAAGTTTAAATTCATTGAGATTTATTTCTTTATCGCAGGATAAAAGCCTTCCGCCGAGGACATTCCTTACAACGTCACTTTGCTCGTGGATTTCCTTCAGCATAAAATGTTTATATCCGAGCTTTGATATTGCAACAGCTTCAAAAGGTAAATATTCTATTTTATTTGCCGTCAGATTATCATCCTTGTCAAAAATTTGGATGCTGTCTTTTTGAACGACACCAACCTGATAATCCGTAAGATATATCGCCTTTTTGGTATATTCAATCATGGCGGGAATATCGGATGCTATAAAGTTTTCACCGCTGCCGACACCGATTACAAGAGGAGCATTTCTTTTTGCTACAACTATTTTATCCGGCTCGGATTTATGAATTGCACAGAATGCAAATGCGCCCTTAATTTTTTTAACCGCACTTTGCATAGCTTTTAAAAGGTCATGCGTTTTTTCATATTCATAAGCGATTAAATGAGCGGCAACTTCGGTATCTGTTTGAGATTTAAAAACACTTCCCGCTTTTATTAATTCTTCCTTTAATTCCTGATAGTTTTCAATAATACCGTTATGAACAAGGGTCAAATTATTGCAATTGCTTGTGTGAGGATGAGCGTTCGTTGTTGTCGGAAGCCCGTGCGTCGCCCATCTTATATGTCCGATGCCGATATGTGACTTGGCACAAACATCCTGTTTTGTTTTTAATTCTTCTATTAAATTTATAAGCTTTCCCGGTGCTTTATATATATCTATTTCACCGTCATGCATTAGGGCAACGCCTGACGAGTCATAGCCTCTGTATTCAAGATGCGACAAACCCGAAATAAGTATATCACTTGCGCATCTGTCACCAATGTATCCGATTATACCGCACATATTTACTCCAAATAATTAAATTTAACCTATCCTGCAATTTTAATACTTAATTAAATGTGTTGCAAATTAAGAATATATAAATATTAAAAATGTTTACATATTTTTTGCATCAAAAAGGCAAGCTCATCACTTGCCTTTTTCACTCTGGCTTCGCTTTTTTGCTCCTGTGGGTATCTCGGCTTTGTATCGCTTAGTCGCTCAACAGCCTCGATTATCCTACGTCGCAATCATTAGTTACATAAAAAGCAAGCTCAACGCTTGCTTTTTATTCCACTCTGGCTTCGCTTTTTACATCATTCCCATGCCGTCTGAGGGACTTCGTCCCACGACGGCTAAGTACGGTTACAAAAAGGCAAGCTCGTCACTTGCCTTTTTTTCACACACTGTAGGGTCATTCGTAATTTTCAACATAGTTCAAGAACTTTGTATTGAAAATTACATCATTCCCATGCCGGGCATACCGCCGCCCATGCCGCCCATAGGCATTTCAGGAGCTTTTTCTTCAGGAATTTCAACAACTGCAGCTTCCGTTGTTAATAACATTGAAGCAACAGATGCGGCATTTTCCAGAGCGCTTCTTGTAACTTTTGCAGGGTCAACAATTCCGGCTTTAAACATATCTACATATTCGTTTGTCATAGCATCATAACCGTATGCACCTTGTTGTTTTCTAACTGCATCAACTACAACTTCACCCTTAGCACCTGCATTATTAGCTATTGCTATAAGAGGAATATCAAGTGCAGCAGTTAAAATCTTGAATCCTGTTTTTTCATCGTCATCGGCAAAAGCTCTTGTTTCAAGTTCTTTTTGAAGTACCTGTTGAACTCTCAGCAATGCAACGCCGCCACCGGGAACAATACCTTCTTCTTGAGCCGCACGGGTAGCATTTAGAGCATCTTCAATTCTTAATTTAGATTCTTTTAATTCAACTTCACTTGCTGCCCCTACTTCAATAACAGCTACACCACCCGAAAGTTTAGCTATTCTTTCCGCTAATTTTTCTTTATCGTAGTCGCTGTCTGATGCTTCCATTTGTTTTTTAATTAAATTTACTCTTTCTTCAACCGCTTTTTTAGTTGAATCATCAACAACAATTGTTGTTTCATCTTTTGTAACAGTTACACGTTTTGCTTTACCTAACATTTGAACCGTTACATTTTCAAGCTTGATGCCGAGTTCTTCGGTAAACATTTGACCGCCTGTTAAAATAGCAATATCTTCAAGCATTGCTTTTCTTCTGTCGCCAAATCCCGGAGCTTTAACGGCAACTGCTCTTAATACTTTTCTCATTGTATTAACAACTAATGTTGCAAGTGCTTCGCCTTCAACATCTTCTGCAATTAATAATAATGATTTACCGTCACGAGCAACCTGTTCCAATATAGGTACAAGGTCAGCAATTAAATTGATTTTCTTATTAACGCAAAGTACATAAGCATCTTCCAAAACCGCTTCCATACGTTCAGCATCGGTAATAAAGTAAGGTGAAATATATCCTTTATCAAATTGCATACCTTCAACAATTTTCTTATCCGTTCCGAAAGTTTTTGATTCTTCAACGGTTATAACGCCGTCTGTTCCGACAACTTCCATACAATCAGCGATTAAGTCGCCTATAAATTTATCGTTTCCTGCTGAAATTGCGGCAACTTGCGCTCTCATTTCTTTGGAATTTACAGGCTTTGACATTTTTTTGATTTCTTCGTGGCTTGCTTTAACAGCAGCGGCTATACCTCTTTTAATTCCCATCGGGTTAGCACCTGCGGTTAAGTTTTTAATGCCTTCTTTAAATATTGCCTGAGCTAAAACGGAAGCTGTTGTAGTACCGTCCCCCGCAACATCATTTGTTTTTGATGAAACATCTTTTAATAATTGAGCTCCTGCATTTTCTAAACCGTCTTTTAATTCAATTTCTTTTGCTATGGTTACACCGTCGTTAACGATTTGAGGTGTGCCGAATTTCTTTTCAATAATAACGTTACGACCTTTTGGTCCGAGTGTTACTTTTACTGCATCTGCTACCGCATTAACTCCTTTTAAAAGAGCTTCACGGGCGCAGGTATCAAATACAACTTTTTTTGCCATAATTCTTTTCCTTTACTAACTAGTTTATAATTTTGTCACCCTGAACTTGTTTCAGGGTCTGATTAATTTAAAGATGCTGAAACGAGTTCAACATGACAATCAATTTATTCGAGGATTGCCAAAGCGTCTTTTACGCTTATAATTTTATATTCAACATCGTCAACTTTAACATCGGTTCCTGAATATTTTGCAAAAAGAACAACATCGCCTACTTTAACTTCCATTGGTTCTTTTTCACCGCTGTCTAAAGTTTTACCCGAACCAACAGCTACTACTTCGCCTTTTTGCGGTTTTTCTTTTGCGCTATCAGGAATAAAAATTCCGCCTGATGTTTGTTGAACATCATCAATAAGTTTGATAACTAATCTGTCTGCTAAAGGTTTAATCATAATATCCTCCATTTACTGATTAACT
>CADBOZ010000023.1 GCA_902796515.1 uncultured bacterium | reverse complement strand
TTCGAACCTCCGAAATGCCTGGACCAAAACCAGGTGCCTTACCACTTGGCGACGTCCCAATGACTTATATAATAATATTATATAATTGGATTTTGTCAAGGATTTTATAGTTGATTTGGTCTTTTTGAAGTAACCGAAGTAATTGCATGAATTAACTCTTTAATAAAGTCTTCGATATATTCATGGGTTGTCATACCGTTTATTACAACATCGGCTATATCCATGGACGGTCTTATGTGTCTGAATGCGGTTTGATTAACATCATGGAATTGCATTTGAGCCGCAAGTCCAGTCTTACCTCTGCTGGCAGCTCTTGCAAACCATCTTTCTTTAATAACTTCAAACGGAGTGTAGACATAAATTTTTATATCCGATATATCACGAACACAGTCGTTTAGAACATACAATCCTTCGTTTAAAATTAATTTTGCGGGCTTCTTTAAAACCGTATCTTTTTTGCTTTCACAAGTTACAAAATTATATAAAGGAGAATATATTTCCTCTCCCGCTTTTAATTTTATAAGATGTTTTTTCATTAAATCAAGGTCAATTGCATCAGGCGTATCAAAGCTAAAGCCCGTTTCAAAAAGTTTTTCATAATTTCCGGCTGCAATAAGCTCACGTGACGCATCTTTGTAATAATCATCACAGCAAACAATCGTATACACACTATGATTATCAGATTTTATACATGCTTTTGCGGTATTTTTTACAAGAGTTGTTTTACCCGAGGCACTTTCTCCCGCAATTGAAATAATAAAAGTTGAATCTTTTTCCATAATTGCTTTTCTTGCAATATTAAAAATAAAACCTTCATTAATTCTCAAAATAAGAGGCTGCTTCTGTTTTCTGTCATTATTAATCACTTCCCTGATATTTTCAAGGATTTGACTCATCATCGACATATTAACAAGCTTTTTTGCTTGTTGTATTTCGCTATCACTTAATTGACCCATAACAAAATAATATAATGCTGAAATATTTTTTTCAAATTATTTATTCGTCTTCAAGAATAAAATCGGCATCATCATTATCCTGAAATAATTCATTTTCAAGCAACTTAAATGCCATATATGCACCTGTCGCAAGCGCTTTTGCATCAAGTCCCGATTTTTGCGCAAGTTCAATAATAGCTGTATTTAGCTCAGGATTATTATCTTTAATATAATGTATCATTTCTTTACGCCAGGAGTGGACATCTTTTAAAATCTCCTGTGTATACTCTTCTACATTATCAATTGAAATCAACGGTAACTGCATAAGAAAATTATATATATTTTACGAAACTTAGTCAACTTAATTGAAATACTTATCATAAACCATGCTGAAGCAATCAGGTCTTCTGTTGCTTTGATTGTCCAGCTTTTCAATTATTTCGGAGTTTGAAGAATATCCATCAACAAGGCTTTCTCTGTATAATATTGCATCTTTATTTTTTAGAGCTCTTGTAACGTTTTTATTCCTTAACACCTGCGACTTAATATCACCTGCCAAATCCGCACAATGCGAAGCAATCTTTGCAGACATAATTCCTTCTTTTAAAACAGGCGAGTCGAGTTTTCCTATAAAGTTTTGTGAAGCATATAAAAGATTACTTCCCGCAAGAACCGCATTGGTATATCCTATTGAAGAAGCCAGCGTTTCATACCCGAGAGCAATATCTGTCGGGATTACATCTTTTGAATATATTGGAATATTACCTGACATTTCTTTTACATTTTTTATCATGGAGAAAATTTTATCAAATTTCATATATCCGCCAACTTCAATAACCGTCTGAACCCCTTCTTTTAAAGCTCTGGACGCCAGCTCCGATGAAATATTTATTTCCATGGCACCAGCCCTTGAATATGCATCGGTTACGGAAGAAGTCCTTAACCCCTGAGAAAGAAACAGCACGGCATCATACTTCTTAACCATATCAAGAAGTTCGTCAAAATATTCATAAAAAGGATTTTCAATCCCCGTTTCTTTTATTGCGCAGGCTGTTAAAATTCCGCTTTTTGAGGCAGGAATACTTGTAAATTTTTCACTTTCGTAGGATTTAACAACATTTTTTGTAAGTCCGCAATTTAAACACAGATAATCAACTCCGTCATTTAAGTGCCTTTCTGCAATTGAAAAAAGGTTGTCTTTTGTGATTTTTGAAACATCACACTCGGAATAGTTTTTATGTGCAGCCTGAAAAACAGGCACGGTACCGTAAGGAAGCATTGTGGAATTTATTAATACATTTCTTATTTCATCAAAATATCCGCACGTTGTAACATCCAAAACCAAATCAGCGCCTGCTTCATTGGCAATAATTAATTTATCCGATTCAATATCCACCGAGCCTTTTTTATCAATAACTCCTATTTCCGCGCCGATTTTCGTTCTTAATCCGTTGCCTATTGCAACAGGTCTTGACAGATTTCTTGTATTATTTTTTAAAAGAACAATACTGCCTTCCGCAATACCTTTTCTTAAAAATTCAATGTCAACTTTTTCCACTCTTGAAATGGAATATAATTCATCCGAAATTTTGCCTTCTTGTGCAATTGATATTTGTGTTGACATTTTTAACTCCTAAATAAATTACTTAATAAATAATCTTTTTATTTCCTGAACCGCTTTTTCCGAAATTCTTTTTGCTCCGCCGAGTACTTCCGCACCAAAATAAGCTTCAGCATAACCTCTCAGGATTTCAAGATTGTAAAAAGCCGTTTTCAAATCAGCCGCGCCTACAACAACGCCATGATTTTTTAACAATACCGCAGAATGCCTTTTAAAGGCATTTCCTGTTTCCTGAGCAAGTTCAATACTCGACGGAC
>CADBOZ010000022.1 GCA_902796515.1 uncultured bacterium | reverse complement strand
TGAAGCGTTTTCCATCTGTTCATATATTTCTTTATTTGTTTTTCCAAAATGTATTTGATTTATATAGTAATTTTTAGGATAAGAAAAACCGAAATCGGTATT
This sequence comes from uncultured bacterium, assembly GCA_902796515.1. GTDB lineage: Bacteria > Cyanobacteriota > Vampirovibrionia > Gastranaerophilales > Gastranaerophilaceae > RUG14156. The sequence goes on along the minus strand of CADBOZ010000022.1, from coordinate 6,215 downwards.
ATCTTTTAAACATATTGAGTTATTTTCTTTTTTTAAATTAATTTTACCAAAGTTAAATTTAACGGGAGATAATGAATTAATTTCCATAACCTTTTCCTTAAATTAGCAATACAGGAGATATAAAACATGTGAATACGTAAAGTTGTTATGTTGAAACCAAAAAATGTTAAGAATGTAAATTGTCTGAAATCAGACCATTGTTTTTTTTATTCAAGTATGATATTTTGAACTAAGTTCAAATATTTAAAAAGGAAACTTGATAATGGTTTGTGTAAATGAAAAAAATATTTTAATTTCGGATGAAGAAGTAAAAGCAATTGATGCGGATTGGAGTTCATGGGGTGATACCGTTCACTATTCCAAAGACCCCAAGGTTTTTGCAGGCTGCGACGGTTCATATATGTACGACAGCAAAGATACTCCGTATTTGGATTTGCAAATGATGTATTCATCTTGTAATTTCGGCTATAAAAACAGAAGAATAATCAATGCCGTAATTGATCAAATGAATACACTTCCGCAATTAACTCCCAAATTTTTACAACAATATAAATCATTATTATCCTATAAAATGGCAAAGCTTATTGAAAAAAGATTTCATGAAAAAGGAAGAATTCATTTTAATGTAGGCGGAGCACAGGCAAATGAAGATGCTATTAAAGTAGTCAGAAACTATACGCACAGAAACGGTCTTTTTGCTTTCCAGGGCGGATATCACGGCAGAACAATTGCCGCAACCTGTGTAACATCAAGCTTCCGTTACAGAGAAAAATACGGACATTTCGGCGACAGAGCAAATTTTGTTCCGTTCCCCTATTGCTTCAGATGTCCTTACGGAATGAAATGTGATACTTGTAATCATTTCTGTGTTAAACAATTTGCAAGACAATTTGAAAGTGAATACAAAGCAATTTATGACCCGAAAACGGGTGAATGCGAATATAAAGCATTTATCGCAGAACCAATTTTAGGTACGGGCGGATATATCGATGCTCCTAAGTGGTACTTTAAAGAATTAAAAGAAATTTTGGACAGTTACGGTATTATGCTTGTAATTGACGAAGTTCAAATGGGTATGTACAGAACAGGTAAACTCTGGGCAATTGAAAACTACGGAATTGTTCCTGACGTTATGACGTTTGCTAAATCCGTTACAAACGGTATGAATCCTCTTGCAGGCTTCTGGGCAAAAGAAAAATTCTTAGCACCCGATGTATTTACTCCGGGAAGTGCGCATTCAACATATTGTTCTAATCCGATTGGTGTCAGAGCAGCTCATGAAGTTATGACAATTGTTGAAGAAGAACAAAATGATTTTGAAGTTGAAATTCCGAAAAAATCCGCAAGATTTATGAACGGCTTAAATTATCTTAAGTCTAAATATAAACAAGTCGGAGATGTCGGCGGTATAGGTTTTGCCTTAAGAATAGAATTAACACAGGAAGACGGATATACTCCGAATAGAGAACTTTGTGATGCTATGCAGGAAGAAGGGTTAAAGGGCGACCTTACATATAACGGTAAAAAATGCGGTTTAGTTTTAAATAACGGCGGATTTTACAAAAATGTTATTACGCTTGTTCCTCAACTGTATATTACAAATGAAGAAATTGATATGGCAATAGATTTGCTTGACCAATTATTAGCAAGGTTAACCAAATAGTGTCGCTTGATTTCGAATTAATTCATGAAGATAATTCTTCAAAAACTGCCGTGCTTTTATTTCATGGACTTACGGGCAGCCCCTTTGAATTGAAAAAATACGGACTTCATTTATTTAAACAGGGGTTCGATGTTTATGCGGATTGTCTGCCGGGGCATGGCGATAAGGTAAGCGAAATTTATACAGTTAAATATACCGATTGGACTGATTTTGCATCGGGTAAGTTTGCAGAATTAAATAAAAAATATGAAAATGTTTTCGTGTCGGGGCTTTGCCTCGGTGCGGTTTTAGCTCTTTATATCGGAGAAAAATATAAAAATGAGGTCAAGGGTATAATTTCTCTGTCCACAACACTCTATCTTGACGGATGGAGGCTGCCTTTTTACAGCTTTCTTATGCCTCTTGCGTTATCTACTCTGTTAAGATTTTATTATAATTATCCGGAATGCGAACCGCACGGAATTAAAAACGAAAAAACAAGAGCAGTGGTTAAAAAGCTTCTTGCAAAGGGTGATGTCGGAATGAATGATTTTCCGATGACATCTATTTACGAGCTTTTAAAACTATCAAAAGTTGTGATAAGAGATTTAAAAGATGCAGTTTCTCCCATTTTGATAATCCACTCTAAGGATGATGATTTAACAAGTACAAGGTCGGCTAAAGTTGTATATAAAAATATATCTTCAACAGATAAAGAATTTATTACTTTATATGACAGCTATCATATGGTTTTATATGATAACGAAAAAGAATTTGTTTTTAATAAGTCAACGGAATTTATAAATTCTCATTGTCCGATTAAAAGCGAGGATAAGGAATTAGTATGTTCGCATTAAAGATATTATATATGTTGTGCGGAATATTATATGTGATTTCCGTTATATTTCATAAAACATATTTCTCAAAATTAAAAGACAATGTAAAAATTTCAAATTATCTGGCACTTGTCGCATCATTTCTTTTACTTTATATATTGTTCGGACTTACAATTTCATTATTTGAAAAAGGATTGTTTTTTAGAACACTGTTATTTATTTTTTCAATAAGTCCGTTTATAATAGGAAAATTTGCAAATTATGAAAAAGAAAAACTATTTACTTTAATTCAATTTATTGTAATAATTCTTAGTGTGACATTTGTATTATTTTATTTAGTGCGGTAGAAAATTTGAAATTTATTTTATGAAAAAAATTATTTTAACAATTTTATTAATTACGGTATTTTTTAATCCCTGTGCGTATGCATATAAAAAAGCTAATGCTAATGCTGTTATAGAAGAACTTGAAGTTGACAACAATAATAAACAGATAATTTATTTTAAAAATGAAGACGATGCGGAATTAAAAAATATTGCCTACCTTCCGAAAAATTCAAAAGTTAAGGCAGAAGTTGTATTAATACAAAAAGAAAAAAGATGGCATAAAAGTGCTTTTGCTCTTTTAAAACTTATAAATTTCATTCCCGAAAACAGCGAAGAGATTGTTGATTTATCCAATGACGATATTTATCTTGTTGCAAGAAAGTATGTCCCTGTCGATTTGCCCGATGCGGCAGGAACGGGAATTGAGCTTGGCGCAACGACGGCTGCTTCGTTTTTCTTACCCGGAGTTGATATATTGTATTACTTTACCAAAGGTGCAATAAAGAGAGAGGATAATCCTAACTGGTTCAAAGCGGGAGTGTCTGAAGCTTATGATAATTCTATTTTCTGGTTTATAGAAAAAGGCCGCTCCATAAAACTTGAAGAAAATTGCGAAGTGCAAATTAAATCCATAAGTGATAAAAAAATAAAAAAGCTGATAGGAAAAATTTAAAAAACTTAACAAAAAAAATGTAAACTGACAAAAAATAATATTTACACATTTTATCCTAAATAAACTCAGGTTAAAAGGAATAAGGTTATGATTTCTAATATTTCGTTTACTTCAGCATACAGATTGTCATATTCAAATAATACAAGAGCGGGAGTTGACTCATTTAAAAAATTTTGTGAAAACACTAAACAGGATAAGAATGTTTGCGTTTTAAGGTATAACGTTAATGATATTCCTCATATTTTGTTAAACGTTCCGGAAAAAATGGATGAAAATGTTGAAACATACTGTGCTTTCCATAATATAAAATATGATAAATTAAGTGAGCTGTCGGGTGCAAAATTGCCGATTTCGGAAAAAAAATCGGATATAAAAGTTGCGGTAATTGATTATGATAAATTGTATAAAATCGCAGAAAATCAGCAGTCAAACATAAGAACTTGCCAATACGGATATACGGGATTTTTTAAAGATATTGTTAAAAACAGATTTGAAAAAGAAGGAATATTGTCTCCTACATATCTGAATATAAAAAGTGCATATTTGCCGGAAGAGCAGGTTTTAAACCAAATCAAAAAAAGCGGTGCCGAAAATATAAAAGACGATATACTTATTGTTGATTTTGTTCAAAAACAAAGATTGGACGATTGTACGGCATTTATGTTAAATGAGCTCGGAATGAAAAAAATTCCTTTCTGTATGGATGAAAGCACATATAAACTGGCGGATGCATTAGGTATTGTGTGTCGTAATTAAAGGGTTTTGAGTATGTTTTCCAATATTTCTTTCGGTTCAAGATTTGAAGTTGCAAATATACACAATAATTTTGGCAAAATGTTAAAATTTGCCGAAAAATGCACGGAATTACAAAACGAAAAAGATGTATATATGGCATACGAAAGCAGTTGTGTATCCGATAATCCCGAATTGTCTTTTAAAAGGCATCTGCTTATAGTTCCGGATTCCATGGATTTAGAGATTGAAACATATTGTGCAAATAACGGTATCAATTTTATAAAATCTTAGTTATCTTGAATAACAATAAATTATAAGTTGTAAAAACGGGATATTTTTTGTATAATTTCTTATATATTCCCGGATCGTCTAGTGGCAGGACAGGAGATTCTGGCTCTTCTAACGGTGGTTCGAATCCATCTCCGGGAGTTTTTTGTTGTTTAATTGACAATGTAATTTATTTTGTTACCATGTTGGTAAAAAAACGGGATAAAGTGATTATATGAAAAGACGAGATGCAATAAAATTAGGTTCCGCAGTTTTGGGCGGATTATCTTTGGGGATGTTGGCGGGGTGCAAGGAAAATTATAAAAAACCCGAAGCCTTTAATACAAATACACCTTCAGATGACGAAAAAATCGCATCAATTGTACCTAAACAAACCGGACAATATAATTTTTCATGTCCCATGCCTTTTGATAAACATTTAATTGATGAACTTTATAATTTGAATAAAAGTTTAAAAAGATGCAAGATTACAACATTTTATTCATCAATTCCTTCTCCGCTCGCGGATGAAATTCATCCTTTTTTAAGCAGTGTAAGAGGGCATAATACCTCAATTCAAAAAATTGATGATTATATTGAGCTTCTTCAATATTCCGAAAAAAAGGGTTTTAAAAACATATATGCCTTAAATTTGACAAGACAAATTATGCCCGAAGAAAAAAGCGGTATATATGCTAAAATAAGCGGTTTGTTTAATAAGTTGACAAAAGCGGGCTTAACCGATGTTAAAATATGTAATCCGAGTTTGATAGAGCTTATTCATAAGAACTATCCGGATATGAACATACATATTTCAACAAATACCGAATTTCACAGTGCTCAAAATTATGAGTATGTATATAAAACATTTCCGTTTATAAAATCAATAAATATCGCAACGGATGATAACCATAATTTCCATTTTTTGCAATCTTTAAAGACGCTTCTTCCTAAAGTAAATTTAGAGCTTCTTGTAAATGAACACGGATGCGTAAAATACTGTATTTCAAGATTTTATCATCAATGCACAAATGCCATAGCTTTTCCGTGTAAAACTTTTATATCAAATAATCCTTATTTGCAGCTTGCAAGAAACAACCTTATTCACCCGTGGGAGCTTGCTTATTACAGTGCTATCGGGATAAATAACTTTAAACTTACTTGCCTTCCTTATTCAAGAATGATGATAAGCGATATTAATTTTGCAAAAGACTATATCGGATGTGCGGATAGGGGATTGGACGGTTACAGTGCAAATGACTTGCTCGGAAAAATACATTACGGAATGAACGATATAACAAGAATTAAATTTCCCGATGATTATAAGCTTGAAGAACTTGCCCGTGAACTTCCCGATATGAATTATTATGTTAAAAACGGACATAAGTGTTCTTATGACTGCGATGTAAATTGTAAATATTGCTACAACATAGCGGAAAATTTAAGAAAAATTGCACGGGGTAATATTAATAAAACCGGTGCATAATGCTTAGAATTTTATATAAATTATGTAAAAAAACAGGAAGCAAATTTGCTTCCTGTTTTAATTCTATATTCTCTGATAAGATTATAGTTTTGAAGCTACCATTAATGTAGTTTCAGCTAATCTTGTAGAATAACCCATTTCGTTATCATACCAAGAAATAATCTTAACTTGATTTCCGCCCATAACTCTTGTTAATAAAGCATCAACCGTTGAAGATTGAGAAGTTCCAACATAGTCTGATGATACAAGG
>CADBOZ010000021.1 GCA_902796515.1 uncultured bacterium | reverse complement strand
ATGTGAAAACTTTGCGAAGCGGCTAAATTGCAAATAGCAATTTAAGAGCGGAGCTACTAAAGTTTGAACTGCTAGCAAAATTCAAGATAGCAGATTCAAACTTCGGGCAAAAGAACTTGAATATATCAAGGGTAAAGGACTTGATAAAATTCATTATAGCCTGGTGATTTTATTTAAAAATTTAGTATAATTTAAGACATGAATAGCAACCAAAATATAGTGTCAAGGGGTGTTAAAAGATGAATAGAAATAGCATGGAAATTAATGAAAAAGATTTAATTGATTTGTTTGAGCTAAAAGAAAAAAATGGAGAGAAGTACATAAAAGAAGGATGGATAGATGGTATAAATAAAAATGTTTTTACAGATATGGTAAAATATGGCAAAAAGAATCATGAGAATGAAACAAGCATTATAAAATGTATTAATGATAGCACAAGCCCTAATCCTGATGAAAATAATAAAAAAGAAAAATTAAAAGCTATTTTTAGAGCTTTCAGTTTGTTTCCTATAAAAGATACGAAAGTTTTAATAATTGGTCAAGACCCTTATACGGATAAAAGCGGTAAAGCTGATGGATGTGCTTTTTCTGTAGCAAATAATAAACAGGATGCTTCATTATTGAATATTTTTAAAGCTGTTGAAGCATACAAAGAAACCAAGGCAAGTGGCAAAGTAACACTATTTGACGATATAGACAAGAGCAAGATTGCAGACTGGAATTATGATTTAAAGAAGTGGGCAGCAAATAACAAAGTTCTTTTACTAAATACTGCTTTGACTTACCAAAATAAAAACTTAAAAAACAAACATCAAAATGCATGGCAACCTTTCATTCAACAAATAATTGTCAAACTACTTACCTATGATAGTAACAAACTTGCAGTTTTTCTATGGGGTAAAGATGCACAAAGTTCTTTCTTTAAATGTATCAATTGCTTGTCAAATAATAAAAATTCTAAATTTAACTTATGTATTAAAAGTAAAGAGAATAACAAATGCTGCTCTATTGAAAGTTCATTAGAAACTATAACGAAAAATATCATATGTTTTATAACATCACATCCTTCTAATAACTATCAGTCAGTTAGAAAAGGTTTTAGTGATGATGCACCGAAACATTTTGAATTTTGCGATGATTTTTTACTAAAAGAAAACGACAATAAATACATCTGGAAAGGATTGCCTGACAATAATAAGCCTAAACTATAATAAACAATTACATAAAATAATTTCTTCACCACGTCCAAAGATGGCGTGGTGAATTTTTATAATAATCTCATAAATATCGGAGGGAATATGGCCAGAGAAATTATGCAATTTACAAAACCAGAATTGGAAAATGAATTAAGTACAATTAAAAATTGGCTTGATTTTAATGAAGAATTTAAAAATATCTTTATCAATCAGTTATTAGGGTTGGGTTTTACAAGCCCAAGAAAAGAAGATGTTTTTAATGCTGTTAAATTGTTTAAGCCTAACGAAACAAAAGTTTTAATTTTAGGTCAAGATCCATACCCCGCAATTAAAAAGGCTTGCGGATTAGCTTTTTTACATAATACAGAAGAATATAATAAAGTTGATGATACTCTAAAAAACATACTTAGCGCAGTAGATTCAAGTAAAACCTCTCAAAGTTCGATTATATATAATAAAACCGATTTTAAAATTGATTTTAAGAAATGGGCAAGTGATAATAAGGTTTTGTTGTTAAATACTTCTTTAACTTATAGAATGCATCCGGATAAAGGTAAACCATATAAAAGCAAAGAAGATAAAAACAAAAGAAAACTTGAAACAAAATTCCTTAAAGTCGCTCATCAAGCATTATGGAAGCCTTTCATAAAATCAGTTATCTCTAATTTAGTTCAAACAACATCAACACTCGTTGTTTTCTTATGGGGTGAAGATGCTAAAGATACCTTTTTAGATTGCGTTAATGAAAGTGTTATAGATAAAAAATTTTTAATTTTATCAACAAGCCACCTTTCAAATATGGGTAATTCAGTTAATTTAGGATTTTCAAATGATGCACCAAAGCACTTTGAACTTTGCAATGACTTTTTAAAAAATTGTGGTGAAAAAGAAATTTATTGGAAAGATTTAAGGAAAATATATGTTAGATAAGTTACTTTCCGATTTGCTTTAATAAACTTCTTTGAAGCCAAAGTATCAAACTGTATAATAACTATGCTTGATCTTTAAACCATGATATAAATATACTTAGTATAGCTACTGCCAAATCATCAATATAACCTACTATCGGGAAAAACGCCTCCGGTAAAGCATCTACAGGCATAATGATGTATATAATAGCAAATATAGCTACAATAGCAGCGGCAATTTTGTGTTTAACATGATCCATTTATATATTCCTTTTTAAATATGTACGTTTACACATAAAAACTAAACAAAAAAATTTTGCTTAGCATGATATTCAATTTGCAAAGAATTTTAAAGTTCATATAATAAGTTTTAAAGCAGAAAACTGCAAAATTTACTTTCCAATCTGTTTTAATAAACTTCTTTGAAGCCAGTCAATATATTCGTCTTTCAGGCTTTTTGGGGCGATTAATTTAAAATTATCGCTCCATTTAAACAGGTGCCAAATAATTTCATGAGGCCCTGAAGCGTTGAATTTAACGGTAATTGAGCCGTCAGGGTTTTCTTTTATTTTTTGTGACGGATGAAAATAATGATTTAAAACATCTTCTCTAACTCTT
>CADBOZ010000020.1 GCA_902796515.1 uncultured bacterium | reverse complement strand
TCAGAATTTGATTTTATACGCAATCTGCGCATATTTTGCTTGTATGTTTCGCTATAGCTCAACAACAATCAAAAAATCCGGACCCAAAGTTTACAAAGGATTTCTCTAACAGGAAATCCTTTTTTATTATTTATCAATCCCGTACGAGCAACCGTTGCGATGCTTCGGTTCTTGCCGAATTTTTTAAAGCCTTTATATTATGAGGTTTTAGTGATGACAATGATGACTTTTGTTGTGGTGATTGCAATGAGAATGGTCGTGACCTTCGCTGCCGCAAGAATTTATGCCTGTTTCAAGAGAATTTGACATATATTTTTCTAAAACTTCTTTTACAGGTAATTCCGGACATCCGGCAATAACTTCAATTCCTCTTTGAGCAAACATCATTAGAGGTCTGCCTCCCATTCCGCCTGCTAAAACTTTATTTACACCCTGTTCTGATATCCATGCCGCGCTTTGACATGATATTCCTTCATCTGGAATTTTTTCTTCCATATTTAAAATTTTATGCTCTTCAAGATTAACTTCCGCAAAGGTGAATGAATCGCAATGCCCGAAATGTCCGCATAATTTACCGTCTGAAGTCGGAATACAAATTTTCATAATTTTATCTCCTTTTAATTTTTCTGTATTTGTTTGTAGTAATATTGCACATTCAAGCGCCTCGGTGTCGGATATATTGTGATTTTTTGCATATTCATGTAAAAGATTTAAAATATTTTCGTTTATCCTTCTGGTAAAAGGCACTTTTCGCAGGCAGGTTTTCTTTCTGCCCGCAAAATCACGTTTTCCGCCCCAATTGTTCTTTCTGCAACATTCCATACTTAATAACTAGCATTTTATTTTGATTATGTCAATACATATTCAAAATAAACAGAATAACTATTTATGATAAAATTTTTTATGAGGAAGTAAATGAAAAAACATTTGAAAGAATTTTTTAATTTGATTTTGGGTTTTATAATTCTGCTCTCGTTTTATTTCGCGAGTTATTTTATTATAAAGTTTATGCGTATTTCTTTCCCTCCCGCAATTCTCGGATTGATACTGTTTGCAATATCTTTACTTTCGGGAATTATTAAGGAAAAATGGATAAAATCCGTATGTAATCTGCTTATAGATAATATGGCGATGTTTCTTGTTCCTTTGTTTTGCGGTTTAATTGTATATAAATCCATAATAGTAAAAAATTGGATTGCAATATTTACGGTTATTTTTGTTACAACAACGGTTATTATTATTGCAGTAGGTTTATTTACGGAATGGGGAATAAAATTTTTAAGATTGAATAAAATTAAAGAGCTTGAAAGAGAGAAAAGATGAATTTATTCGGTCTTATAGCTTCCGTTTTATATTTTAAATCGGCGCAAAAACTAAAAAAAGTTCCGATTATAAGTAATTTTCCTCCGATTTTAATTGCGGGAATTGCCGTTATTTTGACGCTGGAATTGTTGCATATTGACTTTAATACATACAACGAAAGCGCAAAATACTTGAAATTCCTGTTAATTCCTTCAACAATTGCTCTCGGGTATCCTGTGTATAAAAATATTGAGCTGTTAAAGAAAAACAAAAGAATTATATACTCCGCATTTTTTCTGGCTACAATAATTGCGGTTGTTTTAACATATACATTTGCCCGAATATGCCACTGTAATATTGATATAATTGAATCAATGCTTCCAAAATCTGTAACAGCGCCAATTGCAATTGAGATATCAAAAAGTTTAGGCGGAATACCCGAACTCACCGCCTGTGTTGTTGTATTAACGGGAGTATTCGGGGCAATGTTCGGACATAAAATTTTAAAAGCAGTAAAAGTGAAAAGTGATGTCGCAATAGGACTTGCAATAGGTGCGGCAAGCCATATAATAGGTACATCAAAATGCGTTGAAATAAAAAACGAAAAGCAAGTTGTAATGGCTTCTGTTGCCCTTGTTATTGTAGGCATTTTGACTGCGGTGGTTGCGCCTTTGTTTTTGTTTTTGATAAGATAAACCTGAAAAATTATTTTTTGTTAGAATTGATTTATGAGAAATTTCTTGAGAATTTTTATCGTTTTTATTTATTTTCTTCTGACTTTATTTATCGGGTCAAGCAGTGTTTTTGCTTGTGAAAATATAGAACAAAATAATCCGATAAGGTACTTTGTATTATCATCAAAGACTGAAACGGTACTGTTAAACAATAAAAAAGAAGAAGAATGCGTAATTTCTCAAAATAAAAACGAGTTGCAAATAACAAAATCTTCAAACAGAAAAAATAATTACGGTTTCGGAAGCTTTGATAAATTAAATACCGGTTGTAAAGTTTTAAATAATTACATAAATGAAAATCCGGTATATCCTGTTTGCATTTCTTATAATATTTCTCCAAATTTAAAAAATGCAATTTATACCCGCGCTCCTTAGAAATTGACTGAAAAAATTATAAAAAAGCGTATTTTCGTAAAAAATACGCAAATTTAGGTTGGAAATTTTTGAGGAAAAATAAAAATGGAAACAAATCAGGAAAATAATATAAATACATCAAAAAAAGAACCGTATTCTGAAATTAAAGGTATGGGGGCGATAAGTACTTTGTTTTTTACGATAGCTGTAACGGTTCTTATGTTTATAATTTCAAAAATAATAGGACAATAGTTTTAACAAAAATTGTACTGATAAATAATCGGGAGTTTAAATCTCCCGATTATTTTATATTATTTTTTCTTTTATTTTCTTTCTTTCCTCATGCTTTTCAATCATATTTTGGAGTTTTTCGGGAAATACTGTGTTTTTTGCAACCGCGGTTTTTTGCAAACCTTTTTTAAGAAGTGAAACCTCTTTGTTTTCAAGGTTTTCATTCGCTTTTATAATATCCCTGTCGTGGTAAAATTCGACTATGTTTATGCAATTTTCGGAAGGAGCAGATATTTCGGATACTCTTTCCTGTACGGGATAACTTGCCCAATCCTTCGGAATTTCATCAATGGTATTATAGTATTTGCCGTTTGGTGCAAGTCTTTTATCGATTTCTTTTTCGAGAATTTTCTGCACATATGCTTTTTGACTTTTAAACCTGCAAGGGATAACGATATTACTTCCTATAACCTCTTCGGGGTCACGTTTTTCGTATTTTTTAAATATTTCGGCAGCTATATGCAGATGCTCAATTTCCATATCAAGAAATATTTCCCAATATTTTTTAATTTTTTCATCCGTTTCATCTTCAACACAGGTGTAATAGTTGCAAACCTCGGTAAATTCGTGAAGAAGAAGTTTTTCAAACAATGTTTCGCTCGGATCTGTTAAAGATTCGTACATTGTAACATGTTCTTCTTCAACGTCTTTAATTTCCGCATATGTTTCTCTTAATACGTGATCTCCGTACATAAATCCGTGTTCGGCATAGAAATTATGAGTTTGTTGTTCTCCCGATAATACGGTTAAAATATTTACTTTTGTCTGCGGGGAAGCTGTCGATTTATCGTAATGCTTGCGAAGCCTTAAGCCGTTACAGTTGTGATGATGCTGCGTCGGGCGGCCTGTTATAATATCGGTTTGCCCCTGTACTATATCCTCCGGTTCAATTCCCTCACGCATATAGGCGTATTGGGAATATCTGTACAGGTGGTCAAAATCTTCCAATAAGCCGAAATCAAAGGTTTCTTTGACGTAGCTGTCGGGTTCATTTTGTGCAAGCCATGCGGTAAGATCAACCGCAACCTGCTCATATGCAAGTGTTGTTTCAAGGACTGATTGGTCTTCGGGGCACATCCAATTGCAAGTCATTTGCTGTTGATTTTCAATTCTTCCGAGTCTTGAAATATTTGCTTTGTCTTTGCTGTCAATACTGCTTACAAATCTGTTAAATTGGTGTTTAAATCCCCATCCTTCAACTTCAATGCCGTTCATTAAAATTTGACGGGTTCTTGTGTAACAATCAACTTTTTGTTTTTTGTAAGGCTTTGCAACAATTTGATGCCAATTTCTCAATTGTTTTTCAAATGCCATTCCTTTTTCTTTCAGAGGATTAAATGTCATAAATAAACTCCTTATCTTTTTTTGTATTTTATTGGGGTTTATTGTTTTAAAAAATAAGTCTTAAAGCTATATTTCGGAATAATATATTCAAGATAAATTTCCCTATGGTAAAATACTTTTATGGCAAGAATTGTTTTAGTCGGATACGGTAAAATGCTATATTCTCTTATAGAGGGAATTCTTCAAACCGAAAATGAGATAGTCGGAGTATTCAGAAATGACAGAATAAGGTATACGCCTGTTGAGCTTTTTATTAAAGATATTTTTAACCCGTCGTTGGATTATTGCGCAATTAAGTCTTTTAAACTTAATGATATTCCTGCAACAAGCGTAAACAGTGATAAATTTATCAATAAAATCAAAAAATTAAACACTGATTTAATTATTGTCGGCTCCTGGGCGGAAAAATTTAAAAGCGAAATATTGTCTACGGTACCTTGTGTTAATTTTCATCCTGCGCTTTTGCCGAAAAACCGCGGTGCAAATCCTTATTTTTGGTCAATATATCTTAATCAAAGCGTTACGGGGCTTACTATTCATTATATGAATGAAAAGTTTGACAAAGGCGATATTATTTTACAAGAAGCAATTACCATTGATGAAAACGAAACGGGAGAAACATTAAAAAATAAAACAACGGCATTAGCTAAAGTTATGGTGCGGGAGTTTTCGGAATTATTCAATAAAAATCAAATTCAACCAGTAAAACAGGATGAAAAATTTGCAACATATGAACCGCAAATAACGGAAAACGAGGCAATAGTAGATATTTCAAAACCAAAAGTTTTTGTATCAAGGCATTTAAGGGCATTATATCCGTGGACAACTCCGTATATAAAAGTATACAGAAGATATATTCCGGTTAAAAAGTATGAATTCGCTGAAATAAAAGGATTTGAAGAGAAAAAAACAGGCGAAATTATTGAAAAAACAAAAGAATATTTTATTTTAAAAGGGTCAGATTTTCTGATTAAGATATATAAATAGAAGATAAGTAAATCCGCAAAAAAGCAAAAAATATTGATAAAAAGCAAAGAAACTTTTAAATTTAATCAAATATGATAATAACCGTTTTGTTTTAAATTGTTACACATTTTTAAAAAAATAATTTTTTCGTATAAAATATATATATGATTGAATTAAATAAAACGATTACATTTAATCTGTTTTTGCTTTTAAAAGAACAAATAACGGAGTTTTTGGCAACACTCGGAGGTGCGGGGAACATTTTTTTGGAAGTGGTTTCGGGACTTTTGAAACTGCGAATTAAATTAAGTGAAGTTCTTGTTCAGTCAAAAAGATTTGCCTATGACAGTCTGCCTATAAGTCTTGCCATAGTCGGGATGACATCTACCATTATCGCTATGCAATTAGCGCCTGAGCTTGCAAAACAAGGCGGAGGAGATTATACGGGTACTTTGTCGGCTCTTGTTATGATAAGAGAGCTTGCTGTTGTTATGAGCGGATTTGCAATTATATCAATGGTAGGTTCTTCTTTTGCATCGGAAATTGCTTCAATGGCGGTTACCGAGCAAATTAGCGCAATGAAGGTTTTAAAAGTAAATCCTGTTGAATACTTGATAATACCAAGGTTTTTGGCGGGTGCTTTATTTATGCCCGTTGTATTTATAATATCGGCAGCATTCGGGCTTGTTTGTGCGGGATATGTTTCAAATTGGACGGCGGACTTGAGTCTTTTAAATTATGTAACATCTCTCTGGCATGGGTTATACATAAGAGATATTTTTATAGCAATATTAAAAGCATCGGTATTCGGAGGAACAATTGCTCTTATAAGCTGTTCTTGCGGATACTTTACCACGGGCGGCGCTAAAGAGGTCGGTATTGCTACAACAAAAGCTGTTGTATGGTCATTCCTTGCGATAGCTATTTGGGACTTTATATTTGCATCAATATTTTACCTGTAAGGAAAAAAATGAGTTTAGAAGTTAAAAATTTAACAAAATCATTCGAAGGAAGAAAAGTTTTAGATGACATATCGTTTAAAGTAGATAATGGTCAAACACTGGGCATAGTTGGTTTT
>CADBOZ010000019.1 GCA_902796515.1 uncultured bacterium | reverse complement strand
TAGCAATGTTCATTTTATATAAATACCGTGACGCACTCAACTCCAAGGTTTCACAGCTCGCCGCAGCTGTGAGAAAAAAGCTTAAAAGGTCATAAAAAAGATTGATGTATTTTTGATATAAACAAATTAACCCCCGAAGTGTGTGCTTCGGGGGGTGGTTTTTGTGTTGGTTAGTTTATATCGAATCCGTAGGGGCGATTCACGAATCGCCCGTTTTTATTGCGCAACAGCAAAGTTCTGACCTGCAAATTACAAGTCAGGTTCTTATTGACTATTTGATATGTAAATGTTAAAATGACAATGCCAAATAATTATACAAATGAATAAATACGCAATTATCGCCAATAATAGCAGCATACTTTTTATTTTGATAAAAATGTATGCTCTGCGAATATTGCTGCTGTATTGGTGTGCGTATTTGTATAATTGTTTGGCGACAGTTGGAGCTTGCGTTTTTTGTGCGTAGCTTCGGCTGCGCACTTTTTATTTTGTTTTTTAAGGAGAACATTTATGGATAACCTCGAAAATAATAATGTATTCGCCGTTTCAAACGAAAATGCCGAAAAATCAAATTCTTTAGTTATAGAAAGCGGATACACCAAAGAAAACGATATTTATAAAAAGATTTCATTTGGCAAAATATCCCGTATTTCTTTTGTTGCGGCAATAATATTCGGTCTTTCAGGAATCTTTGTGCATTTCCTTTGGTTTTTCGGAGGCGTTGCACTTGTTATTGCGGTTACCAGTTTTATTGTCAACATTACGGAAAAAAGCTTTGTCAAGCCTGAAAACAGAATAGATTTAAACAACGAGTTAAATAATTATTTGGAAAGAAGAAACGATGCAAATTATCAGACCGTCCGTTACAATTACAGAGTTAACAAGGCACAAACTCTTAATAAATTAGCTTTTATTATTGGAAGTCTGATTTCTACACTTATCGGAATATCATTAGCTGTTGCCGGCTTGATTTTACTGAGAAATCCGAATTCCATCAAAACAGACATAAATACTGAAAAGATTAAATCTAATAGCATTTTAGCAGTTTTCGTTTCATGTGTTGCATTGTTTATCAGATGGTATATATTACAAAAGATTTTTTCATAAATAAAGCAAAAATGCTTTTTAATAAATAAAAAAGGGGTAAAAAAATGAATTACAAAGAGTTTTTAAAAAACGAATATGTTGAAAGCAGTTTTGACAGTCCTATCGGCGAGCTGCACTTTTCTAAGGAAAGAAATCTCTACAGCGCTTTGCAAAAGCGTTTTCGTGTTCTGTCAAAAGAATCACAACAAACATTTTCGCAATACTGCGAAAACTATAAAGATTGGAAGGAAGCCTACGATAACATTTTAATTGACGCTAGAAAAAGCGTTGAAAACTCCATCAACGATGTAAAAGCATACTGCATTTCTCAAGGCATGTTTGATATTAACGGCGATAAAATTTATGAACTTGCTGTAAAAAACAAACAATTTGATTATTTTGAAGAACAATATAACACATTCAAAAACGAAGCAGACAGCACTATGCAGGCATTGCAGCAAAAAAGTCAAGCAAACAGCTATCAAATTGAAAACCGTGATAAGTGGACGGGTACCGACACAAAGAGTTCATTACAGGCAGGCGCTTTAAACCTTGCCGAAGGCGCAGCGCTTAATATTCTAAGTGCTTGGTCCGAAAGCAACGAAGAAAAAGCCGCTGACAAAGAGCTTAACCGAAAGTTCCGCGCCTCAATTAGCGAATTAAGCCGTGGCATTCTATTTGCATCATATAGATTTGTTTTCATTGTAATCAACGAAATAAATAATAACGAAAATGACGATATTGATTTAACCAATGTAATTCCCACAGATGAGGAAAAGGAAAAAGTATCTAATATACTTGAAAATCTTAAATCGGGCTTTATTGGCGACGAGCAAATACCAGAAATATGTCGTAATCTTTTTGACACAAATCCTTATGACAGCAATTTGTATGAGTTTTTAGCCGATAAATACGGCGATGACGGTAATCTTACCGCCTTAGCTGAATTTTTTGATGTTTCGGGATATACAAATTACAAATTACAAAAAGCAATAAGCTATGTTATAGAAAAAACAAAAACCCTGCCGGAAGGCGGAGATTTTACAGATGAGGAAATAATTGAATTCAGAGGAGAATTAGAGAAGTATTGCGAAAGCATATTCCTTGCAAAAGAAGATGCAAAATGGGCATTTGATTTGGTAGATAACTGGGTTATTGACCATGCTAAAGATTATATTGCAAAGAATGTCCAAGATAACAGCGACGAAGAAGAAGTTAAGCAAGTCAGAGCATATTTGGTTTCCTATTTTGAGAAAATGTCCGTTGATAACAAATACTCTGCAGAGCTTATTAACAACCTTGATGATAAACTGCAAAAAATTGATGAGGAACTTCGCACTGTTGACGGATTCCTTTGCACAACGAGAGAAAAAGCTCAAGAAGCCAAAGCAGAGCTTCCTAAAATTCAGGAATTTATGCAAAGCATAAGTCAGCCAGATTTAAGTTCTACCCTGCTTTACGAAAAAGAATTGCTTGAAAAGAAAGAACTGTTTGAAAACACATTCTCGTCCGAATTAAAAGTAAAATACCTTGAAACAATTGACGGATACCATAAAGAATTTGAACGCAAGTTTTGCAGTACCAAACTTTTTAAATCTGCAAAGGACAGAACGCAGGCAGCACAGGAAAGAGCTTTGCAGTTTTGCAAAGACAGATTGATAACAAACATGGAACAATATGAAAAATGTGTTAGTGACTTAAAAGAGTATATTGAGCCAAATCTTGGAATTACCTTTGAAGAAGCTACCGAAGCTCAGGAATACCTTGAAAAAAAGCGCATCAAAATTACTGAAGGCGGCTCTATGCTGTTTAGTAAAGCCGGCAAAAAACTTTTAAATAAAACCGGAGACCTTATGAACAAAACCGAGAAGAAATTAAACAGGTTTCTTAAATAATACTCTATGATTTTTTAAAACAATGAATATATACTCTGAAAAGGAGGTGAAAAATATGTCAATGGCAAGATACATTCCAAGATGTCCTTGGTGCGGAAAAGCAGGTGCACCGACAACAACTTCAACTCCGTCAGGTCCCTCCGGTGATGCTGCTTCAAGAATTCCGGGTAAATGCCCGAGCAATCCCAACGGTTCTCAAAAACACGGCGGCAGATGGGAAAAAGTTTAATCAGCAATTCAGCTTAATGAGTAAAACCACGCCCCGAAGCAATGCTTCGGGGCGTGAGCTTATATTCCATTATTCTTCGTACTCCATTATATCTCCGGGTTGGCAATTCAGCACCTCGCACAATGCTTCGAGAGTTGAAAACCTTATTGCGCTGATATGCCCGTTTTTAATCTT
>CADBOZ010000018.1 GCA_902796515.1 uncultured bacterium | reverse complement strand
TTTTTTATTTGATTATAAAAATCATCATTATTTAACTCGCAGTGAAATCCCGGAATTGACTCAAGCTTATCGATTGTTCCGCCCGTAAATCCGAGCCCTCTGCCTGACAGTTTAGCGGTATATACATCGAGCGCCGCAAGTATCGGGATTAAGCAAAGTGTCACCTTATCTCCGACCCCGCCTGTTGAATGTTTATCTGCGATATATTCCGATATATCCGAAAAATCAAGAGTGTCGCCGGAATTTACAAAAGCTTTTGTCAGATACGCCGTTTCATTATCGGTTAAACCGTTAAAATATACTGCCATAAGCCATGCAGACATTTGATAATCTTCAATTACCCCGTCCATATACCCCTTTACGAGAAAATCTATTTCTTCTTGAGTATGTTCTTTCTTTTCCTTTTTATCCTGAATTAAGTCTACTGCTCTCATTTACTTACATCCTTTTGACGGTTATTTGTGATACGGTTCATTGTTTAGTATTTTATATGCTCTGTAAATCTGTTCGGTTAATATCAAAACAGCTTCCTGATGTAAAAAAGTAAGTTTGGACATTGAGAATTTAAAGTTTGAAAGTGCTCTTACTTCTTTAGATAATCCGTCTGCGCCGCCTATTAAAAATAATATTTCGTTTGCAGTCCCGCTGTTTTCTATTTCTTTAATTTTTGAAGCAAATTCTTCGCTCGACAGTTGCTTTCCCTCTATTTCAAGCGTAATAACAAAAGCATTTCTTTTATTTTTAATATACTCTATAATGCTTGATGTTTCAACAATTTCCAGCCTGCCGAGCAAACGTTTTTGATATTCAAAAACTCCCTCTTTAAAATAATTTTCTCTCAGCTTGCCTTCTAATACGATTTTTATATTCAATTTATAACCTTTTTATGCCTTTTGAACAGGTGAAGTATCTCCGAGCATTTCATAATTCAGCTCTCCTTCGTTATCAGCAATAATAGCGGCAACTACCGCATCAGAAGTTACATTGCAAACCGTTCTTAACATATCAACAAATCTTTCAAGCGTAAACAGAAGCGCAAAACCTTCAACAAGCTGCTGAGGAGTCAGACCTATTCCGTTTAATACAAGTGCTATTGTAATCAGACCGGCACCGGGAATTCCCGCCGATGTTGACGAAGCTATAACGGCAAGCAGTGCAATTTCCGCAATCAAGAGCGGTGTTAGTGTTATTCCGTACATTTGAGCAAGGAATATAACCGCAATTGTTTGAACTATTGCGGTTCCGTCCATATTCAATGTTGCACCGAGAGGCAGAACAAAAGAACATACCCTGTTTGAAATTCCTCTTTTTTCGCAGCATGTTATAGTGAGAGGTAATGTTGCGGAAGATGATGCCGTTCCGAACGCAACCATAATTGCTTCGGATATTGCATTATATAGTTTTAATACGGGAACTTTTGAAAATATTTTTAACATCATCGGGTAAATTATAAAGAATTGAATACCGAGAGCAAGCAGTATTGCCGCAACATATTGAGCTATATCATTAAATACGCTTATACCGAAGCTTGAAACAGATGTTGCCGTTAGTGCAAATATGCCGGGAGCGGCAAGATACATAATCCAATCGGTAACCTTCATTGTTGCCGCAAAAATGCTTTCAAAAAATGATACAAGCGGTCTTGAAATTTCTCCTGCTTTGGTAAGAGCTATTGAAAACAATGTTACAAATATTATAATCGGTATCATTTTACCTTCGGCAAGCGCATTAAAAGGATTTTTCGGAATGATATCCAGAAATATTTGAGCAAGATTATCATGTTGATATTGGATTGCTTCTTGAACAAATGCCTGCGTATCTTTTGCTATATCAGAGTTAACTAAGCTTTGAGCACCTACGCCTGGCTGAAGAATTATTGCAATTGCAGATGCAATGGAAACGGCAAGACATGTAATTATACCGTAGTATATCAGCATTTTTCCGCCCAGTTTTGATAATTGTCTGCTGTCCCCTATATTTGATATGCCTATTATGATTGCACTGATAACGAGGGGTAAAACCACCATTTGAATAATATTTATAAAGCCCTGTCCGATAAAATCAAGAATTTGATATACGTCTTTATAGGCTTCTTTCGGAAAACATATGCCCACTAATATACCAAAAAGCAATCCAGCAAATATATGCCAGTTTCTTTTGATACCCAGTAATATTGCTATCATAACTTGCATGTGAAATCCCATCGGACAAACTCCCTCATAATACTATTTTGCTTTATTTTACATCTTTTTCTGTCAAATTGCAAAATAATTCAAATAAAAAACTGATTTAGTTTTTGAAATGTGTATTATTATGGAAATGGTCAGGTGAAAATATGTCAAAAGAAGAATCTAAAAAATTTTTAGGAGTAATGTTTAACTGTTGCAATGTATACGGAAGAATATACAAAAACAAAGAAGGTACGCATTATGCCGGATTTTGCCCGAAATGCATGAAGCCGATAAAAATAAAAATAGGCGAGGGCGGAACATCCGAAAGATTTTTTAACTCATATTAAAATCACCAAAAAAAGCGCCTTTCAAAATTGAAAGGCGGGAAATACAATAAACTTTTATCAATTATCCTTCATAGGTTTTGAATACTTTTTCAATCGTATCTTCAATTACTTTGGAAACTGCATCCATTTCTGTTTTTAATGCATTTTGTTCGGTATCAAGCTGGTTTAATTGAAGTTCGAGAGATCTGTCTTCTTTTTGAAGCAGTTTTGTTTTCATATTTATTCTTTCGACTTCTTTTTCATAGATTGCATGCTCGTAATTATACTGGTTCATCGCATCTTCATATGCAGCTTCGTCATCTTCGCCGCTTGTTGTAATTTGATATGCATATCCGACAAGAGGTTTAGCTTTATCGTCGTCCGTATCTATGACATTTATTGTTGTTAATCTGCCTGTAGAATTTTTTTCGATAGCTGCAATAACCTGAGCTTTGTCGGTTACGGGTTTGCTTCCCTGAAAATCGAATGTATATCTTCCGTAGTATGTGTCTTGATTTTTTTCGTCGTCATGTTCAAAGCTTGTATTGTTCAAATCAGCATCAGAAGTGAAATACGGCGTATTGTTTCTTATAAACATATAAAAAGTACCGTTTTTATAGTTATTCTTTTTCATATATTCTTCAAGACCCTGATAATTACTTGCCGTATCATCGCCTTCTTCATCACCTATAACGATTTTTGTTATGGTTGAAGCTTTCGAATTACTTGAATCATATGTATATTCTTCCGTTCCCATTTTTATATTAAGGTATGAATAGCTGTTGTTTTCATCCTTTTCTGCGGTAAGAATAGTGCTTTTTGAATAGTACGGATATATTACGGGTACGCTGTCTTCATATTCAAGCGTTACATTGTAATATCCGGCATATTTTCCTGACGGAATTTTGGAAAAACTTCCGATGGAAATAGTTTCATCCGTATCCTTAATAAGATATTTGGTTTTTACGTAGTCTTGTTTTGACGGAGGTGTCGGTACTTTTAATTTGTTGTACTCGTTATACAGTCCGTTTACTTCATTTGATAAGGCAGTCCTTGCCTGATTTATTTGTTGACCTTTATATTCAACATTGCTTTTCCTTGCAGTTAAACCAAGGAAGCGAGCTTGACTTGCTGCTAATCCCATAATGTCATCCTCTTTCTTGTATTTCCGAATTGAGTAACGACAACTTCAGAAGATATCTTTAGAATTTTCATATTTTTTGTTACAATTGTTAACATATTATACACAGCCTGCTATAATATAAATAATGTTTACCCTTTAATGAAAATCGGGAAAAAGTCAAAATGTATAAAGATATTTTTTATATTGATAATCATATTCACGGCTCGTTCGGAATTAATTTTAATTATGCAAAATATGATGAAATAAGATATGTTTTAAGGGAACTATATAAACTTAATATAAAAGGAATTTGTCCGACACTTGTCGGGGATAAAGAAGAAAATATAATAAGGCAGCTGTCTTATTTTAAAAAGATAAAAGATGAACAACTGAGAAATATAGAAAATGAAACCTTTATAATAGGTGTGCATCTTGAGGGAACTTTTTTAAGCCCCGAAAAATCAGGTATTCAAGACAAAAACGTTTTCTTAAAGCCTAATGTTTCAAATTTCAGGAAAATTACGGGAGATTTTGAAGATATTATAAAAATAGTAACAATAGCTCCCGAAGAGGATGACGGTCTTATAGATTACCTTAATAAAAAAAATATTAAGACACAGGCGGGACATACAACAGGCGCAACATTAAAAAATTGCAAAGCTACAACGCACCACTTTAATGCAATGAATTCAATACATCACAGAAATCCCTCAATTGCCCTTGAAGGTTTAATCAGAGATGATATATACATTGAAATCATAGCGGATTTAATTCATTTAAGTGAAGATGCTATAAAGCTGGTATTAAAAACGAAAAATAAAAATAAAATACTTCTTGTAAGCGACAGCTTGCCTTCAAGTAATTCCGACTGCGATATAATATTTTGCGGTAAAAAAATAGATAAGTTCGGAAAAGATTCAACCGGAACTCTTGCAGGTTCAAATCAAACGCTTAATTCAATTTGTAAAAACCTGCTTGAAAAAAACATTTTAACCTGTGAGGATATTAAACTTACGGCTTTCGACAATCAGCTTGATTACCTTAAACTAAAAAAAGACGAAATTGATATTTTATTGAAATAAAAAATGTGATAGACTGTTGTATGAAAGAACAAAATAAATAAAAAGAGGAAAAATGAACAGAAAAATTATAATAACAGCAGGGATAATTATATTAGGTGCTCTATCGGGAGGATACAGTATAGCTCAAAATCAGGCTATACAAAACAATGTAAAATCAAAAGTTCAAAAGCCCGCAGCACAGCACGATGTTATTTTGAATACGACATCATTGAACATAGTAAACAACCCTTCAAAATTTTTAAATAAAACAGTAAAAATGCAGGCGACGTTTGATAAATTTTCAACCCTCGGACTTGATTATAATAAAGCACTTCGCCCGAGTACGAAATATATAGGCATACTTATTCAAAGAGATGATATAACCGATCATAATATACCGCTTTCTGAAATGAAGCTGTTTTTAACCAAAGAATTAGCGGAAAAGCATATTGATTTGGATACGGGAGATAAAATTGAAATAACTGCACGCGAGTTTTCTGCAGCTTTGAATGACCCGTGGCTTGATGTTACAGAGCTTAAAGTAATCAAAAAAGTTGCAAAACAAGAAGATAAAGAATAGTATTTCAAGGGAAGTATGAGCGAAAATAAGAAATATTTAACTGTTCACGGTCATTTTTACCAGCCGCCGAGAGAGAATCCATGGATAGAAGAAATTGAACTGCAGGAAAGTGCGCATCCTCAACACGATTGGAATGAAAAAATTTCATGGCAATGCTACAGACCGAACGGATGTTCAAGAATTGTGGACGGAAATAATTCAATTGTCGAAATATCAAACAACTACAGATATATGAGTTTTAATTTCGGCCCGACTTTACTCAGCTGGCTTGAAAAATACGATAAAAACGCATATGAAAAAATCCTTGAAGCAGACAGAATTTCTGTACTTGAGCATAACGGACACGGAAATGCTATTGCACAGGTATATAATCATATAATTATGCCTCTTGCAAACAGAAATGATAAAATAACGCAGGTTTTATGGGGATTAAAGGATTTTCAAAAGCGTTTTAACAGAAATGCCGAAGGAATTTGGCTGGCTGAAACGGCTGTTGATGCACAAACGCTCGAAGTGCTTATTGATTGCGGTGTTAAATTTACAATTTTATCACCCCATCAGGCAAAATGCGTTAATAAAATAGGCGAAAAAAACTGGCAGGATGTTTCATGGGGAACGATAGACCCTTCAAGAGCCTACAGATATTATGTTGACGGTGCAAACAAAGAAAAATACATAGATTTATTTTTCTACGACGGTTCGATATCAAAATCCGTAGCGTTTGATAATTTGCTGTGCGACGGGGTTAAATTTGCGCACAGACTAAATGACGGTTACGTTGAAGAAAGGCATCATGCGCAGATAGTTAATATTGCAACCGACGGGGAAAGTTACGGACACCATACAAAGTTCGGAGATATGGCGCTTGCATATATCCTAAGAGTCGGTGCAAAAAATTTAGGATTTACCATTACAAATTACGGAGAATTTCTTGAAAAATATCCGCCCGAATACGAAGTTGATATTAAGCCCGTTTCGGCGTGGAGTTGTTCTCACGGTGTCGGAAGATGGCAGGAGGATTGCGGATGTTCAACCGGGGCACAGGCGCACTGGAATCAGGCATGGAGAAAGCCCTTAAGACAAGCAATGGACTATCTTCGTGATGAAATGATTAAATTATGTTCTCAGGAAGGCACAAAATACTATAAAAATTTCTGGGAAGCGAGAAATAACTACATAGACGTAATCATATCAAGGTCGAAAGAAAATATTGAAAAATTTCTGTTTGAAAACGGAAGAAAAAATCTTTCGGTAAAAAACAGGGTAAAAGCCATTAAATTAATGGAAATACAGAGATTTTGCCAGCTTATGTATACAAGCTGCGGCTGGTTTTTTGCGGATATTTCAGGTATTGAAACTACCCAGATAATGAAATATGCCGCTCGTGCCATTGAGCTTGCAAAAGAATTTTCCGATGTAAATTATGAAAAACATTATCTTTCGATATTACAAAAAGCAAAAAGTAATATACGCGAGTTCGGAAGCGGAAAAGAGATATACAACAACTGGGTCAAATCTTCAATGGTTAGTATATACAAAATCGGGGCGCAGTTTGCAATAGAATCCGAATTTGATGCCAAAAAAGAGGAAGAAATTTCCGATTTATATTGTTATGAAATAAAGAAACATACCTCCAAAAAAACGTTAAACTCTATCGGAACGCTTACCATAGGAAAATTTGAAACGGAATCAAAAATTACTTTAGAAAAACAAGAATTGTCTTATGTGATACTTCAAACTCACAGCTATGATTTTTATTGTTTTGTTAAAGACTTTAATTGTCAGGACGATTTTAATATTGAAAAAGATGAAATACTAAAAGAATTTAAACGCGAAAATGTTGCAAATATCCTGAAAACAATTAAATTATACTATCCTTCAAAAGCATACGGACTTACCGACATTCCTATGGACAGAAGAAAAAGTATTTTAAAAGGACTTGTTGTAAATAAACTTGAAAAGGCGGCAGAAACATATAAAGAGCTTTACGAAAGTTTATTGAAGCCGATAAGCTACCTGAACGATATCGGTATGGATATTCCCGAAAGTTTCAGGGTTTGTGCTAAATATACTCTTGTAAAAAGCTTTAAAAAAGAATTAAATTCAATTACAACGTATGCGGATAAGAAAAAAGCGGAAAAACTAGTAAAAATTAAAGAATTATCCGATAAATTTCATATAAAATTAAATAAACATGCGGTAATGAAAATATTATCGGACAATCTTTTAGTGTTGATAACAAACCTTAAAGAAACTCCGAATTTAAAAAATGCAAAAGAACTCCTGAACTTTTTTGATTTAATGCAAAAACTGGAATGCGAACTTGAAATTTCGGAATCGCAAAACATATATTATGATTTATTCTGCGCAAATTTTGAAAGTTTTGTTGAAAAATTGAAAAATAAACACTCATCGGACGAATTAAGAAAACTTCTTCTCGATTTTGTTGAAATAGGAAGAAAATTAAATATTAATGTCGGCTTTTATAAAGAAAAGGTTGACTTGATTACAGGAAAGGTTTAAGAGTTCATTTTTCTTGATAGTACGGGTATATCGTCTATATCAAACATCACTTTTGTTTCGGTTTTATTAACGTAATCCATTGCAAACATAGCAATAATTATTGCTTCAAGAGATGAAGCGGGAAGCATAACCTCCGGCAATTGCGTAAAATTGTACTTAATTTTGAGTGAACTTTGCAGGTTTTTACAATCTATTGAGGTTCTGGATAAAAAATTGGGATATAATCCGTAAGATTGCCTCAACTGGTTAATATCGCACCTTATGACATTAATATTTTTCGATTTGAGTTTTATAAATAAATCCTGACATCTTTTTGATATTCTGTTTGTCCAATTATTTCTGTTTACCTTGAAATAATCAAAAAGTGCTTTATAATTTTTTGAATGTATTCTCCATTTACCTTCAAGCATACTGTTATCGTAAGGAACACTTGAAGCAATAATTGAAGAAGATGTGTAAGGTGAATTATCAAAAAAATATTCGATATCCTGAGCAAAGTAAAATTTGTCAAGAAAAACAATTTTAGAGTTTCTGTCTAAAACACAAATGGAGCTGTCCGAATTGGATGAATTGGAAAGCGATAAACCTATAAAAAAATTTTCTTTACTTGACAGACTTTGCATAACTAAGAGTATAATTAATCAGGAGATATTTTTCAAGAAGCAT
>CADBOZ010000017.1 GCA_902796515.1 uncultured bacterium | reverse complement strand
GAAAAGTTTAACAAGTTATTCGGCTTGAAATGCAACCATGACGATAAGCTTCACCCCGTCGAAACCGTTACATCCCCATATTTAATTATCAAAGTACATTTTTATATCATTATAACATCATTTCAGGCATTTTCAACATTAAAGACAATCCTTTAAGCAAGGATTTTAAAAAATTTATATTTTTCCAAAAATTGTTACGTATTGTAAATTTTTATTTCGCACACATAAAGTTAAGGGCAAACAATACCGAATATATAAATATGCGCAAATTTGAAAGGGCAGGAATATGAGTGACGGAAACTTAATCGATCAACTTAAAAGAACAATACTCAAGGACGGGTGGCTTGAAAGTATGTACGGTGCAAACAGAACCGAGCAGCAATCAGAGCTCAAGAAAATGTTTGTACAGGTACAGGACGATAATCTTTCCAATAGCGATAAGAAAGCTATTCTTGCAAAAAAAGAAACACTTGAAGATAAACTTGAAAAAATCGAAGCAAAAATGGCTGTTTTAGGTGAACAGCTTGAAGAAAATCAAGGAAAAATCGATAGTTTAACCGAAGAAATTACAAATATAATTGCGGTAACCGATAAAAAATCTCAACAGGTATCCGAAGACCAGAAAGCCTGGGCTAAACAGATTGTATCGGACGTATTTGATATGTATAAAAGAGGCACAATTTCAGGCCCTGATGCAATGGTAACAGAAATGTCCGCAAGAATGAGAACATTTAGCGATGCTACTCTTATGAGCGAAATTGAAAGCGGACTTTCAAATTTAAAATCAAAAAGAAGTCAGGTTGCAGAGCTTTGCGGTTCGGTTGGCAGTCTTTTTGATCAAAAAAAGATACTTGAATCACAGTACGGAATTACAAAAACAACATTTAACTTTTTATCAAAAACCCTTGGAGATAGCAAAAAAACAGCATCTTATACTAATTCCGATTTCAATAATATCCGCCCGATTTATTCAACAAGCAAGCTTGAAACTTGTTCCGAATTATTTGATAATCCGAATATAAACGTAGAAAGCGGAAACAATACCAATTATCAGGAAAATTCCTCCGTACCGACTTTAGAAAGTATTCAGGAAAAATATTCCGAATTTTTCTCGCCCGAAAGCAAGGATATATCAACCGAAGACTCTATTACTAATTTAGGACAGGCACTTGAAAAAGGATTACTGGGCGATTTAGCAACGGCAGGAATAAGAGGCGGCAAGCTTGTAGATTTCCTTTCCCAAAATTTTGCAAAAGCCGGAATTCAAAAGAAAGAAAACGGCGCTCTATCAATTCCCGAAGGAAATGAAACCGATGTTCAAGGTGCTAAGGATATCTTTTCAAAGCTGGCTGATTATTCTTCATTTAAAGAATTACCCGATAATGCCGACCAATGGACTATTGAACCGTTTATAGGTGCAAAAAACACTTGGGATAGCGAAAAAGGAAATACTATTGATTCAAACAATCAAATCAGAGTATTATCCGAAAACTATTCAAGCATCCTTGCGGATATGAAGAATAAAAACTTCACATTTAAAGAAGCAATGTTTTCGCTCTTTAATCCCGAAAGCGGTCTTTTTAAAGACAGCGGAATTGTCTATGATTTAAAAAATCAAAAAGGAACTCCCAATTACTTTATTGAATTTGCGGGAGATGACAAAACCGCCGAATTATACAAGAATATAGCAGCGGATATATATAAAACATGGGGTGTTAAACCTACATTATGCGCTGACTGGGAAAATTACAAAAAACCTGAAGATGAAAAAATAGAAATTATAAGAGATGACAGTCCGATAAGAAAACCCGAACCCGAACCCGAACCGGAACCGGAACCTTTCAGACCGACTCCCGTAATACCTGAACCCGAACCATGGTCATATGAAGATGAATGGTGGAATAACTATAACACAGACCCGCTCTCATTCAAAGGAGAAGACGGTATAGAATACTCATTTGTTATAGACAGAAATAAAGACGGCAGATTTAACGACAAAACCGAATTCCTCGGCGGAAAACAAAGTTCAAACTGGTTTGAAGATTTAAAATCACTTGATAAAAACGGTGACGGAGTATTGGAAGGCGAAGAACTTGATAATCTTGCAATTTTCGGTCAAAAATACAACGAAAGCGATAAAATTTCAAAAGAACAAACAACAACTGTTAACTACATCTTTAAAACCGCACGCGATGCCGGTATTGAAAAAATTGATTTGAATGCAATTGAAAATGTAGGCAAATCAACAGGAAAACATGACGTTAACGGTTCTGAAATTTTTGAAGATAAATTCAGCTTTGAAATGAACGGAAAAACTGTCGAAGCATCAAGAAAAGATGAAACGGCAACATTTATGGATGCAATATATAAAGACAGCTACAATGCAAGACTCGACGGTAAAATAGGATTTGACGAAAAAACCGTTGATGAAGAAATTGATAAAAATTACAAAGAATTTGACAGCTTCGGCAATCGTTATTCCGGAATTTCGGGAAATATGAACTTCTTAAATAACTTTGATAATATTTATCAACAAACTCAGGATAAAATTAATCAAAATATTCAAGATTCAAAAGATGAAGCTGATATTATAATTAAAAAAGGACAAAACAAAGCTCAAGCACAAAAAAATAGCGCAAAATGGGATAACTCGATGCTTGAGAACATTAAAAAAGTTGCAACTGAAAAAGGTATAACAATAAATGACGAATTCTACATTCAGACTAAAGGTATATTTATGTCGCAAGGAGGCTCTGCCGAAGAAATCGTAGAAAAATATCAGCAGCTTGTTAAAGAACAGGAAAATATCGAACTAAGACGTAAATATACAAATTTAGCCGTTCAAACAATGGTAGAATGCGGCAAACAAAATATCGACGCATCAATGAACGATATCTTAGAAAAATTCACTTCCAAAAAAGCAACAACCGTAGATGATGCGGTTAAACAGCTTGCTGATGAATTCGGCACAAAAGAATACTCTTCCAACTTCAATTCTTCATCAAAAGCTCTTGAAGAATTTGAAAAAAGATCAAACGAAATTCACAGTGCATTTAATAAAGTATTCGGCGCAGCCGGTAAAGATGATAAAGTAGTAAATGCATTATATGATTTAATTCAAACTCAAATGAAAAACGGCAACTATATGCAAGGAAAATCCGCCGAAGATATTGCAAATGATTTCGTAAAAAACTATAAAAAATAATTTTCAAAAAAGCCATAAACAGAATAGGAGCCACCCCTATTCTGTTTTTAATTTTCTGCCCGACAGCGCAAGCTTCAATTTTTCCTCGTCAGGCGAAAAACCTGTTGTTGTAAGATAATTTCCGACAATAGAACTGTCCGCACAGTTTTTTGTGATTAATTCAAGAGATTTTTCGCTTAATCTCAGCTTTTTTCCGCCTGCAAATCTTATACTTGATGCGGGGTTTGCTATTTTAAATATTGCAAAAGTCCTTATTATGTTTTCTTCATCAATTTTATCGGAATAATTTTCAAAAGGCGTTCCTTTAATCGGATTTAATATATTAACAGGTATACTGTCGGGCTTAAGCTCTGCAAGTTCAAGCGCCATTTCTACTCTTTGCTCAACACTTTCCCCCATTCCGATAATTACTCCAGAACATAATTCCATTCCGCATTCTTTTACATAAATACAGGTATTAACTCTATCCTGATAATTATGTGTTGTACAAATGCTGTCATGATAACTTTTGCAGGTATTTATATTATGATGATATCTTTTTAATCCCGCTTCCTTTAGTTGTCTTGCCTGCTTAAGAGATAAAATTCCAAGACTTGCACAGCTTTTAAGTCCTGTTGAATTAATTACTTTTATCATTTCAAGTATTCTGTCAAAATCTTTTCCTTCATCGGGAGTTTTTCCGCTTGTGACAACCGCAAAATTAACCGCTCCGTTTTTCTGGGACTCAATTGCCGCTTTTTTGACTTCTTCGACACTGACAAGCGGATTTGTTTCAATATTTGTATTATATCTTGTTGATTGGGCGCAATATTTACAGTCCTGAGAGCATTTTCCCGTTTTTGCCGAAATCAGGGAACAAAATTCAAACTTTTCAAATGTATATTTTTTAGCTTCTTTCAAAAGGTCATCAAGGGGCATATTGTATAATTTTAGCAATTTATTTTTCATAGTGTTTGCTCCGGTTTTATAATTTCATTCTATAATTATATTATAAAAAAGAGGTTTATTATGGGAAAAACAATATTTATAACAGGAGCAGATACGGATATCGGAAAAACATTTGTTTCGCTCGGAATAACATTATCTTTAAAAAATAAAGGTTATAAAGTCGGATATTTTAAGCCTTTTCAAAGCGGAGCATACGAAAAAGACGGAAAACTAATTGCTCCCGACCCTAATGAATTTTTAAAATACAGCCCCGAAATTAAAACAAAATATTCTTATTTGTTTAAGGGCGAGGTTTCTCCTCACCTTGCTTCTTTGATTGATGACATTGAAGTTGATATGAATAAAGTTAAAAAAGACCTTGATGAATTTTCCTCGCAATTTGACTATACCGTAATTGAAGGAGCAGGCGGACTTTATTGCCCCGCAATAAAAGGCAATCTTTTTTCGGATATTATCAAAACTCTTAATCAGGAAATTATTATTGTTACAACCCCGCATCTCGGAAGGCTTAATCATACATTGATGACTATTGAATGTGCAAAATTAAACAATATAAAAATAAAAGGTTTAATAATAAATAAAATGCCCGATAATCCGACTTTATCGGAAGCAAATTTCACAAAAGAACTAAAACTCTTTTCCGATATAGAAATTCTCGGAATAATTCCCGAAATTAAAGAAATAACAAAAGACAGTATTTTAAATGCATTTAGCGGCATATGTCCGTAATATAAAGCGGTTTATACGTAATTTTGTTATTATATTTTTCGTTTAAAATTTTAAGCCCGTTTTTAATTCGGGTAATTGAATTATAGCTCTTTATGGAGTTTACTCCCGTATTTTTTAAGTGCCTTAAAACTTCTATCGGATTTTTAAATTCAAGAGAAATTTCTTCTTTATCAATCACTGAATAATCACTTAAAATTCCTGATTTTTTCATATCCGAAATATATTTTTCATCGGGATAATTCAGCTCAACTCCAAACGCTTGCTTGATTTCAAATAAATTTCCGCAATAAAAAACAGAAACGGCAATCATTCCGTCATTTTTCAGATATGATTTTAATTTTTTAAATATATCTTTAAATTCCGCGCACCATTGAAGCGAAAGATTTGATATTATTAAATCAAACCTTTGTTCGGTACTAAAATTTTCAATATCTTTATTTACAAATTCAATTTTTGAATTTATTTTGTTTATATATGAAGCTGATTCTTCAACAATATCAACCGCAACGTATTTTTTAAATTCAGGATTTAATTCAGTTATTTGTTTTGTTAATATTCCCGTGTAACTTCCTATTTCAAGTATATTTTGAAAACTGTTTCCTTTTATAAATTCCGTCAGTTTAGCCGATGTATGCCGTTGAATATCGGCATTATCGTTATATGTTAATATGCTTCTTTTAAAATTTTTTTTAATTAATGTCTTATTTAACATATAATTTCCCGCCAGTTTTTATATTCCCGAAAAAGACAATGTGTTGAGTCAACAAGAATATAGTTCACTCTTGTATTCCAATAATTTATTTGGTTTTTTACGGGAATTATTCTGTCATTTTTTGAAATCAGAACTTTATCATATTTGATTTCACCGTCGTTTTTGGTTTGTTGTATTGATATAAGTTCTTCTTTTAATTCTTCAACAGCTCTTGTTATTGTAATTTCGGGGTTTAAACTGCCTTTATTAAACATATTTTGTTTAAATCTTTCAAGACTGCTGTCGCTTAAATAATCAAGGGTCAGTTTATATATTTTTTTCGGAATTCCGTAAATATCGTCAACTATTCTTCCCGTTCCGTTTATTGCGATTTTTTTATCAAAATTTTCAAATATATCTTTAAAATGATTTGCCGAATATACACCCATAGACCAGCTTATAAGGTATTTGTTTTTATAATTTTCAAAATTGAAGTTTTTAAAATCAATATTCAAATTTCTGTAGTCAAAAAACATTAAAACATCAAAATTACCATATTCAAGATGTTTAACAGGTGTTTCATTCATCCCCCACCCGTTAAAAAAAACAATCAAATCTTCGTTGTTATTTCTATTCAGCCATTTATATTGCACTTTATACCCTTTTTATAAAATCTTTAATTTCATCAAGCATAATATCCGAAGTTAAAGAAACTCTCAATCTTGATGTTCCGACAGGAACAGTCGGAGGATTAATCGGAAGCACATAATAACCCGCCTGTTGAAGCTCAAGAGCTTTTTTTGAAGTTTTACAAGCATCATTTAAAACAACCGGAATAATCTGTGAGGAGCTTACGGACGGATAAATTTTATGCACTTCATTAAACAAAGTGTTTAATTTTTCTTTTTTTGAAATTAACACATTAAATTTATCTTCAAGCAAAAAATTACTCCACATAACATTAACAGAAGGTATTGCGGTTGAAAATATGAAGCTTGAAGCTTTGTTTATAAGATAATCAACTATTGTTTTACTTGAAACACAAACAGCCCCGAGGGATGCCAGAGATTTACCGAATGTAACCGTTATAATATCAATTTCATCAAGCAAATTCATTTTGCCCGCAACACCCGTTAAATTATCCCCGAAAACACCAAAGGCGTGGGCTTCATCTATCATAAGCATACAATTATATTTTTTCTTCAACTCAACAAGTTTTTTGATATCGGCTACATCTCCGTCCATTGAAAAAACTGATTCCGAAACGATAATTGCATTATTATAATTGTCCCTTTTTTCCCGCAATATTTTCTCAAGATTATTATAATCATTGTGCTTATAGCGAAAATGCTCTGCGGGAGATAATTTTAAACCGGAAATAATGCTTGCATGGTTTAATTTATCGCAAAATATACAATCCCCCTTGTTAAAAAGAGCGGAAATAATACCCTGATTGCATTGATATCCGGTATTAAAAATAAGAGCGGCTTCTTTATTAAAAAGTCTGCTTATATTTTCTTCAAGCCTGAAATAACACTTTGAATTTCCCGTTAAAAGACGGGCGGAAGCGGACGAAAATAAAAATTCATCATCGTTTTTATGTTTGTCGATAAATTCCGCAATTAAGTCTTTATCCGTACTTAAATTAAGATAATCATTAGAAGAGAGATTTATCATCTTTTTATCATTAACAAAGATATATTTTCCCTCTTTTTTACTTATGTTTTTTATTGTTCTGAAATTTGAATTTAATTTTAGTTCATCAAGTTTTTCGATATAATTTTGCATAAAAAAATAATAACATAAAAGCTAAAACAAGATTTTATCCGACATTATCTTTTTTAATACCTCTGATAAACAGAATAAGGGGTATTATGGCAATACATGCAACCGCGCAAAGCTCAAAAGCATCTCTAAATGCACCCATATTGGCTTGAAGAAGCATTTGTTTATAAAGAAGCGCACCTGCGGTATTTGATGCCGTTATAGAATCCGTCATTCCTTGAAACATGCCGGAATAAGCATTAAATCTTTCAAGAAACGCATCGTTTGTCATTGTTAAGTTTTGAACGAGCGCAGTCTGGTGCATTTGCGCATGTCGGGAAATAACCGTTGTCACAATTGAAGTTCCGACTGCACCGCCGAGATTTTTAAGAAGATTTTGCACCCCTGATGCGTTTGTCATTTGCTCGTTTGAAAGCGTCATTGTCGATAATGTAATAATAGGTATCATTGACATTGACATTCCGACACCCATTATAAAATTAGGAATGGCAATACTTATGGGAGAAATTTCCAAATTTAAGCCGCACAGGATAAATCCCGCTATACTTAACAATACCAGACCTGCGGTTACAAGAAATTTATTATTCAGCTTACTTCCGACTGTTCCCATAAATATTACACACGCAAGCGCACCGACACCCCTCGGCATCATGGATAAGCCCGATAAATAAGCATCATAACCCATAAGCCCCTGTAAAAATTGAGGCAAAATTGCTAATGATGCAAGCAAAACTCCATGCATAACTATTTGCATTAAAGTTCCGAATGAAAAGTTTAAATCCTTAAATACATTCAAGTTAACAAGAGCATTTTTCTTTTTTGCCTGAATTACAAAAAAAGTAATCGCAAAAAGAACCGCAAAAAATGTCATCCAACAAATCCATGTTGAACCGAACCAATCGGCATCATTTCCTTTATCTAAAACTATCTGCATACAGGTAAGCCAGCCGATTAACATAAAAAAACCGGAAGCATCAATTTTGACATTATCCTGTTTTCTTGCATACGGCGGGTCTTCTATACATTCTTTAGCCAAAAATACCGCCATAATTCCAATCGGAATATTTATGAAATATATAAAAGGCCATGACCAGTTTGTTGTAATCCATCCGCCAAGAACCGGCCCGATAATAGGAGCAATTACCACAACAAGTCCGAACATTGCCATGGATTGCGCTCTTTTTTCAATAGGGAATAATTCAAGCATCATTGCTTGTGATAAAGGTAAGACCGCACCGCCGCCTATACCTTGAAAAATTCTTGTTATGACCATCATCGGGAGCGAAGTTGCTATACCGCACAAGAATGATGAAACTGTAAAAATTATTATACTTAATATAAAGAAATTCTTTCTTCCGAGAAGTTTACAGAAAAAATCAACAGACGGAATAATAATCCCCGAAGCAATTAAATAGCTTGTTAAAATCCATGTGCTTTCCTGTCTTGATACGCTAAAACTTCCCGCCATATACGGAAGTGCAACATTTGCTATTGTTTCATCAAGAACAAACATAAATGCCGCAACCATAAGTGGTACGCAGGTTACCCACGGGTTTTTTGCGGGCTTCCAATCCGTTGTTGTATCATAAGACATTATTTAATCCTTACCTTCGGAACAACACTCATGCCTGAAACAATATTATATTTATCTTTATCTATTTCTTCGTCAAAAACAATTTTAACGGGTATTCTTTGAACTATTTTAACAAATGAGCCTACTGCATTTTCAGGAGGGAAAAGGCTTGATTTTGCGCCTGATGCCCTTTGAATTGAATCAACTTTGCCTTTGAATTTTTTATTCGGATAAGCATCTACTTTTATGGTGACAGGCTGCCCCGGATGCATTTTTCCGACTTGATTTTCTTTAAAATTTGCCACTACCCATATTTTATCGGGAACTATTGCAAATAAAGGCCCTCCTGCGGACACAAAGCTTCCTTTTTCAATTCGCCTGTTTGTTATAATCCCTGTATTCGGAGCAATAACGTTTGTATATTCAAGATTAAGTTTTGCCTGTTTCATTGTAGCTTCAAGTGCTTTTAAGTCGGCATCCGCCACATTATTTCCGTCTGCAAAAATATCTTCTCTGGCTCTTGTTTGCGATGCCAGAGCATTGTCATATGTTGTTTGAGCTTTATCAAGAGTTTGTTTTGAAACGGCACCTTCCCGATATAACG
The DNA here is from genome assembly GCA_902796515.1 of uncultured bacterium. GTDB lineage: Bacteria > Cyanobacteriota > Vampirovibrionia > Gastranaerophilales > Gastranaerophilaceae > RUG14156. The sequence continues at coordinate 6,324 of CADBOZ010000017.1, read as the reverse complement.
CCTGATATCTTTCCAAATCCGTTTTAGCAAGTTTTATTTGCGAATCGGCAGCTTTTAAGTTAGCTTTTGCATTTTTTTGATTACTTAAAGCTCTTTTATAGTTTGCTTCAGCCTGTTCATATTTGGCAAGATACATTTCATCGTCGATTTTTGCTACAAGTTGTCCTTCATGTACAAGCATATTATCTTTTACGTAGCTTTCCTTAATGTGTCCAGATACCTTAGGAGTAACCTGAATTATATCCGCTTCAACATAAGCATCGTCCGTTGATTGGAATTTACTGTTATGTATAAAAAGCAGTGCAACGGGAATTATAAGCAATATTGCAATTATTATAATAAATCTTTTTTTAAACCTTATCTTATTCGTGTTTTTTTCTTCGTTATTAGCTTCAGCGACCATTGTTTTCTCCTGATTTTTCTTATATGTTTGACGTTATTGTATTTTTTACCACTTTTTTAAAATGTTTTAGTGTTTGAATTGTATCTTCTATTACCTTTGTTGATACTTCATCTTCTATTTTTTTTATAAACGGGTGCAAAGTTTTATAAACTTTTTCGTGTATATTTGCACCTTTTTTTGTCGGTGTAAGTATTTTTACAGGTCTGTTATTTTTGGTTTGCAGACTGACTTTAATATAGCCTTTTTTTTCTAAAGATAGTGCAATTTTTCCCGCGGATGCTCTGTCCTTCAGAATTATTCTTGCCAGATCCCTTTGACAACAGTCTTCAGTATCAATAATTATACTTAATGCCAAATGTTCAATAGCACTAATTCCGATATCCAATTGTTTAATAAGTTGTTCAAAGATAAAATTAAAATATCTTGAGCAAGAGTTTATTTGATAAAACAAAGAATCTTCGTATTTTCTTTTCATAATCACTCTGATATGTCCATATATAACGAAATATCAGATAAATCCCCAATATGTTGTATTGTAAACATGTTGCTTTTGCAACATTAATATGTTAGCATTTTAATTAATTTAATGCAAATAATTTTTTTGGGGAAGATATGAAAAAAATACTGGCTTTGGGATTATCAATAACATTATCTTTTAATCTGGCAATAAGTTATCCCGCTTTTGCAATATTAGAAAGAAACAAGCAGGAAAAAACTTCGGTTCTTGATTATATTAATTTTGAACACTGGAGAAGTATGAATGACGACTATCTCACAGATTACATAGCAAGAGCCGTTAACAACAATTACGATATAAAAACCGCAGCTTTAAAGATGGAAGAAGCAAGTATAAACGTAACGGCAACAAGAGCCGGACAATTTCCGGTTTTATCGGTGATTGCTTCACCTGCTGTTGCCAAAATGCCCCGTACTACAAAAAGCGAAGGAAGTTTTGCTCTTCCCGTTATAGCAAGCTGGGAAGCGGATATATTCGGAAAAAACTGGGATAAAACAAAATCCGCTAAAAAGCTTTATAAAGCCTCGGAATTTCAAACGCAGGTATCGGATATTGCAATAATATCCCTTGTAGCTGGAACATACTATAATATTGTTAAGCTGGATAAGATAATTCAAATTCAGGAAAAATTAATCTCGGACAGAGAAAATATATACAATATAATGAAATTGTCAAATCGAGAAGGACTTGTTTCAACTTCGGATTTAATTCTTGCCGAAAAATCGTATGTTCTTGCCAAAAACGAAATGCTGGAATATCAAAAATTAAGACAAAGCGCACTCAATTCACTTGCTGTTCTTATAGGTGACAATCCAAATAATACATCGGAATACAAAAGAACAGATGCCGACAATCTTCCGAATAATATTGAAATTCCGAACGAAATTTCATCCGATATAATTATAAACAGACCGGATTATAAAGCTCTTGAATATCAGCTTCAAGCGGCAGGAATTGACGTCAGAGTGGCAAAAAAGGAATTTTTGCCGTCAATTAATATTCTCGGGCTTATGACTTTTCTTGCAAGTTCAACCTTTAGTTCAATGAACTGGAAAAATTCACTTGACCTTGCGGCAGCAAGCGTTGATTTACCGATTTTTACAGGGTTTGCACGTATTGCAAATTTAAAATTTAATAAAAATAAATACGAACAGCTCTTAAATCAATATCAAAAGACAGGACTGATTTCCATTCAGGAAATAAACGACTCGCTTTACAATTTAAAATCCGATAACGAAAAGTTTAAAAATAACATAAAGGCTCTTGAAATTCAGGAAAAAGACTTTAAACTTTCATCTTCAAAATTTAATAAAGGGGTAATTTCAAAACTTGATTTATTACAGCAAAGAGAAAGTCTTTTGTACATGCAAAAAGTTACCCTGCAATCAAAACTTGATTGTTATATCGATAAAATAAGCCTTTATAAAACAACGGGTGCCAGAATATAGAAATTATAAATATTTTTCCGCTCTTTTAATAGCTTTATCCGCATTAAGAAGTGCGGCATTAATTGCACTTATCTGTTCGTTGTCCATTGAATTTCCGACTTTGTATTCATAAGACGGGATGTATCTTGCAGTATCAACGGAGCTGCTGCCGTAACTCTTTTTGGCATTTACATCTGAACGTCTTTTGCTGTATTCATTAACAAATTTTTTGTTTGCAGGGCTTAAAAGTTTATCCTTCGGTTTTGTTTGAACATTTTTACCGTCAAGTAAATCCAATAATAATTTTGGATTTGCCGCAACTTCTCTTTGAAGCATAGGGTCATTTTGCAGTTTCTGTAATGCCTGCGGATTTGCCGTTAATTTATCGTTAAGTTCTTTTTGAGTAACACCGAGTTCCGGAATAATTTGTTTTTCCGCCTTTTCTTTTTCGAGTTTTGCCTGTTCTTCAGCCGCATTATAAGGTTTTCCGAATATTTTATGAATTACTTTTTCAATCGGTTTTCTAAACATCGAAGAAAATACAAACATTACAAGTCCAAACCTCAATGCACCGCCGCCGAGTCTTAACAGAGGATTTTTTGCACTGAGTCCCATATGAAAGAATTTACCGATAGGTTTCAGCATTTTTGCAATAATTCCCTTACCTTCAAGATTTGCTAATGATGCAAGTCCGTATGTTGTTTTAAAAGCAAGAGGTGTTGCTATTGCTATACTTCCGACAGTACCTACAAAATCGTCAGCAACGGTTGCAACTTTCTGTTCCTTGGGAGCATCCTGCATATTATTAAAAGTACCCATTGTACTTGCGCAAAGCATTAAACCTAATCGTGATTTATCATTAACGAAGTTTGAAACAGATTCCGTCGGAACTATTATTGATTTTTGAACAAGTTTACCTAATGTGGTATCGGCAAGAGAACCGTTTACCGCATTGAATTTAATTAACGAATCTCCGAGATTTCCTTTAATACCGGGAACCCAGTTTCCGACAAATATATTCTGAAGTCTTCCTATTATTCCGGAGCCTTTTTCTTTCATTATGACATTAGTAAACTCATCAAGTTTTGCGCCGTTTTTTCCGATACCTTTTTTAAGGTTTTCCAAAACTTTCAAGAAATCTGCATTACTTTTACACCCGAAGTTATCTCTTATTGCTGCGGAAAATAATTTACAAAATTCTCTGTTATCTTTAATTTCACCCAGTATCTGACTTGCAAATTCTTTTGCTTTTTCTGAACCTACGAGGCCTTCAAGGGATTTAGCAATAGTTTCGGCATCTTTTCCTTTAAAAGTCTTTTTCAGTACATCAACCGGTGTTAAAGAGAAAATACTTACAAAACCGCGACCGTAACCACGGGTCATATCCGCTTTAGGCTTTGCAAATTTTGTTTTAAATGTTGTATATATGTCATCAAAAGTTTTTGATTTTTTTAACGTATTAATGAGTGATTGTTTTTTGTTTGAAAAACCTGTTGATAAATTTTGAAACCATTTTTTGTTTTTTAGAAATTCATCAACTTTAATACCCCAATTTGCCGTCTTACCCGACATTTTATTTCCGATAAAGGCAAGTCCTACGGTAGTTGCAATGGTTAATCCCAGTGAAATAAAGAATTTCTTGGGATTGTCAACTCCTAAATTTCTTAAAATTCTGAATACAAAATTTTCTTTTTTAATTTCTTCGGTCTGTTTTTTTGCAAATTCGGCAGTATCCTGCTGAATTTTTTTAGTATCCAGAGCGCCAAAATTCTCCCCTGAGTTAAGTCTTTTTTGAACCATGGGAGAATTTGTATTAATATTGTAGCTTTTAACATCCACACTCATATATTAATAAAACAACAATTTCCATGAAATTTGCCATATTTTTGGTGAATGTTAAATTATTTTAACAATTAAACCAATCTGTATTTTTTATCATATTCATTAACAATACTGATAGTTTTAATCAGAAATCTGAAAAATTTCATAAATTCTCTCCTTATGTAATATCCTGTTTTATATTTATATAAAGTATTTTTTAATAATAAATCTGCGAAAATAAAGTAAAATTTTAATATTTTTTTACAAAACAATTAATATTTTTTCATTCCTCTTGCAAATAAATTGTGTTTATTGTTTCATAGAATTAAGACAGTAAGCAAAAAAAGGAATTTGTTAAAGTGGTTAAAATAAGACTTAAAAGATTAGGTTATAAGAAAAATCCCAGTTACAGAATAGTTGCTATTGACAGCCGTTCAAAAAGAGAAGGCGCACCTATTGAAGAATTAGGATATTATAATCCCAAAACAAAAGAAATGAAATTAAACGTTGAAAGAGCTAAGAGCAGACTTTCTCAAGGCGCTCAAGCATCAGAAACCGTTATGTATTTAATTAACAATGCCAATGCAGACGGCACATTAAATTATAAAAAAACAGAAACCAAAAAACTTTCAAAGAAAGCTCAAGCAAAATTAGAACAAGAAAAAGCAAATGCAGAAACTGCCGCAGCTGAAACTGAAGCACCGGCAGAGGCAAACGCATAATTTAAAAGAACACTCAATGAGCCTCATTAAAAAATGAGGCTCATTTTTTTACCGTTTATTTATACCATTTATTTGTCTTTTATCGGTAATATAGCTTATAATAAATTTATTAATTGAAGTTTATGAGGAAAAAATTATGGCATCATCAAAAAACATCATCAAACCGGCACAAAGAATTGAAAAAATTCCGAAATATATTTTTGCGGAGCTCGCCGAAATGAAAGCGGAAGCAATAAAAAACGGTATAGATGTCATAGATATTTCGATAGGAAATCCTGACGGCTCGACTCCGGATCCTGTTATTCGTGTCGCACTTGAAGCAATTCAAAATCCCGTTAATCACGGTTATCCTAATTTCAGAGGTAAGCCCGAACTGAGAAAAGCCATAGCGGACTGGATGAAAAAAAGATATATGGTAGATATTGACCCCGACAGAGAGGTTCAAACACTAATCGGTGAAAAAGAAGGTCTTGCAAACATTGCAATGGCATATACAGACCCCGGAGATGTAAATATAATTCCCGACCCTTATTATCCCGTTTTATGCAGAGGGACACTTATAGCGGGCGGTGAACCGTATTTTGTAAATTTAAAAGAAGAAAACAGATTTTTAATAGACTTAAACGATATACCCGAAAACGTTGCAAAAAAAGCTAAAATGTTTTTTATAAATTATCCGAACAACCCGACGGGCGCAGTTGCACCGAAAAGTTTTTTGAGCGATGTTGTAGCATTTTGCAAAAAATATAATATTTTACTCGTTTCGGATTTAGCATATGGCGAAGTTTGTTTTTCGAACTACAGACCTTACTCTATCTTTAATATAGACGGCGCAAAGGATATTGCAATAGAATTTCATTCATTTACCAAAACGTTTAATATGGCAGGATGGAGATGCGGTTTTGCGGTCGGAAAAGAAGAATTTATCCAAAACCTGTATGCAATGAAATCAAATATTGACTACGGCACTTCAACAATTGTTCAGGATGCCTGCATTCAGGCTCTTTCAATGCCGATTGACTATGTTAAAGGAATAATGGACAAATACGATGCAAGACGCGAAATAGTGGCACAGGGCTTTACCGATTTAGGTTTTTATGCGCCGAGAAGTGATGCTACGATGTATTTCTGGATAAAAATACCGTCCAAATTCAAACATTCAATGGATTTTTGCAAATACGTTCTTGAAAAAACCGGCGTTCTTTTAACTCCGGGTAAGGCTTTCGGCGCAATGAGCGATGACCATTTCAGAGTTTCGCTTGTACAGCCTATTTTAAGACTCGAAGAAGTATTTAAACGCTTTAAGGAAGCCGGAATTAAATATGAATAATAAAAAAGCCCCTCAAGTTTGACGGGGCTTTGAAAATCTTTTTGCTTGATTCTCGTGAAAGTTAGTAGTGTTAGTTAGTGTTAGGTAGTGTGTATAAAATAAAT
>CADBOZ010000016.1 GCA_902796515.1 uncultured bacterium | reverse complement strand
GTTCTATACTGTCTTCATACCACATTTGATTATCAGTATTATATGACCAGTCATCATATTCTGTTAAACCAATTATTGGGTCATATGCGTTAAGTTCTTTTTTCATGACATTTACCTCTTTATAATAATATCATAAACGAGGGTTATGTCAGAAACGGGCATAGGGAAGACATACAAAATTTTTCTTTCAAATTTTTGTCAAAACTTGATAAAATAATTTAGTTAGTTCTTTTTTGGCAATTTCCGGAATATTATGCATTTTTCTCCTTTTTATAATTTACTGTTTTCCCGATAAAGTGTCATAAACCTTAGCAACGATTTTCCATTCACCGTTAATTTTATTGAGGTTTAAAATATCTGTAAACTTGTATCCATGCCAGTTATCTTCAATAACCTGAACAACAGCAATAGTCTTTTCTAACATCAAAACATCTATTCTTGAAATATAATCATCGCCGCATGCGCCAAATGTATCAATAGTTTTATAGAATTCTTCAATAGAACCCGATTGATAAATTTCTTCATTTAATTGCCCGAAAAATACGGCTTTTTCGTAAAAATACGGTTTAACGATTTCGCTTTTACCTTTTTTAACCGCTTCGCAGAATTTCTTTGCAACATTTTCTACCGCATTATATTCTTTAATATCATCTCTCATTTTATGTCCCTTTCTTTTAAACTTTATTATGATATATTATTAGTATCAATTTAACAAGTACGGTAATAAAGGTAACCGCTATGGAAATAAAAGAAAAAGATTGTTTAAAAAGTGTTGAAAGTTATGATAAAACAGGGTTTAACTATACAATGTCTAAAATAAGCGGAAAATATAAATTAACCGTTTTATATGCAATATATAGACACGAAACTATCAGATTTAATGAACTTCAGAGATACTTAAATATGATTTCGCACAAAACTTTAAGCAATACATTAAAAGAACTTATGCATGATAATTTAATAATAAAAAAAGATTATAAAGAAATACCTCCAAAAGTTGAATACAGTCTGTCAAATAAAGGTAAATCCTTTATTCCGATTTTATATGCCATGTGCGATTGGGGTGAAAAATATAAATAAAACGAATTAACATAAATTACTGTTTAGGATTTAAAATAGTTTTGTTAATTTTAACAAGGAATAAAAAATAATGCATAAATACGAAATAAAAGATGAAAATGAAAGAAAAACGCTTGCCGTTACAATATTTACGATAATAACAATGCTGGTTGAGATTATATACGGATACGCTACGCATTCAATGGCATTATTGGCGGACGGTTTTCATATGGGAACACACGCGCTTGCTCTTGGTTTGACATTTATAGCATATATTCTTATAAGAAAATTTAAAGGTTCCGATTTATTCCCGCACGGAACGGAAAAAATAGGAACTTTAACGGCATATACAAGTTCGTTATTTTTAGGCTTTACGGGGTTATGGATTATAATTGAGGCGGTAAAAAGATTTATAAATCCCGTTCAAATATATTTTAACGAAGCAATTTTTGTTGCAATAACAGGGCTTATTGTAAACGGTATATGTATTTTAATTATGGAAAATTCACACCATCATTCACATATACATAAAGAGGATTACAATTTTAAAGCTGCATACTACCATATTTTAGCTGATGCGCTCACATCAATTCTTGCAATATTTGCACTATTAACGGGTAAATATTTTAATATTGTTTGTTTAGACCCTTTAATAGGAATTTTGGGCGGTATTTTGATTTTAAAATGGGCATTCGGACTTATTAAACATACCGTAATTGAACTTATAGATATAAATACGACATCCGAAAAATTTTAAGAAAATATTCACTTCTGTAATAACATTCTCTATCATAATAAAATATTATTTCCTGATTGTAAACCAATTACAGTATTTAGAAGATATGGCATAGATTTTTGACAAAAATATTTACATTTTGGCAATAACTAAATGATTGTTTTACTATTATTATATATTTTGGGGGGTTTTAGTACCAAGAATAAGACATAATCACTTATATACAAGCTCTTTTAGGAAAGTACAGGGTAAAATATAATATGAAAAAAAAGATTATAGCATTAATTTTAATACTTATAACAGCAGGCTTAGGTATATTTTTCTGTAAAATAAACAAAAAAGATACATCAAATGACCTCACTTTATACGGTAATATTGAAATTCGTACCGTTGATTTAAGCTTCCTTGCGGGCGGTCAGGTTTCAAAACTTTTAAAAGAAGAGGGGGATACCGTTAAAAAAGGGGAACTTATTGCAACATTGGATTCAAGAGATTATGAGGCTAACTACAATAAAGCAATAGCCGATGTTGAAAGAACAATTGCTCTTAAAAATGACGCATTGGAAAAATATAACAGAAATGAACCGTTAGGTGCATCGGGTGCAGTATCAAAGCAGGATGTTGAAACATTATTCAACAATAAAAACAGGACTCAAGCTGAATATAAACTTGCCGAGGCGAATAAAACATATGCTAAAAACCAACTTGATTATACAAAACTCTACTCTCCTGAAGACGGTATAATTATGGTTCGTGTAATTGAACCCGGAAGTAATGTTGCAAAAGGGCAGAGCGTTTATACAATGGCAAAAACTAATCCTGTTTGGGT
>CADBOZ010000015.1 GCA_902796515.1 uncultured bacterium | reverse complement strand
TTAGGGTGTTCTTTTCTTTGAACCTGCAAAGAAAAGAACGAAAAGAAACTCCTCAACTCAATCTTCGTTCGTTATTTATTGTTTCTTAACAACACCGTTAATCATAAATTATGGTAACCCCCGCCTTTCCGGAAGCTCCTTTAAGATCCGTGTATCTTTCTCCGTTTTTATAATACATTTCATCTCCTGAAGGAACGGAAAATAAATCCTGATTGCAGGTAGGGGAATTTATCCTCACTTTTGAATTAGGGTCAAAGGGTGTTATTCCCATTTGTTTATAAATATCTTTTGTTACGGGCACGGAATATCCTGTCAAAGAACCGTTTTGATTTTTTCCTAACCAGCTTAGCTGATTATAATTCTTCTGCAATCTTTCAAGTCTTCTGACTCTTTGATAGCGTCTTGGCTTTGTTGTCGGCGCATTTACAAAGTTTACCGTTCTTTGAATCCAATAAGGATAATAAACAGGACTATTTATATATCGGTTGGGACAACAATACCCGTAAGAATTGTAAATGGGATACGGTGTTCTTTCAAAATAAACTCTGTCGTATCCGAAACTGACTCCTGTTGCCAGTAAAATTGATAAAATTAGAATTAAATTATTTTTCATATTAAAAAAATAATTTAAAATATAAGTTTAAACATTCAACGGGTAGTCTAATAAAAAGGGACTGTTTATTTTTTGCTACATTTCATGTTATTATATCATTCAAGGATAGCTATGTTTAAAATAAGTGATAAACTGAAATATTTTAACAGTATGTTAAGCGAGATAGACAACCTCTATCAAAAGCTTTTACTTACAATTAACATTTCGGAAAGCGAATTTATCGTATTATTCGCGCTTTTGGAACTCGGTGAAGGTTGTTCTCAAAAAGACATAGCCGAAAACAGATATATTAACAAAAAAACAATCAATTCCGCAATTAAAAAACTTCAAAAAGAAGGTTACATATCACTTAAAGCGGGAAAATATCCCCATATGCATATATATTTAACCGATGACGGGAAAAAATACATTCAGGATAAGGTTATTCCGATTATTCAGGTTGAAAACGATGCACTCAATAATCTGCCCGATGAAGAATTTAGCATGCTTCTCGGATGTTATGAAAGACACATGTCAAATTTCAGAAACAAGGTAACCGAATTTTCTAAAACTATTGAAAAATAATATTAGCAATATCTTTAAAGGTATTATATTTTACGCAGTCTATTTTTTTATTCGTACAAAAATCAAACAGGCTGTCTTTTGCAAAAAGTTTATTTATTCCGACATTTTCAGCTACGCAAAAATCACTTGTTCCGTCCCCGATATAAATAAGCTCTTTGTATTCATCTCTTAAATTCTCAACAACCTTGCATTTACAAGTACCGGAATTTACCTTACATCCTGAAAATTCAAAGGGGCATGTAATTTCAAAACCGTCATCATAAAATTTACCGGTGTTGGAAATTATTTTAAGATTTTTTATATTATTTTTTTCTAAAACTCTGTTTATAAAATAATCAATTCCGTCACTGACAATTATAAAATCAACATTTTTTTCTTTTGATATTTTGATAAAATCCTTAAAATAACAATCAAGCTCAAGGGTATCAATGAATTTATCTATAAGTTTTTCGGATAAATTTTCCACAAGTTCAAACTCTCTTATAAGGCATTCTTTTGAACCTATTTTTCTTTCCTTCCAGAGCTTTTCAACCGTCATCCAGCCATTGGAAGCATGCTCTTTAAAAAAATGATAAAGAGTGTCTTTTTTTGTAATTGTTCCGTCAAAATCGCTTATGATAATTTTTTCTTTCATAAGATTATTGTATCAAAAACTTACTTTGCTTCAATTCTGATTTCAAAAGACCTGTCCCACGGAAGAGAGTAGCTAATTTTTTCGGGATAATAATTTAAAAATTCGGAAATTTGTTTTGCGGATAAATTAAGCTCATTTTCTTTTTCTTTTAATCTCAACTTATATTCTGCCGGATTTGATGCATTTTCTCTTACATATTTCCTTGAATTTGCCTGATATCCCCAATCATCAAGAAATCTTATCATTTGATATTTCTTAAAAGCATTATCATTATATGTGTTATTTTTTAATGCAAAATATTTTATAACCGCACAAAATATTGAAGCTCCGATTGTATTTGCACTTGTATTGTATCCGCAATAACCGAAAAAGTCGTCGGGTTTATTTCTAATAATATTTTGGATAAAACCGTTATCGCTTCCGTTTGCATTGTTAATATCCGCAATAAACGTATTATTTAAAGCGATACTGTTGTTTGAAGAATTTATAACATCTCCCAAAACAAGGTCGCCCTGCGATTTTTCAAAATTATTTATATAAAACCTTAAATCATATTCATCTGTGCTTATCTTACATCCGGACAACCCGATTTGCCCTAAGACACAATTTTTAACCGAAATATCTTCATATTTTGATATTAAATTAATCGAATTTTCATAAGCAAAAACAGGATTAATTTTTAATTCCTTATCTTTTAAAACAGCTCTTGTAATCAACCCGAGAGGAATTTCGTCCGCCCCGGTTTTAATAAATACATTATCAAGCCGTAAATTGTTTTTAATTTTTTCAAGTTCAAACGCTTCTTGAACATTTAAGCCAAATTCTGCACAATCATCTTTTGAAAAAATCAATGTATCAAAAAACTTTTCTTTTGCCCAATCCGTATATATTTTATTTATTTCAAAATTTCTTTTTCTTGTATCAAGATAATCTTTAAGAATATCTTCAGGTATGTCATTTACGTCTGAAGTGCCGTTTTTATGTGTATCAAAAGACCATTTAAAAATCTTTTTGCCGTAATTTGCCCAGTACTCTTTTTCTTCTTCATTAATATTATTGTTTGAAATCCGCATTACGGAAGAAAAAGCAAGGATTTTTTTTGCTTTTTTTGAAGCGATATTTTTAAATTTTTCAATCTTTTCTTTTATTTCATCAAAACTATCCTCGCATCTTCTCGATGAAATAAGTCCGCCGTATGCCAGTGTATCAAGGCAGACAATTAAATAATCGATATTTTCAAGATTATTTAAAAATTCAAAGATTTTATCCCTGTTTGAATAAGAGTATAATCCGCCGAGATATTTTATATCAGGCATAAAAAGCTCACAGGAACTGTCAATTGATAAAACATCACTTATAATATCGTAACAAATCGGACGATTATCTATAGGAATAACAGCTATTTTCATAAGATAATTGTAATATATTTTGCTTATTATTTAAAGAATTATATTATTTTATATCCTTGAATAAATTTTTTGGGCAAATATTCGCCTATTGTTATAACATTAACGCAGTTTTCAAGGTTTAAAATAAGCAAAGTATCAGGATTTGCATATTTTTGTCTTATTCTTCCGAGGCTTTTTATTGATATTCCGCCGTCAGAATATTCTTCTTTGGTTAAAGGATTAACCGAAGAATTATCTCCGAAATATGCAATTGCAGTTATTTTACAATTTTCTTTTTCCTGTTCGATAGCTTTTGATGCGGCATATTCCAGAGGTTCAACAAACCATCTTTTTGTCCAATCTATTTTAGAGGCGGAATAAATATTTTTATTCGCAATAATTGAACAGGTAATGTTCTGATTTGAAATATTTGAAAATAGATTTTCTTTATATAATTTAAAGTTTTTATCAAGCAATAAAAGTATGTCTTCTTCGGGTATTGCATATTTTTCCATCGAATTTATAGCTGAAGACGAGTATTTAAAAGGTTTTTCAAGATTGTAATCGCTTGATAATTTGTAATCTTTGCAAGGGAGAAAATCCGTTAATTTAGCTGATTTTAAACAGAGAATCCCTTTTTCGTTTTTTTCGAACGAAAAAATTGTTGTATTGTCATCAAAATATCTTGTTGTATTTAGCCATGATAAACAATCTTCACAAGGAACCGCACTGTTTTTAATCATTGACAGGTCTTCCGACTGCGCCATACAAATATATTTAATTTTAAAATTAAAATAATTGCTTCCCGATTTTGAAAAACGAATAAGCGCATCATTGTAGCTTGCAAGTATTGCTGAGCGTTCACCGCATACGGAAGATATGTCATTTCTTGTATTATTAAAGTTTGTACCTATTGACCAGCGGTTATCATTAGTACAAATATTTGTTGCAAAACCTCTTTTTGTAATATTTCCGGCTTTAATATTTGCAACCGCAAGTTCGTGTGCTTCCAAAAGGCGCTCCGTTATTTGTATTTTTTCCTGTAAATTAATAATTGCGCCATTTCCGAAAATCGGCAGTTTTTCAATATTTATACCGTATTTTTCAATTAGCGGGAAGGGTTTTTCACCCGAAATATTTTGATGAATTTTAAATTGAATATGCGAAGTTCTTATTGAATTAATAGTCATACTTTATTAAAACCGCTAAAAATTTTTTTTGCAATAATTTTGAAAAAAATACTGTATTCCGTATACAAACATTAAAATTTAATAATTTTTCATGATTTTTAAAGATGCAAAACAGCCTGCATTTCAGTGATATTAAAGATTTTATATATAATGTAAACTTTTGTAACAAAATATCTAAGGATTGAAATTATATAAATCGTATATACTTTATATACATGTAAGCAGTTATTAAAT
>CADBOZ010000014.1 GCA_902796515.1 uncultured bacterium | reverse complement strand
GAAATGATAAACCCTGAAACAACGGTTTTGTGGTCAACAGCTTATTTAGATGAGGCTCACAGTTTTGATACGGCGGTTGTCATAGATAGGGGTAAGGTTATTTATGAAGGAAAACCGCACGATTTAGCCCCAACACCGCAAGAATTTGAAAATAAAGTTATTGATTTAATGGGCGGTTATAACAAAGAAGAATCACTGATAGCAAAAAACTATGATTACCACGCACCTGATGTTGAATTAACCGTAGAGGCAGATAATTTAGAAAAAAGGTACGGAAACTTTTATGCGGTTAAAAATAATACTTTCAAAATAAAAAAGGGAGAAATTTTTGGTTTACTCGGACCAAACGGAGCAGGAAAATCAACTTCATTTAAAATGATGTGCGGACTTGCCCGACCGACAAGTGGTACTGCAAGAATTATGGGAGTTGATATAAAGAAAAATCCTGAGCGTGCCAGAGCAAATTTAGGGTATATGGCTCAAAAATTTTCACTTTACGGAAGTTTAACAGTAAAAGAAAACTTGGACTTTTTTGCACTTGCTTACGGAATTAGCATTTTAAAAAAAGATAAAAAGGTTAATGAAGTAATTGAGGTTTTTGGACTAAAAGAATATGAAAACACAAAAGCCGAAGAACTGCCGCTTGGTTTGAAACAAAGGCTTTCAATGGCGGCAGCATTAATTCACAATCCGCCTGTTTTGTTCTTGGATGAACCGACATCAGGTGTTGATGTTTTAACACGCAGAGATTTTTGGAATCATATAACATCATTAGCTAAAAAAGGTGTAACGATATTGGTTACAACTCATTTTATGGATGAAGCGGAGTATTGTGACAGGATTAGTCTTTTTTATAAAGGCGAAACAATTGCAGTTGGTACACCAACAGAGCTCAAAATGAGAGCTGCGAAGGTGACTGACACCTCACCCCACCCCTCTCCTCAAGGAGAGGGAGAATTGCCTTCTATGGAAACGACATTTATAAGATTAATCAAGGAGAGTGAAAAATGAAAATATTACTCGCCTTAATAAAAAAAGAAATAAAACAAATACTTCGTGACCCCTCAAGTATTGTAATTGCATTTATTTTGCCTGTTATATCTTTTATGATTTATATGTACGGAGTAAATCTTGATTCCGTAAAAATTACGCTGGGAATTAAAAATGACGATAATTCTCCGGAAGTTGCAACTCTTGTAAAATCATTCGGGCATAGTAAATACGTTAATTCAATAAATTTTGATAATATGGAAGATATTAAAACTGCTGTTGTTCGTTCAAAAATTAAAGGTGCGGTTGTAATTCCGAATGATTTTTCGACGAAACTTTCTCGTGGGCAAAAAGCTGATTTACTGATTATAACAGACGGAAGTGAAGTTAATACTGCAAATTATGTTCAAAGTTATGCGCTCGCTATTTCAAATCAGTGGCTGGCTACAAGTAAATACAAAAGGAATTTATCCAAACCTCTAATTAATATTGAGAATAGAACGTGGTATAACCCCGATTTAAACTCACATTATTTTATAGTCCCCGGTTCTATTGCTATTACTATGACATTAATCGGCATTCTTTTGACTTCCCTTGTTGTTGCCCGTGAGTGGGAACGTGGAACGATGGAAGCGCTTTTATCAACAAAAGTCCGAGCAATACATATTGTTTTAGGTAAATACATTCCTTATTTTATTTTGGGAATGGTGTCTATGGCTTTTAATGTCTTTCTTTGCGTTTGTATTTTTCAAATACCGTTTAAGGGCAGTTATTTGTTATTGTTTTTAGTCAGCGCTCTATTTCTGTTTACCTCATTAGGCATTGGCTTATTAATTTCAACTGTATTAAAAAATCAGTTTATGGCAAGTATGGTTGCAATGAGTATGGGATTTATGCCTGCTTTAATGCTATCGGGGTTAATGTTTCCCATTAATTCAATGCCTGTATTTTTCCAATATTTAACTGCAATAATTCCGCCAAGATACTATATAGCGTTTATTGAAAGCGAATTTATGGCAGGAGGAGTTCCTGAAATTAGGTTAGCAAATGCCTTTTATTTAACTGTATTAGGTTTGATTTTGTTTGCCGGAGTTTATAAGAAAACGCAAATGAGGCTGGAAGCTGTATCCCCTCGCCCCTTAAGGAGAGGGTTAGGGTGAGGGGTTAAATATGATTAGAGATTTTTTACGCAGAACCGTTAATAACATATATGCTCTAATGAAAAAAGAATTTATAACGATATGGAATGACCCGAAATCAAGAGGCATAATTATTATGATGCCGATAATGCAGTTATTGATTTTTTCAAATGCAGTAACAATGGAAGTGAAAAACATTGATACAGTTGTATTAGACCGCTCACAAAGTGTAGAAAGCAGAGAATTATTAAGCCGTTTTGAAAATTCAACAAGGTTTAGAACATTTTATTATGTTGATAATGAAAAAGAATTTCGTGAGTATCTTGATACTCAAAAAGTTCAAATCGGTATAAATATCAATAACGATTTTTCACGCAATATTAAATCTAAAAAAGGTACAAATGTTCTTGTTGTATCCGACGGCAGACAAACAAATTCTGCTTCAATCGGAGCAGGATATGCCTCACAGATTATTGCAGGATACAACAACGAACTTGCAGGAAATACAGGAACGCAAATAAACCTGACTGTAAGAAATTGGTTTAACCCCAATCTTGAATACAAATGGTATATTTTAACAGTTATTGTTGCTATGCTTTCTCTGGTTTCGACTTTAATTTTAACGGCATTATCTATTGCAAGAGAACGAGAGTTGGGCACTTTTGACCAGCTTATTGTAAGCCCTTTATCATCTTTTGAAATATTACTCGGCAAATCAATTCCGCCTTTAATAATTGCAATGACTTTAACAATGGTTATGATTGGGATGGTTATTGTATTTTTCCATGTTCCTTTTAACGGTTCTATAATTTTATTTTTTGTTTCAATTTTAATTTCTCTTATGGCAATAGTAGGTGTCGGACTTTATATTTCAGCAATTTGTAATACGCAGCAGCAGGCAATACTTTCTGTTATGACATTTATGATGCCTGCGGTATTGCTTTCGGGGTTTATTTCGCCTATTGAAGATATGCCGCTTTGCTTGCAGTATTTAACCTACCTAAATCCCGTAAGGTTCTTTATGGTTCTATCACGCGGAATAATATTAAAAGGTATGGGAATAAGTGATGTAATTGTAAACATAATTCCGCTGCTTATAATAGCCTTGATAACCCT
>CADBOZ010000013.1 GCA_902796515.1 uncultured bacterium | reverse complement strand
TCTCGGATGTTTGCTTTCGTCCCAATTTAAACCGTTAAACATTTTCTTCCTCCCCGTTAAAGATATCTTCACCTATATTTAATCTTAATTGCTCCCCGTCAAGCATTATATCGTTCATCTTTATAAATACATTATCCCCTCTTTTTTGGTCTTTATATAATCCTGCGATTTTTGCTTTATTTTCTAACGCTCTTAAAGCTGCCTGAATATTAGGATTTCCGTTTTTATCAAAGCAGCCGAGAGCTATTTGCTTTAGTTCTTCAAATTGCTTCAAAGCTTCTTCAAGAGTAAAGGTTTCTTGCTTATTTTGAATTTGTTTTTGTTGAAAAATGTTTAATTGTTTATCTTTATTATTCATTTTGAATAATTTTGACAGGAATTTTATTTCCGAAAAAATCGCAGGCGTATTGTTTAATCCCTATTATTTTGCCTTTTCTTCTTATCTCTCTGTTATCACCCCAGATAAAGCCCCACGGAGTTTTATATTTATTTTTAAAGCCGAGTTTTGTGTACAATAAATCCTTTTTTAACCTTGATTTGATTTTTTCAACCCCGCCCGAATAATAATATTTTTCATGCCATTCTTTTGATTTTTCATCATAATGAACATATAAAGCCATATTTTTATTACATATGGGGCAAGATGCAAGATAAAGGCTTCTTTTTATAAAATTATCTCTGTCCTGAAGAAACCAAATATCGTCTGCACAAAATACACTGTTGCAATGGCGCACAGTATCTCCTCCTTTATTTTCGTCAGCCTCGTTTCTCTATCAAATTGCGTTAGCCGGTGCGGAAATTGGCAAACGATGAGTTTGACAATTGAGCATTTTATCGGCGACGTTTCAAATCTTTGATTTGACAGGAGCTCTGCGCTAGCCGGTACTCTTGCAATTTTGATGATACTAATTTGAATTGTCCGAAAAACTATTTTCAGATTAACATATTTTTTTTATTTCCGCAGAAAATCACGGGAAATTTTGTACTTTTATACAAAATTTTGGGGTATTTTGTTGAAATTTATAATTTTTTAGTATATAATAGCTTGGCTGGCAGTTTCAGCCGTTTTATAGTTTAATTTGTATTAATGGCGGGTGTCGCCAAAGGTGGTTACTCGGCCTTGAGAGATTGAACTGGTTCCGGGAACCGCAAAGAAAAAGTTTCAACTTAATAAAATTACAATTAAATAAAGTATAATGGCGGGTGTCGCCAAGTGGTTAAGGCCCCGGATTGTGGTTCCGGTATTCGTGGGTTCGATCCCCACCACCCGCCCCATTTAATAGGTTTCGTTCATCGAAGCCTTTTTTAATGCGGGTATTCGTGGGGATGCAACCGCTTCGCTTATGCCCTCTCAGAAAATCGGCCTCAAGGGCAGATTTTCTTCGGCAGAGTCCACCACCCGCCCCATTTTATTGGATTTTTCCACTTTTTCATCTCATTGAATAGTGGGAATTGTTTCATATAAAGATTTTTTCCATCATAAGACAGTGTTCTACAATATATCTAAGTTCCCATGTAAATTATTGTAAATAAACTATTAGCAAAATAGCAAAAAATAATTTTTAGGAGTATTTTACATGCAAAGATAATTCTGAGGGAATATGCAAGATATAATTTTTGAAAATTATTCAAGCATTAGCCAAAAGATAAATTCAATTGGCGCAGGTTTTTGTCCTCAGAAAAATCCAAATAATAATTTAAAAGTCGGCATATTTTCTTGTCGACTTTTTAATAATGGAATACTAATAAAAAAATATTAATAATGGTGAAAATATGAAAATGAATGCATTAAATCCAAATAATTATTCAAAAATAAACTTTTGCGCAGTTAGTTATAAAAAACAGAACGGAAATAGCTCATCTTTAAATTCTGATGCCATAAGCTTGACACAGAGTAAAATAGATACACTAAATAGTGATAATTTTCAAAAAGGAAATACTGAAAGAAAAAAAATTGAAAAACAAATTTCACAAAAACGAATAGATAAAATAAATACTATGTCTCTTTTTGAACGCCTATTCAAAGAAAGAAAAATAATACATTCTTTTACTTTAGAAGAAATAGATCAAAAAAGCAAAAACAATAACAAACAAGAAGATAATTTTAATACCTTGCAGGAAGAAACATCAAAAATTAGCACTATGGTTGAAGAATTAAAAAAACAATTAAGAAATAATGACCAAACACAAGCTGCAAGAAGAAAGAAAATAAATGCAATAAAAGTTGGGCAATATAGAGAGAATAAAGGTTTTTCTCAAATAGCCGGATACGATAAGGAAAAAGATATTTTATACAAATATTTTATTTCTGAAATTGCAAAAGAAGAAGCAGGATTAAAAGCAAATATTCCGAATGCAATTATGTTTTTTGGCCCGAAAGGCAACGGAAAAACAACTTTTGCCAATGCTTTTGCTCAAGAAATAGGTTGTGAAAATCCTATATATGTTGTAGGAAGCGGCATAAATACAGCCGGAATTTGTAAAAGTTTGTATAAAAATCTTAATAAGGCAGCTAAAAAAGCAAATGAAGAATATGAAAAAACAGGTAAAATTCAGGTTATTTTTATAGATGAATTCGATCTTGTAGCAGATGAAAAATCTACAATATTACCTGAATTGGAAGAATTTATGAGAACATGTTATGAAAAATACCATTGTATATTGTTTGCCGCAACAAATTATCCTTTAAAGCTTAAATTGCCATTAACAGACGATGATAGAGTTTTCCCTTTTATAGTATCGCAAGACCCTCCAACACTTCAAAATAAAACAGAAATTTTAAAATATTATCTAAATGACAAATTAGATAGTAAAATTTCAGATGATGATTATAATATGCTGGCATGTTTACTTGAATGCCAAGAAATAGAGAAAAAAGGAAAATATAGTATCGCACAGATTAGAAACGAGATTTGCGAAACAAAGAGTGAATCAACTATCAGTGTAGATAAAGTCATAGAAAATATTGAAAATCATCCGCCAAAAATAATAAATAAGGAATTAGAAAATTATTATCTTGCAATGGATGAAATAATGGATGAAGAACCGGAAGAAGATGAGGAATTTTAAATGACAAATATATATCCTATAAATCCAATTTTTAATTCTAAAACATTTTTTCTTGATAAAAATACATCAAACAAAAAACAACAAAAATCTATAAAAAAAGAAGATGCATTTATTTTTTCAGGATTA
>CADBOZ010000012.1 GCA_902796515.1 uncultured bacterium | reverse complement strand
CGAAAACCAAATCGACGAGATTTGGTTGCAGCAGTCGATAGGCGACGTGGAAATCTTTGATTTCCTCAGGAGCAGAAAGCGAAGCCGTGTGTGAAAAATCAAAACGATGAGTTTTGATTTGTAACCGTACCATCCCGAGCAAAATGTGTCGTAAGTTTATCTGTATAAGAAAAAGAATATATGAAGTTGCCGATAAGAAATCAGCGTAAATTAGCAGATTACAGATTTTAATAAAAATAATTACAAACAACAAACCCCGATTAAGGTTTGAAATTTTAGTACTTAAAAAAGAAAGGAGAAACTATGTGTTTCATTAAAAAACCGTCAATACCGGCACCGGTTGCCGTGCCGCAACAGGTTGAGCCTGAGCCTGTTGAAAGACATCAGGCGGATGCTTCAAAAACAAAGTTTTCAACAAATGAAGTCAATCAGGGTTACAGGGAAAACATAAGAACTTCTGTTATAGGGCTTACGGATGAAGCAAAGATAGATAAAAAAACGTTATTGGGAGAATAAAATGCCGTTATATGATGTTGAATATTTTTTAAAAAGAAAACGTGAACTTGAGGAAATATTTAATGTAATAAAACCTGACCTGCAAGAGCTTGCAGACTATTATTCGCCTCGCTCGGTTCGTTTTATTGCGAGGAATACAAGAAAACCTTTTGTAAAAAATAAAAAAATAATTGATTCAACCCCGCTTATAGCTTTAAGAAATTTTTCATCCGGTATGATGAGCGGTGCGACAAGCCCTTGTAACAGGTGGTTTAAAACATCAATTTCAAATCAAAATTCGTCAAACCATAATTTAAAAAAGTGGTGCAGTAAGCAGGAAGAACTTACAAGAGAAATTCTATACGGTTCAAACTTTTATCAAATACTGCCCGAAGTTTATAAACAGCTCGGAGTTTTTGGCTTTAGCTCAATCGGAATAGAACCTGATTATGAAAATATTGTAAATTTCAAGATTTTGCCGATAGGCTCATACTATTATGCAAAAAATTCAAGCGGAAAAATTGACACTTTTTGCAGAGTTTATATGGAAACAGCAAAAAATATAGCGGAAAAGTTTTCATCAATCCCGAGAGAAGTAGCGGATGATGCCCTAAACAATCCGACAAAACAGTATGAACTTATTCACTTTATTGAACCGAACAAATTTTATAAAGAAAAAAGGCTTGATTCCAAGTTTTCAAAATATGTTTCGGTTGTAATCCTTACAGGGCAAAATGAATTTATTTCCTATAAAGGGTACGATAAATTTCCGTATGTTGTGTTTGAAAGTTCTTTCGGACTTGATGACTATCCGCAGGATTCACCGGGGATTAATGCATTGGCTGACGTTAAGCAGCTGATGACCATGGTAAAAGAGTATGCTAAGGCCGTTAAAAAGATAGTATGCCCGACATACAAAGGGCCGGCATCTTTAAAAAATAAGAAACTGGCGGATGTTCCGGGTGCTTACATTGAAGAAGACGAAAACGGAAGAGGTATAAGCCCCGTTTATGAAGTAAATCCGAGAGTTCTTGAATTAAAGCAGGAAAAAGACGAACTAAAACAAACAATTAAAGAACACTTTTATAACGATTTATTTGCAATGATATTGTCTACGGCTGAGCGCGGAAGAACCGCAACGGAAGTTAATGAACTAAAAGAAGAAAAAATGGTTCTTCTGTCACCCCTGCTTGAGCAAATTCACTGTGCTTTAAGACAAATACTCGAATGGATTTATGATGAAGAGTTAAGAGTCGGAATTATCAATCCTCCGCCAAGAGAAGCACAGGGCTATAAATTCGATATTGAATTTGTGTCAAGTCTTGCTCAGGCGCAAAAAGTTGCAAATATTTCAAGTATAGAAAGATTTACAACTTTTGTTTCGAATATTGCAAATACAATTGACCCTGTTTTGAAACAAAAATTAAACGGAGAAAAAATAATAGAAGATTATGCATCCTACGCAAATATCAGCCCTTCGCAGCTTGTTCCTTCCGAAGAAATCGAAAAAATAAAACAGGAGAATAATGCAATGGAAAACCAAAGAAACCAAATAGAAGCCTATAAAGAAGGCAGTCAGATAATACAAAACATGGGCGGAGTAGATTCAATCGGAGCTGATTTATTAAAAAGATTCGGAATAATTTAAGGGGTTTTTATGGAAAAAAATGACGTATTATTAAGCACCTGCTATCTGGAATTTATAAATAATCTTGACAGCCTGATATATAACCTGTTGTATGAAGAAAATACGGGATATACAAACATGTCGTCAAAACAAGCTGTTATCGAAGCACCTAAAATAATTGAAAAATATGATTACGAGGCTCAAAAATTAGCCGCAGAATCAAAGTTTGGCGAAACGGAAAATGTTATCGGCGAAAAAAGAAAAGAGCTTGAGAATTTTATTAACGAATATTCAAAACAGGAAATGTATGTCTGGGCGCAGGAGGTGTTTGAAAAAAACTTAGATAACTCTTTATTTTCGGCACAAATTTATAAAAATAAACCCGAAGAGATTGAAAAAATATTCTACAGAGCAGCAAATGCTATTAACTGGATTTCAAATGTTAAAAATCTTCCCGAAAAAACAACGGAAACATACACGAGTAACTTAAAAAACAAGCTTCAAAAAATAGTTATGCAAAATGATGAAGACTATCTTCCGAAGGGAAATCCCGAAGAAAGCGACGTTAGACTTTTTTGTAAGCTCAGAAACGACTTTTTAAAAAATGAATTCAGTGAAGATGCTTTAAAAAATTCGCAGGATAAACTTTCAAATGAAGATTTTAACTATTTAACAAGACTTGCAAATGACTTTAAAGGGTATTTGAAAAGCTCTGTTACGGATGAAATTATTCTTGTTAATACTGCCGTATCTTTAATGAAATTAAAGAATGAAAAGGAAAAATATGATTTTATAAAGGAGGTTGATGGCGACATAACTATCTTTTTATCAAAAAACAAAAAGATAGAAGAAAAAGAAAAAATTGATATTATTAAAAGAAGAATGAAGCTCTTTGAAAGTTCGCTTAAAAAAGAAGAAACAAGCGAGTATTTTAAAAAGCTTCTTACATCTTCTTAAAAACTATTTTGTCTTAGAACTCGTTATATTGCAATATTGAGGATTTGCCAGATATTTTTCAAAAATATAATAGTTATTTGTTAATTTAGCTTCGTATATATTATCTTTTGCAATTTGAGCCTGAAAATTATCATTATATTCTCTCATTGAATTTGCAAGGTAAGATAACGAAGTTTTCGGAAAATTACAGGTTAATAAACTGTAATCAACTCCGTATGTAATTTTTTCTTTGTACTGGCAATGATTTCCCTTGTTTTCAAGTGTTATCAATAAATTATAAACCTCGCCGTTACGAGCGATATTGCCTGTTTTTGAATATTTCTGGCATGTTTCCACTGCCGTGGTAAAGGCACTGTCTTTGGCAAAAGAAACCGAACATGCAAGAAAAGTAAATACTGCAACCAAACAAAATAACAAATGACTCTTTTTCATTACAAAATCTCCTCAATAAGATTATAACACAAAAAAATGAAAGGATTAAAATGCAAAACGAAATTACAAACCAAATTTACTTAAAAGACGAAGAACTTTTCGGAATGCCGGAAGAATACGATTATACAAGATTTCAAAATATTGAAGATTATGATTTTGACGACGAGCTTATGAAAAAATTTATCCCGATAGCACGAAAGCTAAATCTTTCTCAATATTCACTTGAAAAACTTATGGATATGGCGCTTGAAATGTCAAAACGACAGAATGAAAAATATCTGAGAAATGAAGAAGATAAAAAGGCGGAATGTCTTAGAGAATATAATAAAATGTTCAGCGAAGACGAAGAATTACCCGATCCCAATTCAATGATGATTAAAGAATATATGCGTGTAGCGGATTTTGGATACAACAAGTTTGCATCTTCGAAATTAAAAGAAGCATTAAAGGAAACGGGCTTAATTTATCACCCCGAAATGATAAAAATGTTTTATAAAATCGGAGAATTATCGG
>CADBOZ010000011.1 GCA_902796515.1 uncultured bacterium | reverse complement strand
GCTTATCAAACTGTTCTTTTTTCAAAAACATGGTTTGTCCATAGGCAAATTATACCACAAAATTATTTATAAAAACCGAGATTAATTGTCCCGTAAATAATCATGTCATGTTGTAAAATACCAATCCGGCGTGTTTGTTTATAATTATAATTCTCCCAATGTATTATTTGTTTGATACATAAAAGTTATAATGAGCTTGGGCAATAATGTAATGCAGGAACTTGATTATATTGTTGGTCATGATAAAAAGGAAATAATAATAAAAAGACCGAAAGAATAGAGATATATCATGTATGAAACAAATATGAATAAACAAAACTCTCCGTATAAAACGGGTTTGTTTCTTATTTTATAATATTTGAATTATTTTATTTGTTTAATTCATCTTTTAATAATTTATTCAGCATTTGCGGATTTGCTCTTCCTTTTGTTTCCTTCATGGCTTGACCTACAAAGAAGCCGAACAGTTTATCTTTTCCGCCTTTATATGCCGCAACTTGTTCCGGATTACTTTCGATAATCTTTTTAATTATAGGCAATATTGAGCTTTCATCGGATATTACCGATAATCCTTTTTTCTCAACAAGAGATTCGGCATCTTCACCCGTTTTTAATATCTCAATTACAAGACTCTTTGCAATATTATTTGAAATTGTACCTTTTTTCAATAATTCAAGCAATTTTGCAAAATTTTCAACCGTAAGTTTTGAGTCTTCAATAGTTATTTTTTCTTCTTTTAAAAATGCGGCAACTTCTCCCATTAAGAAATTGGAAGCTGTTTTGGCATCAACATTTTTTTCAAGCAGTTTATCAAAATATAATGCCATTTCAATTTGATTAACAATTACATCCGCATCATATTCGGTAAGCCCCGATTTAATATAACGTTCCTTCTTTTCATCGGGAAGTTCGGGCATGGTTTTTCTTATATCTTCAACCCATTCCCTGCTTATTTTAAGAGGCATTAAATCAGGTTCGGGGAAATATCTGTAATCATGAGCATCTTCTTTTCCTCTCATTGAAGAAGTAATACCGGAATTATCGTCCCAAAGTCTTGTTTCTTGAACAACTTTTCCGCCTTCTTCAAGAATTTCAGCCTGACGAACAAACTCGTATTCAAGCGCTCTTACAAGTGCCCTGAAACTGTTAACATTCTTTATTTCCGCACGTGTGCCGAATTCTTTTTGACCTATAGGTCTTATTGAAATATTGGCATCCGCTCTCATTGAACCTTCTTCAAGGTTGCCGTCGCAAACACCTATATATTTTAAAATGTTTCTCAAAGTTTCAACATATTCTCTTGCTTCTTCGGGGCTTCTCATATCAGGTTCCGAAACGATTTCCAAAAGCGGTGTTCCTGCTCTGTTTAGGTCTACAAGAGAATAGCTTGAACCGTATAGTCCTGAAGCGCCGGCATGAACCAGTTTGCCCGCATCCTCTTCAAGATGAGCTCTTGTGATGCCGATTTTTTTATTTGAAATTTGTATCCATCCGCCCTGGCAAATGGGTTCATCATACTGAGAAATTTGATAACCCTTAGGAAGGTCGGGGTAGAAATATTGTTTTCTGTCAAATTTACAAACATCCGGAATAGTTGAATGTAATGCTAAGCCGGTAAGAATTGCCTTGTTGACACATTCCTTATTGAGCACGGGCAATACTCCGGGAAAAGCAAGTGTAACAGGGCCTGTTTCCGTATTCGGGCTTTTTCCGAATTCACAGCCTTCTCTTCCGAAAATTTTAGTTTGAGTTTTAAGCTGAGCATGTACTTCCAAACCTATAACCATTTCGTATTTATCTTTGTAATCAGACATTTTATCTCCTTAGTTTTTCTTGTATTCTAACATAAATAAATTGTATATTTTAAAATCGGTTAATATTTTGTAATTAATTTCGCAATTTTTTTATGGTTTTTGTTTTTTAATTAATAGTAAGGGGTAGTTATGCATGAAAATTGTTTAAATGCTTATAACAGTCAGTGTCAGCATGGTGTGCAGCAAAATCCGAATGCGGTCAGCATTAACATTTTCTCGCCGGCAGCATACGGAAATAAAAGTGTTCCTTCGGGGATGGCTGTAAATGGTGCACAAGCACAAAATTCAAGCATGCTTTATCCGAATAATTCAATTTATTCAAGCGTTTCAAATCCGAATATTTCTCCTTACCCTGCAAACTACAATAATTTAATTAATTATCCGAACGCTTATCCGAACGGTCAAACAGGGTACAATAATGCGCAAATGCCGAACGGATATAATCCTTCCGTAATTCCTAATGCAGGATACAATAATGCGCAAATGCCGAACGGATAT
>CADBOZ010000010.1 GCA_902796515.1 uncultured bacterium | reverse complement strand
GAAACAAATTACCGAAAAAACCGTATAAAAGTGAAGATAAAGCTGCATATGATATATTTGCGCATATCTGGGAAGAGAAAAAGCAAATATAAATGCCCCGAGGGAAGATGACAGCGGGTTGAATTTAAAATATTTTGCAAGCAAAAAATACATTGAAAAATAATTTAAAATGCAGACAATAAACAGCCAGATTTGAAGGGATGTTTGCGGATTAAAGAAAAATCTGACGGGGATATAGATTATCATTCCGCCAAGAAGTATGTCCGAAAATGCCAGAGTGTTTTTTAAAGGATAAAATATGGGCATATCCCAAAAATTTGAATGCAGGGCATTTCCCTTTAAATACAGGTAGCCATGCTCTAAAACATAATTTATAAATCTTGCATCTCCTAAATCTCCCGGCATTAAGTCCGTACTTAAAAAAACCGGATGAAAAAATATAAATAACCCTATAAACAGAAACAAAGCAACAAAGAGTATATTTTTTATTTTTATAAGAACTTCCGATTTTTGTATATTCATATATAAAATCTGTCTATCCCGCTTATTTAACATGTATTTTATCAAAAAATAATTTTGTTTTGTTGATTTAAAAAACTTCCGGCGAATATTCCCATTGTTTGTTAAATATGCTACGATAGTAAAAGCAGAGGAGAAGATTATGACAGTTGTTAATGTATCAAATAATGAAAAATTTAAAAACCAAACAATAACAGTAACAAAAGATTCAAATGAAAGTATAATTTTTACGGGTGATATAGCGGATCAAATCGAATATTACGAAAAAGGATATAATGTTGAAATAAAAGCATACGGTTTGCTTTCAATAAGGTACTTAAAAGAAGTATATAAATCAACAAGATACGGCTCGCTTGTTACATACTATATGTACAATCCCGAAACACAAAAATACGTTAAAACTGGCTCACAAAAAAGAATCGGAGATTGGTCGGCAAGCGGTACATATTATTGTAAAGTCTGGGCTACAAGCAAAGGCATGGAAGCCATAAAAACATCCGAACTTACAGAAACTTGTATAGAATACAGTTTTAACGATTTCAAGGACAGAGCTTCATCCTATTTTGCCGATAACGGAAAAACAATATACGAGGGAAAACAGTATGTTGATTATCAGAATGTACTCGGAAAGGTAATTCTAAAAAATGCGGGAAAAAACGGAATAGCAAATGTTGCTCATGTTTCCTATAAAACAGACAAAAACGGCGTAATATCAAACTTACTGACCACAAATTATGATATCGGTAAAACTTTGGGATATTCGGGAAAAATAAATAAAGCGGGAACTTATTTAAACGAAACAATAATCGGCGGATATTATAATGACACTTTAAAAGGTGTCGGCGGAACAAATAAAATTGTCGGTAACGGCGGGGATGATAAACTGTATTCCGGAAAAGGTGCCGATACTTTTTATTTTGAAACCGGAGATGCTTATTCAAGCGTGGGGGATATTATTTACAATGCGGATAATTTAGACACGATTGAACTTCATTCTTCGGGCGGAGTTGAAAGTTATAATATGTCCGATATTAAAATGTATAAACAAAAAAATAATCTTATTATAATTACACCTTCAAAAGATTCTGACGGAGATAATACAAAAGATAAAATTACAATCAATAATTTCTATAAAACAAAAGATGAAGATAAAATTAAAAATATTAAAATAACCGGAACAAATGCTAAAACAGGAACAATTGATAAAGACGGTAATTTAAAATATGATTCATCAACAATAAAAGTACAAAACTTTGTATCGGGCAGGGGAATTTTAAAGGGAACCGATAATGATGATACGTTTGAAGCATACAGAAAATCAACAATAATAACCGGTGCGGGCAATGATACGATTTATCTTTCAAATTATAACGATACAATTAATGTAACGGGTTCGGGAACTAAAACAATTAAATACGAAGCATATTCCGGAGATATGCAAACATTCAATATTAAAGATAAGTCTGCGGTTGTAAATTTTACTTTTGACGATAAAATCAATCCGGCTCCGACTTATTATAAACAGAAGAACGATTTATTAATTTACTGGAAACATAAAACAAAAAATTGGTACTATGAAGCAAAAATTAAAAACTATTATACCGACAAAGTAGAAAAATCAAATATTAAAATAAATGGTGCTGTTTTATCGATTACCGACTTGCATCTGGTCGGAACTGCGGGTAAAGACACATTTGAGCTTGATAAAACCACAAATTATAATATACTTCCGACAAAAGGTAATGATAAAATCATAATTAAAGGCGGTTCGGGTGTAAAAAATATTCAATTTTTATTGTATTGCGGAAATAACACCGTTGAATTTAAAGATGCAAAACAAACGGGCAGGGTAAATATTGAAGTATTGGCATCGGAATATTATGATTATAACTTTGTAAAAGACGGTGATAATTTATTGCTAAAACTCGGCAAAACCAATAGTAAAGGTGTGTTTACAGCAAAAAACACTCAGACTTTTGTAAACTTCTTTAATAACCCCTTTGTTCCCGATATGGAAAATATATATTTTCTTGAATCTCATGAAAATTTCAACTACACTACATCGAACTCACTTGGAGATTACTTTAACAATTACGGACTTAACATTAACGGAATATATAATAAAAAAGAAAAAAGAACCGAATTTACGGGAACTGACTATAATGACGTATTTAGCGGAAAGAAGTATCCTAAACACATAACAACGGGCAGCGGAAACGATAAAGTATATCTTGGAAAGGGTAATGATACGGTTGTTATAAACGGCACAGGTACTAAAACCGTTTATATAAATAAAAATGAGGGTGTTGATACAATTGACATGCAAAACGCTTCGGCAACCGTTAATCTTGTATACGGAAGCGGCTACAGATACGGCTATTCAACAAAAGACGGTGAAAAACTGTTAAACAGAATATATGATAACGGTAAAAAATTTGTAACCGAACAAACAATTATTAAAAATTATAAAAACGGCAAGTTAAAAGTTAACGGAAATGTTTTACAAAATTCAAATACACCCGTTTTTATTGAAAAGGATTTCAAGAATGCCAATGCTTATACCGTAGCATCGGGTAAAAATGAACTTGTCACTCTGGGAAAGAAGGCAGATACCGTTGTTTCAAACGGGAATAATGCCGAAATATATGCAGGTGCGGGAGATGACAAGATTACAATTAATAACGGAACATCTTATATCAATGCAGGCAAAGGTAATGATGAGATAATAATAAACAGCACGTCCGATACAAGCTTTTACTTTGCGGCAGGTGACGGCAATGATACGATAAAATTTGAAAAACTTCCGTCAAATCCGGCATATTTTGATATGGATTTTAAAGGATTATTCGGAAATACATATACAACCATGAAAAATTCCGTTAAATCGGGCAAAATGAAATTCACCAAAAACGGAAATGATTTAGTATTTACTAAACTTGCAACAAAATCAAAAGCTGAAACAATTACAATCAAAGATTATTTTAAAACCGGAAATGAAAACCTCAAAAATTCAATAATTCATTCTGTGGATTTAGAGAAATTCGGTTTTGAAAATAAAACCATACAGCAGACAATAAATTATAAATACGATACCGGCGATAATATTGAAAATCTGTATGCCGAGTATTTTTTGGGTACGTTAAATATTTTCGGATTAAATATAACAGGTGAACTAAACAACTACGGCGTTAATGTATATAGAGGTGTCGGCGGTTATGACAATATATACACGTATACAGGTAAGGGTAAAGCTGAAATGAAAGGCGTTGCGGGAGATACACTTGATACATATCAGACAAAAATAAATTCAAAAAGTGAGCTTATAGTAAAAGACCTCGGAGGCAGTAATGATTCGCTTATACTCAACAATGCCAAAACTTCAATAAGTTTATTTTTCAATGTTACTAAAGATGATAAGATACATTATGATGAACTTTATGTCTTTAATAAAAGCTCGCTAAATTACGGAAATATGGCGGCTTTCTACGACGGAAGAAATTCAACGGGATATGTTGAAATAGATGATTATTTTACTTCCGATACAAGTTACAGCTCATTTTCAAAAGGGCAGGGTTATATTGAAGACGTTATACTTGCAAAAGATAAATACGTGTATAACTGTAAATATCTAAACATGAAAAGCTGGATTAACGCTGTAGGAGAAGCGGTTGCAGGCTGGCTTGATAAACATACGGAGTATGCTTCAAGCGAAGCTGTACTAAATTCAAATAATAAGAATGATATAACTTCTCTGCTAAAAGTTTATCAAGGCGTAAATGCAAGCAAATATATTTATTGATATTGAAAACATAAAAAAAAGAAGCCCGAGGGCTTCTTTTTGTTTATAAGTGTATAAGCATTAATTACTCAGCTTTAGAAATTTTGTTGAATTTTTCCGTAACGGTATTTTTTAATTGTCCTATATATTTGCCTGCTTCTGTAATGCCTTTATGGGCTAAAGTTTTAGTATCAGAACCGATTTTTTGTAATCCTGCAAGTATTGTTTCACCAAGAATACTTGCTTTTTGACCGATATTTAATTTTTTTAAAGCATCGGCTAATTTAGTACCTTCTTCAATACCATTCTTCAGGAATAAATCTTTTGCAGTGTCTTTACCTTTGTAAAGAGCAAGTGCTGTCATACCGATAGCAGCAGCTCCTGTTGCTGCAATAGCAATTTTCTTTCCGGTGGATAATTGGTTTCCATGAGCTTTATCAATTTCCATAACTAACACCTTTCTATATTAATATTTTAATAATATCTACTTTTACACCTTCTACAACACTTGTAAAAAAAATAATTGTCGGATTTATATTCGTATTTTACAAATATTTACAATTAATGTTTCCTTTTTTTATTTTATTGCAAAAACAATTTTTTTCAATAAATTTGCGTGTTATAATTTCGTATTATGAATAATTTTATTGAGATTTTTAATGCTAATCAGCATAATTTGAATAATGTAACTCTCAAAATTCCCAAAAATGAACTCACTGTCTTTACGGGGGTTTCGGGCTCGGGAAAAAGCTCTCTTGCATTTGACACCATATTTGCCGAAGGACAAAGAAGATATGTTGAAAGCTTATCTGCGTATGCAAGGCAATTTTTGGGACAGATGGATAAACCTGATGTTGAGCGTATCGAGGGACTTTCGCCCGCAGTTTCAATTGATCAAAAATCAACTTCAAATAACCCGAGGTCAACAGTCGGAACAATAACCGAAATTTACGACTATTTAAGACTTTTATATGCAAGAGCAGGTGTTCCTCATTGTCCCGTATGCAAAAGAGAAATTACCCCTCAAACAATCGATGAAATAGTTGATAAAATTTTATCAATGAAGGAAGGCTTAAAAATTCAAATTTTGGCTCCGATAGTAAGAGAAAAGAAAGGTGAATATAAGCAAACTTTAAGTGCATTGATGCAGGAAGGTTTTGTAAGGGTAAGAGTTGACGGTAAAACATATAATCTTGAAGAGGATGATATCGAATTAAACAGAACACAAAAACACACAATTGAAGTCATTGTAGACAGGGTTATAGTTAAAGAATCCGCAAGAGCAAGGATATTTGATTCAAGTCAGACGGCTCTTAACAGAGCATCCGGACTTATGATTGTGAATTTAACTGAAACCAACGAAGATATTGTATTTTCGGAAAAACTTGCTTGTCCCAATTGCAACATTAGTTTCGAAGAATTAACTCCGAGGTTGATGAGTTTTAATAATCCTCTCGGGGCATGTCCCGTTTGTCATGGCATAGGCTCTCATTTTGAAATTTCACCGGAGCTTGTTGTGCCTGACAGTGAAAAATCCCTTAAAGAAGGTGCTATATATCCGTGGGCAAGAACCTCGAACCCTTACTACAGTGATATATTGGAATCGGTATGCGAACATTATAAAATAGATTTTAATGCCCCTTTTAAATCTCTTTCTCCTGCTCAAAAAGGGATAATTTTATACGGTAACGGGGATGAAAAAATAAAATTAAGATATGCGGATTTCGGAACAAAAACATACAGAACTCATGTTATGTCTTATACGGGTGTTATTCCGTATTTAATGAAAAAATATGAATCCGACTCGGATATGATAAGAGCCGAAATTGAAAAATATATGATATCAAATCCGTGTAAAGCCTGCAATGGGGGTAGATTAAATAAATTTGCCCTTGCGGTAACCGTTGGAGATAAGAATATATTTGAATTCTGCTCAATGCCTGTTTTAAAAGAATATGAATTTATTCAGGATTTGTATTTGTCACTTGATGAATTCAGATTAAAAATAGCCAGACAAATTCTGGATGAAATAAGATTAAGGCTAAAATTCCTGATTGATGTCGGATTGGGATATCTGACTCTTGCAAGAAGCGCGGGTACTCTGTCAGGCGGAGAAGCACAAAGAATTCGTCTTGCAACACAAATCGGAAGCGGATTATCAGGAGTTTTATATGTGTTGGATGAACCTTCCATAGGGCTTCATCAAAGAGATAATGATATGCTGATTGCTACCTTGATGAAGCTTAGAAATCTCGGAAATACTTTAATTGTGGTTGAGCATGATGAAGATACAATGAATGCTGCGGATTATATTGTGGATATCGGGCCTTATGCCGGAGTTAAAGGCGGAAATATTGTTGCAGCAGGAAGTCTTGAAGATATTAAAAATTCATCCGAGTCATTAACAGGTCAATATTTATCCGGAAAGAAAAAAATAGAAGTTCCGAAAGAAAGAAGGAACGGAAACGGTGAATTTTTAGAAATTAAAAATGCTCATTTGAACAATTTGAAAAATATTGATGTAAATATTCCGCTCGGTAAAATTGTTGCAATAACGGGTGTTTCCGGTTCGGGTAAATCTACTCTGGTACAGGATATAATTTCCGAATATGCAAGATTTGAGCTTTTAAGGAATAAACCAAAACCGCAGGGTGTTGACTCAATCAAAGGATTTAAAAATATAGATAAGCTTGTTGTTGTTGATCAATCTCCGATAGGACGCACTCCAAGGTCTAATCCCGCAACATATACAGAAGTGTTTACCTATATCAGAGAACTTTTCAGCCAAACAACCGAAGCTAAAATGAGAGGCTATAAACAAGGAAGATTTTCTTTTAATGTTAAAGGCGGAAGATGCGAAAAATGTTCGGGCGACGGTGTGTTGAAAATTGAAATGAATTTTTTATCCGATGTGTATGTAACATGTGATGTTTGCAAGGGTAAAAGATATAATCAGGAAACACTTGAAGTAAAATACAAAGGAAAAAGCATAGCCGATGTTCTTGAAATGAGCGTAGCTGAAGCGTTGGATTTCTTTAAAAATATTCCTAAAATTGCCACACGTCTTCAAACTTTGTATGATGTCGGTTTGGATTATATTAAACTCGGACAAAGTGCTACAACGCTTTCGGGCGGAGAAGCTCAAAGAGTGAAGCTTGCGCTTGAATTAAATAAACGTGCAACGGGAAAAACATTATATGTACTGGATGAACCTTCAACCGGACTCCATTTTTACGATATCGATAAGTTAATGAAAATGCTCCAACAGCTTGCCGATAGCGGAAATACCGTATTAATTATTGAACATAACATGGATATAATTAAATGTGCCGACTGGATAATAGATCTTGGCCCCGAAGGCGGAGATGGGGGCGGGGAGGTTGTATTTAAAGGAACTCCCGAACAGATTATAAAATGTGAAAAGAGTTATACAGGCAAGTATTTAAAGAAATATTTATAGCATATAAATTTTAAAAATATTTGTTGTTTGAAAAATAATATGCTAGAATACTTCAAATATGAAATTTAAGGACAAATGCAAGAAAAGTGAAGCCGAGTTTATTGGTGTCGGACTGATATTTTTAATTGCTGTTATTTTAAGAGTAGCGGTTTTATTTAATTGCGGGGAATTACAGGGAGATGAGTTTTTTTCATGGGATTTGGCATATCAAAAAGATATCCTGACTACATTGAAGGCATCCTTTAATACAAATGTTCACACTCCTCTGTATTTTGTTATTTTGCATATATGGATAAAATTATTCGGCGACAGTGTGAACTGTATGAGGTTTCTTAGTTTTGTATTAACTTTGCCTCTTATTCCTCTGGGATATTTTTATGTAAAGAAAAACTTTAACCGTTTCTGCGCGTATTGCACTGCTTTATTATTTGCAGTTAATACTTTTTGTATTTATTATTGCGTTGAAATACGAATGTATTCCTTAAATTTGACTTTATCTTTAATTTTGGCATTTTCTTTTTTAAATCTGTCCGAAAAATTTAATAAGAAAGATGCTGTTATTTATACTGTTTGCTCCTGTTTAATTCTTGCAAACTACTTATCTTCGGCAATATTACTTGCGGGATATTTTTTAACCGGATTAATATATATTTTTAAAAAGAAAAAAGAAAACCTGATACCGTTTATAAAATTACATTTGCTTGAAATATTAATAAGTTTGCCTGTTATTATCTGGATAATATTAACGGGCATAAAAATGCAAAACAGCCCGATTAATCTTTCCAGAGATATAAATATTTTTGAATTTTATTGCAGAAAAATGCCTCTTGCCGTTTTGGAAAATTTCTTTTCCATGGAAAATTATCAGATAGTAACAAAAAATATATCAAACTATCATATTATAGCCGATGTTATAAAAAAACCTTTTTATATTTTTACAACGCTGATTCCCGTTTTGACAGGAGTATTTTTTACAATAAAAGCATTATTGATGAAGAATGAAAAGCTTTATCTTTTACTATCCCCTTCTTTGTTTTTTGTTGCGGCTTTGTATCTTTTATCGTTTTTCGGACACGGAGTTGTACAGATACGATATTTTGCAATTATTTTTCCGGTTGTAATTATTGCGTTTGCTTTAGGGCTTAATTCCGTTAAAAACAAAAGAAATTCAAAAATAATATTTGCGGTATTTTTATTTTTATCCCTTTTAAATCCGGTATTTTCCAAAAAAAGCATCTTTAATCTTCACAGAACACAGTATTATGAAATTGCCGGCATTTTAGAATATGTAAATTTGACAAAAGATGACATATTATTTATTCCTTTCGGAGGCTTTGAGCTTAATTATTATATAAGACACGCTAAAGAAAAAATGATACCGTTTCAAACTTTTCATATGGCGGCTTTTAGTGATAAGAAATGCTTAAAAATATATTTCGGAAAAGATTATAAAAAATATAAACGTAAAAATGTAAAAAAACTCTTGATTGATGAAGTTATAAATGATGTACCTCATCCTGAATTTGATAATAATCTGTATCTTAACTATCTGAAGCCGTTAAACAAAAATCAAAGACTTATATACGTTATGATTGACGGATATAACGAAGATAATTTAACAAAAAATAAAAAATTTCCCTTAGACCCGCATAATTACAGGAAATATCCTCTTCCTCTGTTTTTATATTCAAAAACAGAGAGGGATTGTTTTTTGATATTGGAAAAACATTTAAAAAGAATTGATGAATATACATTTATGGTAAAAGGAAATAAAGTAAAAATATATATTTATCAAAAACGCTAATTTTTATTTTAAATTATCGAACAATTATTTTTTTAAATAGTTATAGTATAATAGAAATACAGTTTACCAAAAGGATGGATAAATGAAAAAAATATTAATAAGTCTTTTATCTTTATGTTTATTCGCGTTATCCGCACAGGCGGATGATACAGCAGATATTAAATCTGTTTTTAACAGTTATGTTAATGATGCAAATAATTATTCAACGAATTTACCCGATTATTATATAAAATATGCAAAGATTGTACGCGTTGTAAATAAAAAGCAAGGCGGTCAAAAGGTAATAATTATTCCGTTTGACAGATATTTGAAAGAATTAAACGGCCACTCCGCACTGGCAAAAGCGGTAAGATACAAAAATAATTATGTAAATATAAAAGTTACAAAGCATGGCGAAAATTATAAGCTCAGTGCAACAAGAGTACCCAGAAATGACAAATACGGACTTCCCTGTTATTTTATATTTACAAAGCAGGGTGACAAGTGGAAAATTAAAGAAGAAAGCATGACAACTAACGTACAGGCGTTCTTGAGTGCGAAATAATTTATTTGTGATGACAATTAACAAATTAATGTGTTAAAATCTCGATATGATGTTTATTAAGTTTATTCTGGTCGGGGTTTTAAATACAATTTTCGGCTATTTA
This sequence comes from uncultured bacterium, assembly GCA_902796515.1. Classification (GTDB taxonomy): domain Bacteria; phylum Cyanobacteriota; class Vampirovibrionia; order Gastranaerophilales; family Gastranaerophilaceae; genus RUG14156. The sequence goes on along the minus strand of CADBOZ010000010.1, from coordinate 15,960 downwards.
GTGTGGGCATTGATGATTTATTCGGGCTTGCATTATGCTATAAGTTCGATTTTATCATCAATAATCGGTATCTTGTTTAATTTTAAAACTACAGGCACGCTTGTTTTTAAAAATAAAGATAATTTGCTTATTTTTAAATTTGTACAAATTTATGCCGTTATAACCGCACTGTATATAGCAGGATTAAAAGTTGCAAAAACATTCGGTTTTAATATATATCTGTCTGGTTTTGCTTTAACTGTTGTATTTGCGTTTCTCAGTTTTTTATTGCAAAAAGAATATGTGTTTAAGAGGAAATAATGAAAAAAATAAGTATAGCATCAAGCTGTTATAACGAAGAGTTAAATATAGATGAATTATATGAAAGAGTAACCGCTCAATTTGACAAATACAAAGGCAAATATGAATTTGAGTATATTCTTTCGGATAATAATTCAAGTGATAATACGGCGGAAAAATTGAGAGCTCTTGCAAAAAAAGATAAGAGAATAAAAGTAATATTAAATTCAAGGAACTTCGGGCATATTAAATCTCCGTATAATACAATTATTTCTTCAAATTCCGATGCCGTAATATTAATTGCATCCGATTTACAGGACCCTCCCGAACTTATTCCGGAGATGATTGAAAAGTGGGAGCAGGGGAATAAAGTTGTTTTGCTGCAAAAAATTTCAAGCAACGAAAATAAGATAATTTATGCACTAAGGAGGCTTTATTATAAATTTATCTCAAAAATTTCCGATAACGGAGTCGAATTGGCGCAAAATTGTACGGGCTCCGGACTTATTGATAAGTGTGTTGTTGATTTTTTAAAGAAAATTGATGATCCGTACCCGTATTACAGGGGATTGATTTGCGAAGCGGGATTTAAAAGAGATTATGTACAATTTAATCAACCGTTGAGAAAAAGAGGAATTACCGCAAATAATTTTTATTCGCTTTATGATATGGCAATGACGGGTATAGTTAAAAACAGTAAAATTCCCCTGAGGTTTATGGCAATACTCGGTTTTATCATGTCTATAGTTACATTTTGTCTTTCAATTTTTTATCTTGTTTGGAAACTTGTTAATTGGGACACGTTTTCAATGGGAATAGCCCCTATTATAATGAGCGTTATGTTTATAGGCTCTGTTCAATTATTTTGCCTCGGTATACTCGGTGAATACATATCCGCAATATATACAAGAATTGATAAAAAACCGCTTGTTGTTGAAAAAGAGAGAATTAATTTTTAACTATTGTTTAAATCGGCTTATATATTTTACAAAGTTGTTGTTTTCAACCGTTCCGAAGAAATTTTCAATACCAAGTTCTGATTTTGCTTTTGTTATGCCTTTTGATGTATTGATTATTGTTCTTGCTATTTCATGAATCGGAGTCAGAGCTCCGAATAAAAGACAAATTACAAGCGTTATGTATAATTTTTTGTTATTGTTCTTAAAGTCCTCGTTTTCAAGAGCCTGAATAATCATAAAAGAAAGTATGACAAGTGCCGGAATTGTTGCTCTCATACAAAAATCAACACTGTGTCCTATGTAGTAAAAAGGATAAGCTGCAAAACAAAACATACAAATATAATAAAGAGGATTGTGTTTATTTAATTTAAAAATTAAAATTAAATAAAATCCGACTTCCATCATAAGGAATAAATAAAACACACAGGATATTCTTGAAAAAGTAAGAGGAACGGCACCGATTGTGCCTCCGGATATATTGTTTGATAAATACATATAAATAACGGGAAGAATAAAAACGATACCCGTTATATTTTCTATACTTAATGCTGATTTAATTGCATTTTTAATATGTTCTTTACTTATAAGTTTTTTTAAATCCTCTTCTCCGTTCTTTAAACACCAGAAGAGAATAAAAGGAAATATTCCGATAGCAGGCAATGTTGAACACAGAAGAATACAGGAATATAAGAAAATTGTGCTTCTGTTGCTTTTACTGTTGTATAAAAGCATGGTTAAAACCCAGGCGGGTATTGCTTGATTAAAAACCCAGTATAATTGTGTTGTCATGCTTGAAAATTGAAATCCCGGAAACCACCATTCAAGATGACTTACGATATTATTCGGGTTGTAAAAATCATTATATTCGGCAAAATTTTGTAATATACTTGCGCCGATGTAGTCCATTCCGCTAAAAAATATAAAAACGAGAACGGGCATAAAATTTTTCTTTTTTAACGAAGCAAGCATGTAATAAAAAACAAGAAAAACACCTGTACTCGCCCAGACTATTTGAGCGTAGTATCCGATATCTACACTTTGAAACAGTTTTCCGATAACGGCGGGCACCATCCAAAAACCGGTGTAGTATGTTAATATCATTTTATTATCTGCAACAACAACAGGCCAATCCTGTGTTGTAAGAAGCTCAAAAATAGGATTTCTGCAATTATGGTCAAAATTTTGAAAGACGAGTGCACCAATTCCCGAAGAATAGACCCATACAAGACTTATCAAAAAAACAACAGCAAGAAAAACCTGCTGTCTGCCGTTATCAGGCTTCCACAGTTTTAAGGAATTTTTAAATACAAAATATGAAGATACGGCAATCAAAATTCCTCCCGCTATTGCAATCGGAAGTTTGCAATAACCGAAAATAAAAATTATGACGGGTAAAATCAGATATATATAGCCGAGTTTTACAAATAAAGATGTTTTGTTTTCCATAAATCCCCTTAAAACTGATAATAATTATTTTATTACATGGTCTTTAAATAATAAAAAAAATTAATATTTTTAACTTTTAAGGTTTAATTTGAAACAAAACCAGCCTTAATTTCGTCTGTATAAAATGAAAATGCCGTATTTGCTACCGGGCTCTTGTGGAGGGACAAGAGCCTTTCTTTTATTCTTTGTTTGTGATTTTCAGATAAATTATACAAATTGAAAGGGTAAGGCAGTATATTGCAAGTTCGGATATTTCTTCCAATACGGTATTATGTATTTTTTCTCCGGTGATTTCAAATGCAATAAATATTAATGTTGTTAAAAAACTCAAAAAAGGAAATTTGACTTTATTAATTATTGCAATGATATCATTCCATATTTTTTTTATAATCCCGAATATAAAAATTGAAACAAGGTAAAGTCCTATTATGATATTTGCAAGATATCCCCATTTATAATGTGACCATGGATAAAAATCATGCGGATTGTCGGGTATTGCGGCAAATAAAACTCTTCCGTAGCTGAGTTCTCTCATGAAAAACAAAACTAAAAGCATTGCAATAACAATATAAAAAGGCTTATGTTTTTTTGCTTTAAAACATAAAATTGCTCCCAAAATAAGAGGAATTAATTGTAAATTTTCAAGAAAAGTATTTTCCCAAATTTCCGTTATATTAAATATTTCAACAAAAACAAAGCAAAAAATGACAGAATATAATCCTATTAAATCCGTTTTTTTAAAACTGAAATCTATGTATTTTTTAATCTTTTCCATAATTTCCTCTAAATTCATAAAATATTTTCAATATTTATGTTATTATAAATATTATGACAAAACAATTCAGACAAGAATATTCAATAAAATCCGTTCCGACGGATGAGCCTAATTTATTGGAAAATACACTTAATGCAATGTCAAGCAGCGGCTGGGAATTGTATTCAATTTATGAGTCCGAGCAAAATTCAAAAATAATGTATAATTGCATTTTTGTTAAAGAGAGTGAAAATCTTATCGAAGAAACGGATGATGAGATTTTGAGTTTTCGTTCTCAGGTTGAAAAAATGCTCTATTCAAAAGAAGAACCTTATGAATTGTGTTTAAATCTTCAAAAGAAAATAAGAGATAAAAAAGATAAAATAGAACGCGTTAAAAAATTTCTCGAAAGTGCCAAGGAAGATGAAAGAGAAATTTTAAACGATGAAATCAAAAAAGACATAGATGAATTAAATGCTTTAAAAAGAGATTTAAAAGAAGTTCTGGCTCCTTCAAAAATGTCTAAATTTTTAGGGGAAGAAAGATTATCAATTAATTTATCGCAGGAAAATTACTCGCTTTGCGACCCGAAAAGAGATAAAAATCTTCTTTCTCAAACGGTAAAAGTAAGACAGGAGCTTACAAAAGAGCTGGGCTATATAATACCGAAAGTTCAATTTATAGAAAATACTTCACTTGACGAGTACGAGTTTTCAATAAATATTCACGGAGTGAGCGTTATAAGGGCTTATGCATATCCGGATCATGTTGCATATTTTGAAGATGAATTAAATATTGATAAAGCTCCGAAAAATTCATTTAAAACAAAAGACCCTCTGACAAAAAGAAAAATTATCTGGATAGATAAAAAAGAATGCGAAAATTTTTGGACTGAAGGTATTGAAGCAAGCGAGTACATTGCAAACTATTTAAGTTATTATGCAATAGTTCATGTTGAAGAAATTTTTGATTATAACGATTTAAACAGATACGTTGATTTTGTAAACAATGAAAATCCTTTCCTGACAGATACGGTTTTGGGTGAATATGTAAGCGTATCGGAATTGAAATATATATTAACAAGTTTAATCCGTGAAAGAGTAAGTATTAAAGATATTACTTATATTTTTGAAAAACTCAATGATTTTTCGGATGACCCTTCCAAAGTTGATTTGCAGGATAAATTAAGATGTGCTTTATCAAGACAAATTTCTTCTTCGGTTGCAAACAAAGATAAAGAAATATATGCTTATGAGCTTAGCGAAGATACGATTAATCTTCTTGAAAAGCAAACAGATAAAGATGAAGCAAGTATTAAATTAGATTTATCGAAATTTTCCAAATTGAAAAAAGTTTTAAAAGAGCTGAAAAATGATATTATAAATCAAAATGCCGTATTGATTGTTCCGCAGCAGTTCAGGCATGTTGTATTTATTCTGGTTTCTCAATTATTTATGGATATTCCGGTAATTTGCGTTGAAGAAATTGCAAGTGACTATAAATTAAATATATTGGGAAGTGTTTAGAAAATTTGTTTTAAAAAGTACGGAATTTCTGCTTCTTTCTCTTCGTTGAGGGGTTTCCATCCGGCATGCGACATGCCTTTATTTGAAAGTATTGTATTTTTATATAATATCGGGGATAAGATATAAGAACTTATGTAGGAATCGTTGTCCGGAATCATATAAGGCATGGCAATTCCCGTCATGCAATTTTTGTATCTTGATGAGAATGCCGAAAGATATTCACATTCTTTATCGGTGAAAGTTTTAAATATTTTTTCGGGCGAGCTCTGTGTTACATACATAGCGCGAGATATACAATTTGAATCGAGTTGTAACGGTTTTGAATTAGCTGAAATTATTGAATAATAATAAAATTTTGCATCAAGGTAACTGATGCCGTCCGTATAGTCCATTTCTGATGCTAAATGGTTTCTGATTTGCACCTGACTAAGTCCGCTTACCGACATATCGTCAAGGATAATTATATTATCTCTTGAGCTGAAATTTTCCATATTGAAAACAAACGAATTACTGTCAACATCGTTTACTTTTTGGAACATATAATTTATAAGCACATTACTTTTTGAACTATCGGGAATGTAGTATACATTTTTCCTTCCCGATTTTTTTTCCAAAATATCAAGCTCGTTTTTTATTTTTCTTAACGCAAGAGCAATACTTTCAGGAGAAAAGGCATATGTAAAGTTATCAAGATATTTCATTATTGCAACTCTTCTTTCCTCTTTGCTTAAACCGGAAGTATCATTCGGAGGAGTAATTTGCGATAATCTGATAATAGTGTCTTTTATATATTCTCTGCTCGGAGCTGAATTTTTAAGATTTTCAAGAATATCTTCGGATGTGATGTTATCAGGCATATTTGCCTTGATTATTTCGATTTTTTTATCCGGAAACAGTTTGTTTGTTCGGGATATAATATCACCGTTCAGGGCATCATCAAGTGTTGCTTGTCCTTTTTGGGCACGGTTAATAATATCCGTTGCAAGAGATTTTAAATATCCCGTTCCCGAAAGAAAATTTGCGCCATAATACTTTCCGTTGCTTGCTTTAACTTCAAAGCCGTCAAGAAGGCAAAATTTGCTATAATCATATTCGTTTAGATTGCGGGTGTTTTTTATGTTTTTAAGCCAGTCGCTGTTTAAAAAAATCGGAAAAGAATTTGAATTATCGGAATAAAAATCAAATTTTTCCCAGAAAATATATCTGAATACCGAGTTTAGCATATTATTGTTTTTTAAAATTGAAGGCGCATATAAATTTAAGTCTTTTATTGTTTGGCTAATAATTCCCGATGATTTATAAGATGAAAATTGAGTCAACCTGAATAATGTTTCAAGTATTAATTTATCGTCCGCTCCGGTTTGAAGTTTAATTTCGCTTATAAGTTTATTAATATCTTCAATCGACGGGTTTTGAAGCTCAGAGTTTAATTTCTTTTCAAATTTATCCGCAAACTCGTCTGTATTGTTGTAATTGTTGCAGCATGGGCTGTATGCGGGTTCCGTGCTTGTTATTGGTGAATATCCCAAATCCTTCCCTTTGAAATTTATACCAAAATATACGTTAAGCAGGGAGGGGTTTGCCTTTTTTAATTCACAAGTTTTGTCTTTGCGGTAAATAAAAGGTAATTGAGCGCAATTACCTTTTATGTGGTTTTTATATACGTACTGATGATGGGGATTTGCTTGAATTTTCATTATTTATTCGGTTTAATTATTTGTATCTGTTTTATCTTTTGATATTGATTTATCAATTAATTTTGCCGCTTTTGAAGCAACTTGACCCGTTGCAAGTCCGAAAATAAGTGATTTTGCACCGCTGTATGCTTTCATTGTACCGAACATAGTACTTAAAAGAGTTACCATAAGCGGAATGCCAAGGTTTGTGTATACTGATTTTCTTTCTTCTTTTGACGGCGCATGTGCAGCGGAGGTTGTAAGACCAATCATGGAAATAAGAATTGTAAGTAAATCGGTAGGTGCGCTTCCGCAATTTATATCTCTCATTTTCGGTGATAATATATTGAAAGTTTTTTCTCTTTGAGAATTAAACTTTTCAACAGCGGATTTTAAACCGTCGCTCCATTTTTCATCAATTTGAACAAGAGGAAGTTTTTCAGGGAAGGCTTCGGCTATTTTTTTATCCGCTATAGAGCCTTTAAAAAATCTTGAAAAGAATGATTTATTAAATAATTTATCTGTTACACGGTTACCTTTTTGATGAAGTCCTGCGTATGTTACTTTATTAACTTCGGCAAAGAAATCGTCATAATTTTGTAAATTTGCAATATTTTCTCCGCCTGCTTTAATGACATTATTGTATACTTCCGAGTATTTGCCTTTTAGTGATGATTTAACCGTGGTTTTATAAAGATTTGTAATCCAATCGCCAACCTTTTCAAGAGCACTGAAGCCCGGAATTTTTTTAAGCTTGTCGCTGCGTGTAAATTTATCCCAATAGTCATCTTTGATGTTGATAATATTGGAGATTGCGTTTGAAATACAGTTCAAAGGATTAAACTTACTTTTATTTTTGACCGAATTTACATTATCAATACCGACTTTACCTTTTCTTAAGGCTCCTATGATTGCAAGGGTGCTGATTACGGTAGCCGCAACGGCGGAAGTTTTGTAAATTCTTTTTCTTCTTTCCTGTTCCGATATTTCTTCATCCGTATAATAATGTACAACCCTGCCGTATGCATTTTGAAGATATTTCTTCGGTGAAGAGATATCAATATTTGCAAATCTGTTATAGAGTTTGTTTTCTGTTTTTGAAATTATCGGAGCCATATTTTTTTAAACCATGTAAATAAAATTTGTTGCTTTTAAAAATTATTTTTTTGTTTTTTTATTTTTTTCTTTTAAATCCATTTTTGCATTATCTACAGAATATTTTGCAATCGGTTTTTTTGTTTTTCTGTCGTAAAATACAAGCCAATGCTTTGCTTTTTTATCCGAAACATTGAAAGACAGTTTTCCGACAACTCTATCTCCGGGCGAAATTGTTTTAAACCAGAGAGAGGTATCTCCAAACGGGCTCGGGAAAAATACCTGCTCCGTATTTGAAGCAAGAGCTATATCGAAAGTTGAAAAAGTATATTCGGAATAGTTATCAATACCGAGAGACAGGGTTATGGTGTTTTCGTTTCCAAACGGGTCTTTTTCAAGTTTTACCGCATTAATTCTTACATTTAAACCCTCTAAAAGCAATTCTTCCTGTTTGAATGCATCTTTTGAAAAAACAGGCATATCTATTCCGGTTTCAATCTTAATTTTCAGTTCATCTCCGGGCTTAATCATAAAACCTTTACCTTTTTTAATAATTGCTGCAGTAAGTCCTATAACGCCGCCTATTGCCGCACCTCCGGCAAGAGTGTAGCCGTTTGAAGCTATTGCTGCGCCAAGTCCTAATGTATTAAGCGCAAAAAATCCGCCCGCAACACCGCCAAGAAGTGTATAACCCGCATGATGAGCTATTGTTTTTGCCGCACCTTTTACTTTATTGTCTTTTGTTGTAAGTGACGCTTGAATGGGAATTTCTCTGCCGTCCGGAGTTACCATGTAATCAAAATCAATGTTTACATATCCGTCACGTCCCATATTTTTAGGGTTTTCGATAAATTTTACAATGCCGTGAACTATGGTTCCGCTCGGTAATAAAACACCTTTATCGCCTTCAACGTCGCTTGTTACTTCCGCAAAAAATTCATCTCCTTCAAGAGTATATCCTGAGCTTAAGACTTGAGAAACGCTCAAATTTATAACGTCTTTTGAATTAAGTTCTTCAATCTCTCCGGTAAAAAGTTTCTTATCAAGCTCTTTATTTACGGTATCATCTTTGTGAATATAACCGGATATCGAGTCTGCCGCATATGCTGCATTAAACATACTGCAGCTTAGAAACGAGCTTAGTATTAAACATGAAGTAAATTTTTTTATTGCTATCCCCATAAGAATAATATAATAACATAACTTTTAACAAAAAATTATTTTATTTATATTTTTCATATTTTTACCCTATAATTTTTTATGTGGTAATACATATGGAGGTAAAAATATGACAGATTGTATTTTTTGTAAAATATTAAACAAAGAAATTCCTTCCAAGTTTGTATATGAAGATGATGATGTTTTTGCAATTAACGATATTAACCCCAAAGCAAAAAAACATATTCTCGTTATTCCGAAAAAACATGTTAAGTCATTAAATGAAGTTGAAAATTTTGACTTAATTAAAAAAATGTTTGAAGCTATTAGAAAGATAAATAAACAGGAAAACATATCCGATTTCAAAGTACATATAAATACCGGTCGTGGTGCGGGACAGGAAGTTGACCACTTACACATACATATTCTGGCAAATTAAAAATGAACACAGTTATACAAAATAAAAGCGAATTAAGAAAATATGCCCTTGAAAAACGAAAAACTTCGGGGCTTTGCGGTGTGTCGGAAATTAATTCAAAAAGAATAACTTCCGCAATTTTGAATTCAAAAGAATTTAAAAATTCAAAAAATATTGCGCTTTATTATCCCATAAAGGGTGAAATCGATATAACGGGACTTTTGAATGTCAAAAATAAAAATTTTTATCTTCCCGTGTGTAAGGATAACGAACTTGAATTTTTAAAATATGAAAACAAGTTAGTTACCGGTAAATACTCTATACCTGAGCCGACGGGAAATAAAATTAATCCCGAAGAATTGGATATAATTTATATTCCCGCCCTTATGGCTAACAGGAAGTGTTACAGATTGGGCTATGGCAAAGGGTATTATGACAGATTTTTTGCAAAATACAAAATAAGAGCAAAAAAAATTATTGTAGTTGCAAACGAGCTTATAAATGACACTTTTGTTCAGGACAGTAACGATTACAGATGTGATATGGTTTTAAGCGAAAACAGTTTAATATTTGCTTAAATATAAAAAATGGACTAAAATTAATTTTATGGAAGAGATAAGAAGAAATGATACGGCTGAATTAATTTTTTCCGACAATATTACATTAAGAGGAATTGTCGATGATTTTTCGGCTAACAGGATAGTTTTTTTGATAATGGATGACAGTATTGCTCAAGCAAAACAAATAAAACCTTTGAGTAATCTTATCGTTGTTGCAAATACGGACTATGGTTTAAAAAAGACATATTCTTCGGTTATTGAAGGAATTGATGAAAATAATTGCATGGTTGTTGAAAATAATCCTTCCGTTCCGGTTATTCAAAAAAGAGAGTTTGTAAGAATCGCAAGCGATATTACATTTAAAATCAAAAAAGACGGTATGATATTTAACTGTACCTGTTTAAATATTTCGGGCGGAGGAATTGCATTTAAAACAAATGAAACAGCCTTCAGAGTAAATGAAAAAGTTCAGATTATATTTCAATCAAAAGATTTTGAGCAGGATATAACAGTGGATGCCATTATACATCTTTTGGACAAAAATAAAACAGTTGCAAGATACATGGGCTTAAATAAATATGATGAAGCAAAAATAGTTAAATATGTATTTAAAAAGTCCGCAAAAAAACTTAGATAACTTTGGAGTAACATTGGAAAATATTAAAAAAATAGATAAAGAAATCAGCAAGCTTACAAAAAAAGGAGAAATCCAAAAAGCTATTGAATATTGTCAGAACTTGCTTTTGAAAGAGCCGACCGATACAAATCTTCATATAAGGCTCGGAGATTTGTACATGGATTGGCATTTGGACATATACAAATCTGAATTATATATTGATGAAGCGGTTACGGAATACCAAAAGGCTGCCGAAGTCTTAATTGATAACGGTGAGATATATTATAAAATAGCAACAGCGCTTTATTATAAAGGTGAACTTGATAAAGCGATTAATTACTACAATATTGCAATTGAAAAAAAATACAACATAGCTCAATGCTACTACATGATTGCTAAAGCATTAAGCAAGAAGGACAGATATCAGGATGCTCTTGAAAATACAAACAATGCTTTAAAACATTGTTTTTTGAATTCATCAAGAATTCACTATCAAAAAGCAAGACTCCTCGGGGCTTTATATTTTAAAGGCGGAAAAAGAAAAATACAAATTTTCTTTGAACACTTTATTTCACTTTTGACCTTAATTTTTGATAAAGAATCACTTAAAGAGGTTGCACGTAAGCTCAGTGCACTTTCGATATACCCGATTCTTGTTAAAGGTGATACATATTTACAAAAAGGATTTGTTGATGAAGCATTTGAAATTTATTCAAGTGCTATTGAAAAAATGCCCGGTTCTTCTCTTTTGTATACCGTAGTTGGTGATGCATACAGAAGAATAGGAAAACTTGATGAAGCCGTTATTGAATATAAGATGGCATTGTGGATTGACCCGCTCAATCACAGTTCGTATTCAGGACTTGTGCAAACGTATGAAGAAATGGGCGACTACGATAATGCTATTTCTTATTACAAAAAATATATTCAAATACACCCGTATAATGCGGTTTTGCATTTAAACGTTGCAAATTTATATTTCATGAAGGGTGATGAAGATAAGGCAATTCAGCATTATCAGGCTGCAATTACACTTAATCCTAAATCTGATTGGACAAGCCTTGTTGCTCAAACATTGGGATATATTCAACAAAATGTTATTAAAGATGTTGACTGTGCAATAGCAAATTATCAGCTTGCAAACGCACTTTCTCCGAAAGAAATTGATGTGTATATTTCGCTCGGAAGTGCATTTTATGATAATGAAGATTATAAAAACGCATTAATTTGCTACAGGAGAGCGCTTGAACTTGAGCCAAAAAATTCAAAAATTCACTGCAATCTGGGATATTTATACTGGGGCATGGGTAAACTTGATGAAGCAATCAAAGAATATACCCTGTCAATCAAGTATGACCCGATGTATGATATAGCTCACAATAATCTCGGCGTAATATATCTTGATGATTTAGTGCAGCTTCAAAAAGCAATTGATTGCTTTAATAAAGCAATAGATTGTAATCCTAATTATGCTCTTGCTTATTATAATCTCGGAAGATGCTACGCTCTTCGCGGTGAAAACATTGAAGCGGCTAAATATTTCCAACAGGCGATGGATGTTAATAATATAACGAATGAAATTGACCCTGCGGATATTCAGGATAGACTAAATGATTTATTTAGTTAATTTATCCTGTATGACAATAAAAATTTAAAATTATTCATAGTAAGATTATCAGATGAATACTTGGACTTATATATTAAAAAGAATTTTGGAGAGTATACCGATACTGTTTATAGTGTCTTTATTAAGCTTTTTTTTGATAAGGCTCTCTCCTGTCGATCCGCTTGCACAGATGAAGTTAAATCCTGCAATATCGGAAGAAACAATACAAAAAGAAACGAAAAGACTGGGGCTTGATAAACCCGTAATTGTTCAGTATGCACTATGGGCAAAAAATTTTTTATCGGGAAATATGGGATATTGTATAGATAATACAAAAGTTTCAGTAAAAATAAAAAGCAGAATTTTAAATACACTTCTTTTGTCTGTTGTTGTTATATTTTTTAGCTGGATAATCGCACTTCCTCTGGGGATACTTGCGGCAATTTTTTATAACAGTTTGTTTGACAAAATATTAACGGTTCTGTCGAGTGTCGGGATGGCAATACCGTCTTTCTTTTTTGCAATTTTAATGCTGCTTTTTGCTCAAAAGACAGGATATTTTCCGATAGGAGGTTTGACAAGCATAAACTTTAATGAAATGAGCTTATTTCATAAGTTTACGGATATAATGTGGCATATTGCTCTTCCGGCTTTTGTTTTAACAACAATCTCCCTTTCATCCTTAATGCGTCAGATGAGAGCAAATTTACTTGATGTTCTGGATGCGGAATATGTTAAGTTTGCTTATGCAAAAGGGCTGTCAAGGTCAAAAGTTATAATAAAACATGCTTTAAGAAATGCAATAAATCCTATCATCACACTTCTCGGTTTTGAATTTGCGGGATTGTTGTCCGGTGCTGCACTGACCGAATATGTGTTTCAATATCCGGGGCTTGGAAAATTAATACTTGAAGCTGCCATGCAATCGGACGTTAATCTGGTTATGGCAAGTCTTATGATTGGGGCTTTTATGCTTATAACGGGAAACATTATCGCAGATATCATACTGAAGCTTACCGATCCGAGAGTGAGGATTTAGATGAATTTTGCTGATTTGTTTTATAAATTAAAAAAAGATAAAATTCCGTTCAGCGCTTTTATGGTACTCTTAATTCTTTATTTTATAATTGCGTTTGCTGATTTTTTTGCAATTTATCCCGAAACATACTCAATGCGCTCGCTTGCTTATCAGCCTCCGAGCAATATTTATCTTATAAATAAAGAAAATAAAATTGTTCATCCGTATACGTATAATTATGTAAGAACATTTAATAAAGAAAAGCTCACAATAGAATACAAACAGGACAGGAGCCAAAAATATAAGATTTCGCTGTTCGGAAAAGGATACGAGTATAAATTATTAGGAATTTTTAAAACAAATATACATCTTATTTCAAAACCGGATGATTGTAATCTATTTCTTCTCGGTACGGATATAAACGGGCATGATGTTTATTCAAGATTATTTTTCGGCGGAAAAATATCATTAACAATAGGTTTTCTTGCCCTTCTGATTTCTTTTCCTATCGGTGCAATATATGGCGGATTATCGGGATATCTCGGCGGAAAATATGATAAAGTTATGATGAGAATTGCGGAAGCGGTTATGTCAATTCCGGGGTTCTACTTACTTATTATACTTGCAGGGTTTTTGCCCTCCGGAATGACTTCTTCTCAGAGATTTACTTTGATTACGGTTATACTTGCATTTATCGGTTGGGCGGGACTTTCAAGAGTAATCAGAGGCATGGTGCTTTCAATTAAAAATCAGGATTATATTAAAGCCGTAAATACAATGGGTGCAGGCAAATTCAGGATTATAACGCGCCATATTCTTCCTCAAACATCGAGCTATATTATTGTTGCAATAACACTATCCGTTCCGTCGTATATCCTTGCCGAGTCCGGACTGAGTTTTTTGGGGCTCGGAATTCAACTTCCGGATGCAAGCTGGGGAAATATGCTGAGAGAAGCTCAGGAATTTGCAAATATAATATATCGTCCGTGGCTTTTAACACCGGGATTTTTAATTTTTATTGCAGTTTTGTCTTTTAACGTTTTGGGAGATAAAATTAGAGATATACTCGACCCTAAGATGGTAAAATAAGGAAGATTTATGCTGGATGTTACATTTTTAAATACGGATATAATAATATTATTCAGAGTTGTGCTTGCTGTGGTGCTTGCGTGCATTCCGGGTGTGGAAAGGGAACTTACGGGTAAATTTGCGGGTTTAAGAACACATATTCTTGTTTGTGTCGGCGCCTGTGTTTTTACAATTTTATCAATATACGGTTTTCAATCTACAATGGATACGGCAGGTGTTATTACGCAAAATGATCCTGCAAGAATTGCCGCCCAAATAATTACCGGTATCGGTTTCATCGGTGCGGGTACCGTAATGCGACATGGTTCGAGTGTATCGGGGATAACGACGGCAGCAACTCTTTGGGTTTGTGCTGCAATAGGAATGTGCTGCGGATGCGGCGAGTATTTGACTGCGGTTATAACCTCGCTTGCAACTTTGATTGTGTTAATTGTTATAAGAAGACTGGAAAAGACTTTTTTAGCCAAAAGAAAAAAAATTTCCGTTTCTTATGAAATAAATATATCTTCTAAAATCAGCGAATGTGATTCTATACAAAATGTATTTGAAAACAATTTTCAAAAAATATACAAATTAAATAAAAAGATATTAAATTCGGACGAATTGCATTTTTGTGCTTCAATTGTTTCCAAGAAAAGCATTAAAGAAATTTATGAAATATTTAATAAGATTGAAAACATAGATTCTATTGAAATAAGGGAGCGGTATGAATAATAGTAAAAGAGCTTCTCTTGTTCAGGAATATTTTTGTACTTTTATTGTTTCCGTAATAGCTATTTTTTCTCTATGCATGTGTTTTGAATTGCAGCTTTATTTCAACACGGAAGATTTTATAAATCAACGTGAATTAAAAATGAAAAATTTACTCAACTTTTACAATATTTCCCAGCTTGAAGCATTGTATAAAAAAGATCCCAATAATCATATGGTTGCGATTAATCTTGCAAGAGCCTATGAAACAATAGAAAACTATTCATCAGCTGACGATTTGTATAAAAAAGCAATAATAAGCTCCGGTAATTCCGATTATTCAATATATGCTTATGCTGTTTTTTGTGCAAAAAGAAAATGGTACGGCGTGGCAACGGATTTGGCGGAAGAGTTTTATTCGAATAATAATAAGAAAATATATGCGTATAAGACGGAAATATATTCGGAACTTGCAAAGTCAATGGATGAAAATAAAGAATATGACGGTGCTGTTAAAGCATATCAAATTGCTTATAAATATGCAAAAAATATAAAAGACAAAGATATGTACGAGTCCGTAAAAGACGGTTATTCAAAAGAATTTATTAAACTTGCGGATTACCATATAAGTAAGGGACAGCCTGATAAGGCCGTGCTTGATTTAAAAAACTCTTTAGGAATAAAAAGTCAGGATGTTGCAAAATATAAACTCGGTTTAATTTATCAAGATTCCGACAAGGTGCTTGCCGAAAAGTATTTTAACGAAGTGTTTAAAAGTAATCCTTACATTATAAATCCTTATATATACAACAAACTCCTTGAGGATTTAATTCTTGAAACAAAACAGGGAAAAAATTCACACAGTACGGATTTTTATACCGCAAGATTAAATAACCTTAAAACCAAAATGCGGGAAATCTACCTTTTTAAGGGTGATATAACTATAAATAACTCTAAAATCGTTAAATATAAAAAAATGCTATCAAAAAATGCCAGATATGAACTTCATTTTGATATTAAAAATAATACAAAACTTAACATTAATAAGTTATATGTTTTATCCGAAATAT
>CADBOZ010000009.1 GCA_902796515.1 uncultured bacterium | reverse complement strand
TAAAACGCCGACATCTGCTAAAGCAGCAGCAGAAGAAGTTGAAGCTGCAAACCAAAACGGTAAAACGCCGACATCTGCTAAAGCAGCTGCAGAAGAAGTTGAAGCTGCAAACCAAAACGGTAAAACACCGACATCATCTCCGGATGCTGTAGACAGCATAGAAGGTGAAGTTAATGCCGGTACGGGACGTGTTGCATATGAAGCAGGGCCTTATAAAGGAGATTTACCTGAAGTTAAGTATAGCATATCCGGTCAAATACAAGTTATGACAGAAAAAGGTGATAAACTTGCACAAAAGTGGGTTGAACCTAAATACGATAAAGATAATAAATTTGTCGGATTTGTTGACGCAGGAGGTGCTCCTGTAGTTCTTCCCGATGAATACGATCAGGATCAATTGCTTCAAAATATTAACAGTAAAAAGGAAGGTAAATCAGACAATCTTCCTGATGCAAGAAGAAATAAGGTTATTATACCCGACACGCCGGAAGAAAGGTTGAACGCTTCGACTGAACTTTTATCCGATGTACCCCATACAGGGGATTTCAAACGAGGTTTTAGTAGCGCCGGTGAAGATAAACCTCTTATACTTAATAAAGAAAGTTTTAAAGACGGAGCAGTTGATATTAAACAAAGGTTAACAGACTTTGGATTTAATACTCAAAACGGAGAATTGCCCGCAGATGCTCAGGCAATTGCAGCAATTGTTGATGTTAACGGCGACGGTAAAGTAACGGAACAAGAATATGATGCTGTTTTAGAATTAATGAAATCAGCAGATCCAAAACTTGATAAAATGTCACTCGGTGCTTTTACAAAATATGCAAAAGCAATGGCAAGTAACAGTGACGTTCAAGCGGAATACTCTAAAACAAGAGAAGCGTTAACCGCTCCTAACGGTGTTTCGGCTGAAGATTGGCAGAATCAATCATATTCAAATCAAAAAAGCATTAAAGAAAAAATAGCTGAAGGCTATGAAGTTACTTCTCAAGACGGAAGTCTTGTTGCCGAAAAAGACGGTATAACTCTTACTTTTGATAATAACGGAAGTTCATCCGCAAGAACATCGCTTGAAAATGCAGATAAGTTTGGATTTCCCTCGGAAGAAATAAAACTCTTACAAAGCTATTATCCGGACGGAATAATTGAAAAAGCCGCCGACGGCAAATTGTATATTGTTACAAATGACGGAGAAACACCTTCTCAAATTTCTCTTGCCGATGCACTTGATAATGCAAAGATGCAAGAAACTGAAGCTGAAAATAAAGCAAAAGCAGAGGCTGAAGCAAAAGCAAAAGCAGAGGCTGAAGCAAAAGCAAAAGCAGAGGCTGAAGCAAAATTAAAAGAAGGTCTGGAAAATCTGCAAAAAATTGCACAAGGTTTTACGGAATTCTCTGAACAGCTTGCAAAAATTGGTGCTGATTTTGTTGACGGATTAAAAACCAAAGCGGAAGAATCAATTAAAACTTCTCTTCAAAAACAAAAAGAATTTGAAGAACAAGACAAAATATTGAATGGTACTGATATTGTTCCTGAAGAAGAATGGGGCAAATTAACGGAAGAAAATCAATTAAAACTTGAAAAAATAATTAATGAGAATCCGGAAGCTTTTAAGGATGCTAAAATAACGACAAAATTTAATAATACGCTAGTTGTTGAAAAAGACGGTACTGTATCTTATTATTCTTATGACGGTTTGTTTAAAACAGAAACCAAAGCAACAAAAGAAGATTTGGATAAATTGGGTATAAGTTCCGATGATGATTTATCAATTGTTTATTATAATTTGAACGGTGATATCAAACTCAAAGATAATACTACAGGTGAAACGTATACGGTTGATAAGTATGCCGAACTGCAAAAAAGTAAATCCATGACGAATGTAACTCCCGATGAGCAAAGCTCCAATGGAATACCTGACAGTGTAAGTCAAGCTTTACAATCCGTTCAGGTTTCAAGTGATTCTTCAATTGCTTCTGCTATTTCAAAATACTTTGGTAATGATTTTTCATATGAAAGTATATGGAAAAGCGACGATAATTGCGTCGGAATAAAACGTAACGGTGTAACTTACTTCTTTAGGTCTGACGGTTCAAAAACATTCACTGATGTTAATGATAAAACGTTTAATAATGATACAGTAAAGAATGAATATACCCGTCTTAGGGAAAAATACCCCGATGCTAAAATTACTTACTTTGAAAATCCCGACGGAACACATAAATATAAAGTGATAATAGGAGATAACTTCATGGTTTCCCCAAGGTCATTTGATGAATTAGTATAAAAACAGTTAATTTCTGTCCTAAAACACCCTCTTTAGATTAAGGGGGTGTTTTATTATACATTTTGTACAGTATATGTAACAATTTAGTAACAAATTTGCATTAATATTTTTTTCTGTGTAATAATCATGATTAGTTAATAGTCTAACCATTCCTTTCTTGACTTATGCGGTTTGTATAAAACCGCATTATTTTTTGCTTGTGTTATAATGTATTTATTCGGAAAGGTACGGAATGATAAAATTTATTTGTAAAATTGCGGGTTACTTATTCAGCGCTTTGCTTATAGTCGAGCTTATTATAAATTACTGGGCTTCGAATAATTTATTTCCGATAAAGTATGCGGATAGTTTCGGTTTTTTGGAATGGAAAACAGGAAAGGTGATTGTTCCTTTAAATAAATATAATTCAAGGTTTTTATCATGTATTTTTCTTCCCGTTGAATTGCTTTACGTAAAATATTATGACAAAGCTTTGACCCCTGTGCTTGATGATAAAACAAAATTATACGGATATTCTGATGACAAAGGAAAACTTATTATAGAATATAAGTTTGACAATGCAAAGGATTTTGCGGGAAGTTTTGCAATTGTCAGCATATCAGATGACGGTAAAAAGAAATTCGGCTTAATTGATAAAAAAGGTGATTGGGTTGTAGCACCCGAATATTCTTATATATGTGATAATAATAAATATTATATTAAAGCTTGTCTTGATAAAGACCACTGCGGCGTCATTGATAAATTCGGAAATAAAATTACACAAATGACATATACAATTAACAATATTCAATGCAAAGACTGTGACAGAATGGCAAAATTTTGTTCAATCGGTGCTAAAAATAAAAAAACGGATTGCGGTTATTTTTTATGGTAGAATATCAATATGTTAAATGAATTTTTATACGGTAAAATACACAGAGTAACTGTTACGGAAGCTAATTTGGAATACGTAGGTTCAATTACGATAGATAAAGCATTGCTTGATGCATCCGGTATTAAACCCAATCAAAAAGTTGAAATATTAAACATTAATAACGGGGAAAGATTTTCAACTTATGTTATTGAAGGCAGGGAAAATTCCGGAACAATCTGTTTAAATGGTGCCGCTGCAAGAAAAGCTCAAGTCAAGGACAAAATTATAATTGTTGCTTACGCTCTTCTTGATGAAAAGGAACAGTTGACGTTTAAGCCAAAAATTGCACATGTGGATGAGAATAATAAACTTATTAATATAAAATGATTAAAACAATTGTTGATAATAACGTTACTTATGCTAAAATCATCCGCGGAGATATCCCGAAAGACGGAAATACTTTTTTTACCGAGCCGGATGATGAAATACAGTTCGGTGTTTTGAATTATAAAAAAAATTATAAGACCGGCGCACATTATCACGGACACATTAAATCCAAAAAAAACAGGGTGGATGAAATTTTAATGTTTCAATCCGGAAGCGCCAGAATTGATTTTTACAGCGAAGTCGGAGCGTATATAGTAAGTTCGGTTGTAAATGCAGGTGATATTGTTATAATATATCTTGGCGGACATAATGTTGTCTATCTTGAAGATACACGAATATTTATGTTAAAGCCCGGGGCTTATGATTCCGCTTCGGACAAAACAAGAATTATCGGCACAAATAATACGGAACTTGTTATTGAAAATTAATACATTTCCGTTTGTTCGTCTTCTTCTCTTAATGAAGAAAGGTCGTAATTGTATGTGCAATCAAAATCTTCCGGTAATTTTTCCGTTTCCGGCCATAAAGTGCTTTCGTCAAAGCGGCATGAATCAAGATTTTCGCTTGTAGAAAAGTCGCTGTTTTCTAAATTTGCTTCCGAAAGGTTGCATCCTGCCATATCGGCTTCCGAGAAATTGCAGTAGTTTACCGTTGCGTAATTAAAATTTGTTCCGTTTAAAATTGCACCCGAAAAATTACATTCGGTTAAAGTTGCTCTTGAAAAATCCACGCTTGAAAGGTCGCAATCGGTAAAGTTTGTATTTGAAATTGTGGACTCAAGGAATGTTGAACCCGAAAAATCAATGTTTGTAAAATCCATATCATCAATTGTCGAATGAGAGAAATCAGCTTCCGAAATATCTAAATCATTGTTTTCGTTGTGTATTTTTTCGAACTCTGTTTTATTGTTTAATATCATATCCGCATAATCTTTTTTCATATTTTCCTCATTTTTCTATTTGATAATTTCTGTTTGTTGTGCAAGTAATACTGCCTGCACTCTGTTTGTAACATTTAATTTTCTGAATATACTGTTAAGGTGTGTTTTAACGGTAACTTCTCTTACAAACAATTCTTCCGCAATCTGAGAATTTGATTTGCCTTTTGCAACAAGTGAAAGTATTTCTTTTTCTCTTTCGGTTAAAGGTGAAATCGTTTCATTTTTAACAAAAGGAAGTGCCGTTGCGACTTTTGAATCTTTATTCCAGTTGGAACGCCTTAAAAGCGCTTCTATTCTTGCAAGAAGATTTGGTAAAATAAAAGGTTTTGTTATATAATCATCCGCGCCGAATTTAAGTCCGGAAATCTGTTTTGCCGATTCTGTTACGGATGTAAGCATTATAATCGGAATTTTTTCTGTTTTCGGATTGGAACGGATTGAACGAAGCGTTTCCCATCCGTCCAAATTAGGCATTACCACATCCAGTAAAATTAAGTTATAATCATTATTTTCATCCAGCATTTTTAAACCGACAAGACCGTCACAAGCTACGGATACTTCATACCCGTACATAGGAAGCGCATCTTCCATTAATTTCGGATTATCATCAATGATTAAAATCTTTGCCAGTGAATTCATAAAAAACCTATCTTATGTAATTAAATTTTCTCTTATTGCCTTAATTGCCGCTTGAGTTCTGTCTTCAACATTCATTTTTTGCAAAATTGAACAAACATGAACTTTTGTTGTATTGATTGAAATACCGAGTTCTTTTGCAATCATGCTGTTTGAAAGACCGCTTGATAATAATATTAACACTCTTTTTTCCTGAGTAGTCAAATTGTAACAATCTTTTATTGAAATTTTATCAAATCTGCCGCCGTCTTTTTTGCTTGTTTGCTGCATAACAAAGTCCGATACAGCGGAATCAAAATACATTGAGCCCGACAGGACATCTTTTATTACATCTGCCAATTTATCAGGCTTTATATCTTTTGTACAATAAGCGTTAATTCCTGCTTCAAGACAGTTTAACACCTCTTCTTTTTCGCAATGAGATGTTAATATTACAATTTTTACGTTTGTATTTTTTTCTCTTATTTTTTTTGTTGCCTCTACTCCGTTAATGTCAGGTAAACCCAAATCCATAACAATTAAGTCTATATTGTTATTTTCAAGGATTTTAAATCCGTCGGATGCATTTGCAGCTTCAAAAATCTTGTCTGCCCAGTTATATGATGAGATTGAAGTTTTAAGTGCAAATAATGTCAGCGCATGATCTTCAATTATTAAAATACTGTATTTCTTATCCATAACAAAATTATAAGTTATCTTAAATAAATTGCAATATGTTCTGCTTTTTGATAAATTAGTGAGTGAGGTAAAAAAATATGATTACAATTAAAGATGTTGAGCATGTTGCTAAACTTGCAAGGCTTGAGTTAACCGAAGAAGAAAAAGAAATGTTTACACACCAGCTTGGCGATGTGCTGGAACATGTTGAAAAAATGAACGAAGTCAATACGGAAGGGGTTGAACCTATGAACCATCCTATTGATTTTTGCAATGTAATGCGCGAAGACGTTAAAATCTACGAAAATACGAGAGAAGAACTTATGCAAAATGCTCCGGATGTTGAAGGAGAATTTTTCAAAGTCCCAAAAATAAACTAAATAGTGCCGCAGACAGCTTGCGGTGAGCAAGATGTCGAGGTACACATATCAGGCGACGTGGAAATCTATGATTTCCTCAGGAGCAAAAACTAAATAGTGCCGCAGACAGCTTGCGGTGAGCAAGATGTCGAGGTACACATATCAGGCGACGTGGAAATCTTCGATGCAAGATTAAGTGGTACAAGGGATATAAATGACAAAATATATTTTTATAACAGGCGGTGTGGTAAGTTCTCTGGGTAAGGGGATTGTAGCCGCCTCTTTAGGCAGGCTGTTTGTTTCAAGAGGATTTAAAGTTTCGACTCAAAAATTTGACCCCTATATTAATGTCGACCCCGGAACAATGAGCCCTTATCAGCATGGAGAGGTGTTTGTTTGTGACGACGGAGCGGAAACGGATTTAGATTTGGGACATTATGAAAGATTTCTTGATAAAAATCTTTCAAGGATAAACAATGTAACCTCAGGAAGTGTTTATCAGACTGTTATTGAAAAAGAGAGAAGAGGTGAATATCTCGGCGCGACGGTACAGATGATACCTCATATTACGGAAGAAATTAAATCAAGAATAAGAAATGCTCAGGCTAAAGATAATCCGGATATTTTAATTGTTGAAATAGGCGGTACGGTAGGTGATATTGAAGGGTTGCCCTTTATTGAAGCGATAAGGCAATTTAAGATTGAACAGGGCATATCAAACAGTATGTCACTCCACGTTACTTTGCTTCCGTATTTGAATACATCGGGTGAACTTAAAACAAAACCGACACAGCATAGTGTAAATGTTTTAAGAAGCTACGGTATTCAGCCTGAAATGCTTGTATTGAGAACTCAAGTTCCTGTTGATAAAAATGAAAAAGATAAGATTGCGCTTTTTTGTTCGGTTAATAAAGACTGTGTAATTGAATGTAAAGATATGAAGTCAATATATGAAGTACCTTTGTATCTTGAAAATCAAGGAATATGCGATAGGGTTTGCGAAATTCTGAACATAGAAAAAAGAAAACCTGATTTATCAAGTTGGACTGAGCTTGTTGAAAGAATACACAATCCTGAAAAAGAGATAAACATTGCAATTGCAGGAAAATATACATCCCTGAACGATGCTTATCTCTCAGTGGTTGAAAGTTTGCATCATGCGGGTTTTAAAACAAATACCAAAATCAATATAAAATGGATAGCGTCCGATGATGTTAAAAATCAAAATCAAGCAGGCAAGCTTCTTGAAAATGTCCATGGTGTCATTGTGCCGGGAGGTTTCGGTCAAAGAGGTGTCGAAGGAAAACTTGAAATAGTCCGTTATGCAAGAGAAAACAATATACCGTATCTCGGTTTGTGCTTGGGTATGCAGTGTGCCGTTATAGAATTTGCCAGAAACGTGGCGGGTTTAAAAGATGCTAACTCTGAAGAATTCGATAAAGATACAGAGTTTAAAGTTGTTCATTTAATGGAAAATCAAAAAAATATAAAAAACCTTGGCGCAACGATGCGCATAGGTGCCTTTCCCTGCAAACTGAATAAGCTTTCAAAAAGCTATTCCGTATATAAAACGGAGGATATATCCGAAAGACACAGACACAGATACGAATTTAATAATGAATATAAGGACATACTGGCAAAAAAAGGTCTTCTTATTGCAGGGACAAGCCCCGACGGCGAGCTTGTTGAGATAATTGAAAACCCGAAGAATAACTGGTTTGTTGCAGCCCAGTTTCATCCGGAATTTAAGTCCAGACCTGATAACCCTCACCCTTTGTTTTTAGGGTTTGTTGAAGCTGCAATCGATATGAGTAAAAGTAAATAATTTGAAAAGTATTAAGCTTCCTGTTTAACCTTTTTTCTTGAAATCTTGGATATTCCTGTTCTTGGAAGCGGTTCTTTTGAAACTATTATGTTATTCGGTCGCTTGTAGGAAGATAATTCAAGTGACAGTTTTTTAACTTCCGACCTTATTAATTTGTTAAGCTCTTCATCATTTAATTTTACGGCATCTTGCGTTGGGTGAATTTTTGCAACTATTTCTTCCGCTCCTTTTTTTGAGCCTGATTTTATAACGTCCGAATATACAACCACTTCTTCTATATACGGACTTTTTGATAAAACCGCTTCAACTTCTTCGGGAAATACTTTTTTACCGCCCGATAAAACAATCATGTTTTTAATCCTGCCTGTTATATGGATGTATCCTGCCGAATCGATTTTTGCTATATCTCCCGTTTTTAGCCATCCGTCTTCACAGAAAGCTTCTTCTGTTAATTCCGGTTTGTTGTAATATCCTCTCATGACATTATCACCTGTTATTTGCAATTCGCCTGTTTCGGAGTCAATTCTTACCTTTACCCCGTCAATCGGACGGCCGACAGACCCGAGTTTATGATGTTTTTCCGAATTCATACTTATAACGGGACTTGCTTCAGAAAGTCCGTAACCTTCATATATTGTAATTCCGAGAGTTTCAAAAAATTTTCCGACTTCCATATCCAAAGGCGCACCGCCTGACATAAAACCTTTAAAACTGTATCCGAATTTACCTCTCAGCTCTCTAAACAGTACTTTTGACAGTGTTTTATTTTTAATGAGCCTTGATATTCGGTATTTAAAATTATAAAAAGCTTTTTTAAACGGTTTATATTGCTTGATTTCAGCTTCAAGAGTCGATTTAACGAGTTTTAAAAATGCAGGCACAACAACCATAAAAGTAATTCTTTTTTCCCTCATAATCGGAAAAATATCTTTCGGTTTAAGACTGTTACTGTAGTATATCGATGCACCTTTGTACAGAAATGACATAAAACCTACCGATATTTCAAAAAGGTGATTCATGGGAAGAATGGACAGCATTGAGTCTGTATGATTAAAGCTGAAGCATTTTCCGAGCGCTATAACCTGCGAAAGCATGTTTCTGAAAGTTATTTCAACACCTTTCGGGTTTCCTGTCGTGCCTGATGTATATACAATTAAAGCTGTTCTGTCTAAATTTCTGTGGCGCCACTTTTTGTCGGGAGTATCGGGTAACGTTCTTAAATTGGGGTATTCCTTATTTGCGCCTTTTCCGTCAATAATTATTATATCTTCCACGCTTGAAAACCTGTTTTTTAGTTCAATTGCGTCCTGAAGATGATTGCTTGATGTAATAATCACTCTTGGCATACAGTCTGACAGTATGTGTTCTAATTCATGAATAGTTAGCTTTACATCCAGAGGAACGCTTATTGCCCCTGCCAGCACCGTTGCAAATAATGTTGCCCCGAGTTCCGGAGTGGATTCGGATAAAATTGCGATTTTATCTCCTTTATTAACGCCTAAATCAATAAGATAAGAAGCAAGTCTTCTGGATAGAATATTCAATCCCTTATATGTCAGCTCGCTCCATCCTAAATTTGACTTTATTCCCAGTGCGATATGGTCTTCAAGTGCCTGAGTTTTCTTTTCTATAAAGGAAAGTATATTTGTATCCATTCTTTTCTCCTCGGTTAGTATGATTTTAATTATACACTAATATCCTAAAAAATAGTCTATATATTTGTAAATAAAATCTATTTTAATGATACAATACAAGTTATTAAAGGAGATTATAATGATTGAGATGAAAGTGATGGGTATAGCTCTTGATACCAGAACGGGTTCGCCCATAGTTGTGTTAAATGATTTAGAAAACAGACGTGCTCTTCCGATATGGATTGGTTCCGCAGAAGCAAGCGCAATAATAAGAAAAATTGAGGATATTCCATCCAGCCGCCCGATGACACATGATTTATTTATAGATATAGCTCGTCAATCAGAATATAAAATTACAAAAGTTGAAATAAACGATGTTAACGAACAAACTTATTTTTCGACAATTTATATGTATAATGAAAAATTGCAAAAAGAAATTCAAATTGACTCTCGTCCGTCTGATGCTATAGCAATTGCTCTCAGGGCTGATGTTCCTATCTTTGTTACCGCTAATGTACTTGCTGTCGGTGTTGTTTCGACCGATGTTGAAAAAGACGAACAAGAAGCGCAGGAGTTTAAAAATTTTATTAAAGATATTAAACCTTCCGATTTTGAAAAATTGTTAAAGAAAAATTTTGAATCCGACCAATAAAATTCATGTTTATGCTATTTTAATAATGTAGATAAAAAGGGTAAAAAAATAATGAATACTGTTACAAAAGATATGGGTATAATGGAAATCGTTACGGCACATCCCGAAACTCTGGAAATTTTTGCAAAATACGGAATGGGCTGTATCGGTTGTGCTGCTGCTCATTTTGAAAATCTGGAAGCAGGTGCAAAAGTTCACGGAATTAACATTGATGATATGGTTAACGATATGAATGCGATTATTGAAGAAAAATCTGGACAATAATTTATTTTTATTGTATCATATTAAAGCACTTTATAAATTGAATTGACGATATCTTTTGCCCTGGTGGTGGAATCGGTAGACACGTCGGACTTAAAATCCGATGAGGCTAATAACTTCGTGCCAGTTCAAGTCTGGCCCAG
>CADBOZ010000008.1 GCA_902796515.1 uncultured bacterium | reverse complement strand
CCCGCATGTGCAAGTTTTGATATGTTTGAAAACTACGAAAAAAGAGGGGACGCATTTAGAAATTATGTCTTATCAAAGAAGCAGAACATATAATACAACCCATACAACAACATATACACAAACTCCGCCTGATAACATACTTATAGTAGTGGTTGTGTTTATCGTGATATTCGGAATTATGGCGGTATTTTCAGCATCCGCACCGAAAGCAATAGGGCTCGGTGAAGATCCTTTTGCCTTTACACTCAAACAATTAATCTGGTTAATTGCCGGTATATTTGGCGCGTGGGCTTTTTCAAGAACCGATTATCGAAGATTGAAGCCTTTTGCAGGAATGATGGCTATTTTTGTCTTGATTACACTTGCCCTTGTTAAGTTTTCTCCTCTGGGGGTTACGGTTAACGAAGCAAAAAGATGGCTTGTCATAGGGCCTTTGCAATTTCAACCGTCAGAAATGGCAAAACCTGCTCTTGTATTATATTTTGCTTCATTGTTTTCAAAAAATTGCAAAATCATTGATTCAACAAAATATCCGTTTTATTTTATTTTCGGCACTATGCTTCTTTTGATTTATATGCAGCCAAACTTGTCAATGATAATACTTCTTTTGATGACGTCCCTTGCAATGTATTATGTTGCAGGCGGTTCAACAAAAATAATAGGAGCTTTATGCGGCACGGGTGCGGCTCTTGTTGCACTTACTATGAGAGGTTATCAGCTTCAGCGTATTAAAGTATGGTGGAATCCTTTTTCGGATGCTCTAGGAGCCGGATACAACATAATTCAATCCATGGTTGCTTTTTCTTCGGGAGGTTTTTTCGGAGTAGGCTTTGGGAATTCAAAACAAAAGTTATCCTGGCTGCCTGAAGGACATACTGATTTTATTTTTGCAATAATAGGTGAAGAATTCGGATTTTTGGGTTGTCTTTTCCTTGTGTGCCTCTTTGGAATATTTTTACACAGAGGATTTATAATTGCGAAAAAATGTCCCGACATGTTCGGAAAGATACTCGCTGTCGGCATAACTTTTTCTATTTCATTTCAAGCCTTCACTAATATGTCCGTAGCATCTTCTTTTGTTCCCGCAACGGGAATTCCCTTGCCTTTTATAAGCTACGGCGGATCAAGTTTATTTGTTTCTCTTTGTATGATAGGTGTTTTAATTAACATCTCAAAAAAGAAAGTTCAAAGGATAGTACATTATGTTCAATAAATTATTCAATAAAAATAAAAAAGATAAAGTTTATTTCATAACAGGAGGCGGAACGGGAGGACATATTTATCCGGCTGTTTCAATAATAAGCACATTATTGGAACAAAATGTCGATATGAAAAACATATTTTATCTCGGCAATAAAAAAAATATGGAATATGATATTGCAAAAAAATACGGATACAATTTCTTATCCCACGGGGCTAAAGGCATGCCAAGAAAGTTCAGCCTGAATTTTATCTTTTGGATTTTCGGATTAATAAGCGCAACTTTTAAAACCATGACTTATGTTTTGAAATACAAACCGGACGTAGTATTTGCAACAGGCGGATATGTCTGTGCTCCGGCATTATTTTGCGCATTAATGTTTAGAATTCCTTATGTTTTACATGACTGCGACATTGAGCCCGGCATCGTAACAAGAGCATTTGCGCCTTTAGCAACGAGCGTTTCACTTTCGTTTGAAGATGCAAAGAAAAAAATAAAATCAAAAAACATCTTTATTAACGGAAATCCGATAAGACAAGAATTTAAAACAATATCAAAAAAGCAGGCAAGAGAAGAGCTTTCTCTTAAAGATTGTTTTACAATTCTTATTATGGGCGGTTCTTTAGGGGCAAAAAAAATCAACGAGTCGTCATTTAAAATCTTAAAAGAATACGCAAATAAAGAAAACATAGAAATAATATGGCAGACGGGAAGAAAAAATTTCGATGAAGTCACAAAACAAATTCTCGAACAATTCAACGAGCTTCCCGATAACCTTGTATTGCAGCCGTTTTTTGACAGAATGTATCTTGCACTTTTATCTGCCGATATAGTCATTTCAAGAGCCGGTTCATTAAGTTTATCCGAAATTTGCGCTTGTTCTCTTCCCGCAATATTAATTCCTTATCCTTATGCGGCACAAGACCATCAAAAGAAGAACGCACAGAGTTTTGTAAATAACAAAGCGGCAATTATGCTTGAAGACAAAGATTGTAATAATGAAAGTTTATTTAAGATTACAAACGAGCTTATGAACAATAAAGAGCTTTTATCTGATTTATCATACAATTCATTTAAAATGGCAAAATTAGATTCAGCCGAAAAAATTGTTGAGCAGGTAAATAAGGCAATAAGATGAAAACCGCACTTGAAGTTTTAACAGGTTATAAAAAATTTCACATCTCGCTCGGACTTGAAAGAACTCAAAAAATTTTAAATCTGTTAGGTAATCCCGAAAACAGTTTTAAATGTTTTCATATAGCGGGAACAAACGGAAAAGGTTCAACTTCTAAAATTATCAACGACATATTAATTGAAAATTTTAAAAACTCCGATACAAAAATCGGACTTTTTACAAGTCCGCATATTGCACGCTATAATGAAAGAATAAAAATCAATAATGAAGATATACCGGATTATACTTTTAACAAACTTGTAGATTCCATTGATAATTTTGCACAAAAAAACGGAATAGAGTTAACCGAATTTGAACTGCTAACCGTTGTTGCCTTTTATTACTTCTATCTTAAAGGGGTTAAATATGTCGTTCTTGAAACAGGTCTTGGCGGAACTTATGATTCAACAAATGTAATTAAAGAGCCTTTGTGCTGTGTTATTACAACGATTGATTTTGATCATACCGAAAGACTCGGAAAAACAATCGATGAAATAGCAAGCCAAAAAGCAGGGATAATCAAAAAAAATTCCAAAGTGGTTATATCAAAAAACAATTTAGGCTATAAAACCATTCTGAATAAAGCAAAAGAAGAAAATGCATCTTTTGTTGATATTCCCGATGTGAAGATTTTGTTTGAAAAAGAAAAAAACTTTGCGGTTGTTGAAAACAAAAAATATGGATTTAATCTTTTAGGCTCTCATCAAGCCGATAATCTTGCTCTTGCACTCGGCGCGATAAGTACTTTTGATGTAAAAATAAAAGACAGTGCAATAAAAACAGCCTTAAAAAACGTAAAATGGAAACTAAGACTTGATTACGACAAAGAAAAAAATCTTTTAAAAGACGGCGCGCACAATCCTTCGGGAATTAAAGCTTTAAGGAAATTTCTTGATGACAGGTTTAAAGATGACAAAAAAACTTTTATTTTCGGCTGTTTAAAAAATAAAGATTATAAAAAAATGCTTGAAATTTTATTAAAAGAAGAAGACGAATTTTATTTCTTTGAATTTGATTACCCGAATGCCTTGAAATTTGACGAGCTGGATGAAAAATATAAAACAAAAGCCATAAAAATTGAAAGCATTCAGGAAATAGAAAATATTATAAAAAAACCGAATTTAAAAATCGTATGCGGTTCTTTATATATGCTTGGAAAATTAAATGAAATTTTATAGCAAAATTTTTCTTTCAGCATTTTTGTATTAAAAAAGGATGTCAAATAATGAAAATAAATGCTATTAGCCCGTTAGTTTACTCAAAGAGAAATACTTTAAATTCAAAACAAAGCATAATAAAAAATAATTACCTTGCTTATGATGAAGTGTTCTTTACTTCCACATACAGTAAAAAAAGAAAAAATAACACTCCTTCAAAAGATTTTTTGGATGCAATTAAAGACGAAAGTCAAAGAGAAGACATTATAAAAACAATAATTATTGATTCAAAAGGAAAGTACAGAAAAGAAAACGAAGAACTCTTTTTAAAAACTTTAAATGAAGCAAAATATTTACTTAAAGATGATGAAATTACATATGAAGATAACTATCTTCCGGTTTTGATTGAAGGAACAAAAATTGCATTATCTTCAATAAAAGATGAAAAATATGATAAATATCTTTATACAATTAATCCGGTTAATGTACTTGCGGAAGATGCTTATATTGCTTTGATGAACGGCATTTCCGACGTTGATAAAATATATGAAGTTTCAAAATCCGAAAACGGCAAGATAAATCTTATGAAAGCTCAAGCTTTGATTTATTTAAAAACCGAAAGCGATGTATATTTTGACTGTGACAGCGCAATAAATTTCATTAACAGGTTTTGCGTAACGGAAGGACATCTGGATTATGCCAAGATGAACGCCGTTGTAAACGCAATGAATGCCGCAAGAGCAAATGACGACAATCAGGTTGAACGTTTATACGGGCTTATTACAGACAAAGAAGGCAACATCGATACCGAAAAATATATATTTGTAACTCAGGCATACGATTTATTAATTCCTGCCGCATGCAGCGAATTCAAAACGGACGATAAAAATATAGATAAAGACAACAAAGACAGGATTTTTTATATCATTAATAATGTTATTGAAAATATAAAATATAAAGATCATTTTGACGGCAACAAGGCATTTGAAGGGCTTAAAAGCTGGCTGAGATATGTAAAAGAAAACAAGGATATACTAAATCAAAGAATTTCGGTATACATTAATTTCAGATATCCGAACGGAATTCAGCAGGAAACAATGACTATTGAAGAATTAAAAAACGGACAGTACAGCGGCTGGCAAACCTATGACAGTTCAATATTCAGACTTTTCGCACTCCTTTTTGTTCAAGACAACCAAATTGACAAAAATAAAGTAAATTAATTATCTTCGTGATTATTTATGTCATTAGACGCAAAATATTGACATCCGTTCCACACAAGAATTTCCCCTTGTGAAATCTGGCATTTTCCGTTTAAACAATCGAGCGTGCCATCGGGACACATTGTAAAATTTCTGCAATTTTGGCAAATTTTTAAAACTATTCCTTTTGATTTTAGCTTTCTTGTCATATCTTCAAGCGCATCGTACATTCTTAAAAAAGAGTCCGTTTCAATAAATCTGTTGCCTTCCCTGAATACGACTTTTCTCATGCCGTCTTCTGATACCAAATCAAGTTTAGAGTCAAAATCTTTTTTACCGTTATTTGCAACTGCGCTTATTGTAGCGGAATTAACACTTTCCTCTTCGTAAGCACTTTTCATAATTGAACGGGCAGACATATTATTTGTAAAAATTTTCAATTTTTGCCAGCTCAGACAGAAAGGATACAATAAAAGCCAGAAGATTTCGGCAATTGTAATTTTAGATGCTCTGACGGATATAATGAAGTTAACAAATAAAAATACACCGAGAATACTGACAGCTCTTTGTGAAACATGTGTCGGATAATATATTGAAAAATACACAAGAGTTATAAAAGCAAATAATACAAAAAGAGAATTAGGCTTTACAAGAAACAATATAAACTCTTTAAACGAAGTATTCTTAAATGCCAGCAGCAAAAAATAATGCGAAAAAAGAGAAATTTTATTTTTTAGGGACGGACTTGAAAAATCATAATTTTTTACATCAACCGCAGAAATTATATACGGGCAATAGATTGATTTGATATCATTTGATGCCAAATCGAGCGAAAATTCAAGCTCTGAATTCTTGTCTTCAATACCCACATGTCCCATTTTTTCAAGCATGTCGGAAGTTATTACAAGATTTCCGCCGTCAATAAAAAACGGAAGATTAAACATTGCTCTTACAATATTGTTTGTTCTGTTAACATACTTTAAATATGCGGAAATAATGCTGTTTTTAATAACTTTTGAAAGCTCGTTTCTCTCGTTAACCGAAACCTTTGAACCAACGAGTACACAAGGTTCTGTTATTGATTTATTAACATTTTCAAGATATTTTTCACCAACTGTTCTGTCTGCATTTAAAAATATAAAAGCATCGAATTTATTTTCGGGAAGCATTTTTCTCAATAAAAGATTTACGGCCTTATCTTTTGAAAAATAATCGGGATTTTGTATATTATGAATTCTTGCACCCAGCGCAAAATCCCTTTCCAAACTTGTATCAGACTCATCTCTTTTGTATGCAACATGAACTTCGTAGTAATCCTTGTTATATGTTTGATTATTTAAAATATTTAAAAGCGCATCAAGGTGTTTATCCTTACAACTCGCATAAATTAATACACAGAGCTTTTTTTTATCAGCTACTATATTTCTTGTTTTTTCATGAATTTCAAAATATTTTTCAATATCATTTGCTTTTATATAAAAGAACAGTTGATATACACAATATATGAAAAGATATGCCACCAAAAGGGCAAACAGTAGATCAAATAATATCATAGTTGTATTTTATAAAAAAGAGAAATAAAAATCCAGCTTTTTTGTTATAATTACCATGTGATAAAATTTTTGGGTCAATGTATACAAAATCTTATTAGAACCGTAAAATACATCTGTTCGGGTAACTTACGATTCATAAGGGTGATATCTCAAATGGCATCTATCGGGTTTGATTCACTCGGAATTTGCCTGTCCATAGTATTTATTTCCGCATGTGTTATAGCTCTTCAAGTCGGACACCATTTTCTTATGTCCGGAGGAGAAAGTTATATAGGCGGTTTTCTTGCAATTGCCCTGATAAGAGAAATTGCTCCCGGTTTTGCCGCATTAGCTCTTGCAGCTCGCGCAGGAACGGCAATTACGGCTCAAGTGGCAAATATGCAGGTTACAAACCAGATAGATGCCATTGACGTCTTAAAAGTTGATTCTATCGGTTATTATTTTGCACCCAGAATTATTGCAGGCGCAATTACATGTTTTTGTATTGTACTTTTATCCGAGTTTACGGGAATTCTCGGCGGAAGTATTGTTTCCTATTTTTCAATAGGGCTTCATCCTGCAAGGTACTTAAATTCCGTTTGGCTTATGCTTGTTATGAAGGATATTTACATAAGTCTTTTTAAAGGTTTTATATTCGGCGGTATTATTGCTCTTGTTTGCGCAACTGTCGGATACAATACATCGGGCGGTGCTAAAAATGTCGGTGAGTCCACAACAAAATCATCGGTTTTATGCACAATTTACATTCTTTGCGCAGATTTAATTATAGACATTCTTTTCTATATGGGCGGAAATTAATTCTAATTTATTTGGTTTATTTTTGTTTAATTTTGCTAAAGTTTTTTCAATAAATTAGACGATGATTAAACATAAGTATTTAAGTATCCTTAATATGTAAAATAACTTATGGGGATAGAATTAAATTTGAGGAGGTTTCAATTTAGCCTTGAGAGTGTTTTGACCGTTCGGGAAAAAGCACTTAAAGATGCTCAAAAACAACTGGCTTCCATAACGGGAGTTTATAATAAGCAAAAAGATGTTCTGAGTGAAATGATAACTGCGCTTAGCAATCTTGAAAAAGAGTCCGAAAAATATCTTGAAGAGGTGAATTTTAATCCGGAACTAATTGCAAATTATAAATCTTTTTCATTAAAACTCGCACAGGATATAAGATTTCAGGAGCAAATTATAGAAAAAACAAGGCTGGATGTTTTAAAACAACAAAATATAACAAAAAAAGCTTATATTGATGTTAAATCTCTTGAGAATTTAAAACAAAAGCAAAAAGACGAATACAATAAAGAGCTACAGCTTGAAGAACTAAAACAGACAGACGATATTGTAAATTCAAGAAGAAATTAAAAGGATAGAACAGTTTTGACACAGAGTATAGTAAATAATGTAGAAGATAATAAAGATACGGCATTTGATATAATGCTAAAAAGCGTATCAAAAACTTCATTCAAAGAACAAAAAGAAAACAATTTTACAAATATAATGAGCAACCTTAATGCAAAAAAGGAAAAGACACAATCCGATTTTGTAGACAGAGCCGTTAAATCAAACACGAGTTCAATCAATAAGAAGGCACTTGATGCAACGGCAAAAAACGGCTCTAAAGATAAAATTAATTTAAAAAATTCAAACAAAAATGCTTTATTTAAAACCGCAAATAATACAACAGCCAAAGCAAAAACTTCAAAGAATATTGAAGCAAATGAACAAAACACAAGTAAAATACAGAATAATAACAACCCGTTGCAAAACGAAACAACAGTAAAAGACACAATAAAAAAAGAATTAAAAAACGATACCGAAATACAAAACAGCATTAATGAAAATCAAGAAGATTCTATTGAAGTTTCTGACTTGAATATTGACTCATTTGTACAGCCATCACCGGATTTTCTTGGTAATGAAAATGAAACCCAGCCGGTTGAAAACACAATAAAAGAAAATCAGGTGCTTGACTTAATCGGGGCGGCGCTTGATATCAACATGCAGCAAAATCAATCCGGAAACGAAAAAATAAACGCTATTGTCAATGAAATAATTTCAAACGAAGACAGTCTGAAAATAATAACCGACATAGTTGAAACATCAGCTCTTTCCGACAATCTCGGGCAAAAAGACAAAGAAATGCTCGAGCAATTGCTTGAAAAAATTTCTTCAATTAAAGGGGTAAATTCAACGGAAGCAGCTGATTTAACACAATTTGAAGATATCAAAAATATTCTTAATAATTACGCAAATAAGTCAACCGATTTAACAAGTTCCATAACGGATATAAAAGATACTATCAGCGAAAATATTGAAAATAGCGAAATTGAAGTTGATAATTCAATAAAAAACAATGATGGTACTTTAAATCTTCAAACTGAAACTTCGAAACAAAGCAATGTTAAAGAAGATAAAAACAACTCAATTTCGGATGCATCTTTAAATAACGATGATATTAAAGATGAAATTTCGGTAAAATCAAAAGACGACAATGAAACAAACATTGTAACAAATAAAGAAGCTAAACAGGTAAATACATCCGATACGGAAGAAATCGGCAATAATGCAAAAAAAGATACCGATACAGAATTATTCAAAACAGAAAACAGTATCGAAGATGATAATAAATATTTAGCAAACCGATTAAATTCCGATGAAAAAGATATTATTCAAACAGAATACTCTTTTAAAGAAGAACAGGTTGCCGAAAAGGAAGATGCGGAAAATACCGCAGTATCAAAAACCGAAGACAATTCAACAGACATAAAAGCGTCGGAAGACACTTCAAAAAATACCGATAGTGATAATTTAAAAAACGGAACTGTCTTAGATAAAAATATACAAGATGAACTAAAAAATTTATCGGATGAAGACATAAATGAAGTAGCGGAAGAAAAAAATGTTATTTTGGCAAATGATGCAAACAAAATTTTAAATCAGGAAACCAAAATTGATAACTCTGAAAACCGGAATAATCAAAACAATAAAACAGACAACAACGAAAATTATTCAAATAACGCTTTTTATGATAATAACGAACTCGGATATGATTATAACGAAGAACAAAAAACCGATGAAAGCTTTAAAAAGAATAATTCCGAAAATTCAAAAACGAAATTCAGCGAAAATATTCAAATTAACAAAAATGAACAAAATTTAAGCGACGAAAGTCTAAAAGTAAAATCAGCGGATGGAGCTGAAAAAAACATTAATAAGCTTGAAAAAAATCTCGAAAAGGCGGTATTCACACAAAAAATGCTTGATAAGGCAGCTGTATCCGTTAATACGTTAAATACTTCCTCTTCCGCTTTAACCGTTGCGGATGAAGTCGCAAAGCTTGCAATTGAAGAAAACGGTTCCATAAATTCTTCAAATCTGACGGGAAATATATTATATGACAGCACGGGACACGGTTTTTCAATTAAAAATCTTTCCGCAATGAAAGCTCCGGAAAGCATTTTTAGTCAAATTCAATCAAAACTTGATTCAAATAATATTTTAAATCAGATTAATGAAAAATTAACCGATTTAAAAAATTCAGCATCTCAAAAGCTGACTATGATTTTAAGACCGAACAACCTCGGCAGGCTGTCAATTGAACTATTGTCAAATAAAGACGGTCTTACTACAAGTATTCTTGCTCAAAATAGCGATGTAAGGGCATATATTGAAAAAAATATTATGACTCTCAGAAATCAGCTGATTGATGCCGGAATAAATGTTAATAATATTCAAATAAAAACCGCCGGCGAAAGCGGATATACAAGCTACGACAGAAATGGCGGACATAGTATGCAAGATGGCAATCAGGATTTTGAAAATCAGAACAATTTTAAACAACAGGAAAATAATCAAAAAAATCAAAGACAGTCGAACAATGAACTTCTTGCCGGATTTTCAAATTACGACTACAGCTTTACAAAAGACTTTTCGGGCATATTAAACAAGACAATGAGTTACTCAATATAAAAGGATAAAGTTATATGGCTTCAGTTTCAGAACAAATAGTACAATTAGGTAATATGACCGCCGCAAGCCAGGCGCAACAAATGGCAAGCAGCGAAACAAGAGCTTCAAGCACTTCCGTAAGCAGTTTTCAATTTTTAAAACTGTTAACGGAGCAGCTAAAATATCAAGACCCTACAAACCCCATGGATAACACTGATATGCTTGCTCAGGAAGCACAATTTTCCACATTGGAACAGATGGAAGCACTCCAAAACGGGTTTAGCGAATTTGCGAACGTATATAAGGCAAATTCATTAATGGGAAAAGTTGTTGATATTGATAACAGCGGAGAAAGTGTTACCGGTGTCGTTGAATACGTAAGCTTTGATGACACATCCGGTGCTGCCGTAACGGTTAACGGAAGGAATTATCCTTTATCTTCCGTAAAAGGAATATACCCTTACGGTGTTGAAACCGCAGAAAAAGATTCTGCAGCAGAAGACAGAGGAATAATAAAAGAAGCATTATCCGCAATCGGGGATAACCTCGGAAGCATAACCAAAAAATTAGGTGAATACATAAAAAATAACGCAATTAGCGAAACAAATAATTCATAAGGACAATAAAGAAAGGACAAAATTTCAATGACACAAGCATTATTCACGTCTATGACGGGATTAAACGCCGGCACAGAGCAGCTTACTGTTGTTTCTGATAACGTTGCAAACATGAACACAACAGCCTACAAAACCTCCCGTGTCGACTTTCAGGATATCTGGTATCGAACCAAAACAACCGGTACAAATTCAACTGCGGTTTTAGGCGGTACCAATCCTTATCAAATAGGTGTAGGTGTAAGGTGTGCATCAATCACAAAAGATTTCGCACCTGCAACAACAAATACAACAGGAAGAGCAACCGACCTTGCAATCACGGGTCAAGGATGGTTTTGCGTACAAAACTCGGACGGACAAACTTTATTAACAAGAGATGGTACATTTGCACTTGATGAACTCGGATTTTTATGTACCGCAAGCGGATGTAAAGTACTTGGTATGGATTCTATAACATCTTCAACCGGTTCAACAGTACCTATTAAAATTCCGACTTCAATCAAGGTTATTGAAGAACCCACCCCGCAGGGAAAATTTCAGGATATGAAATTAGACGAATTAAACAATTGCGAAACAATAACCTCGGGAAAGTTTGCAATTTATGATGCTAAAAGCGGATATACATATCAATTTGAACTTGAAGTAGGAAATCCGTCAGAAAAAATTTCCGATTTAATTTCCGATTTATCAGGTTTAACAGGAACAGCCATTGATAAATACGGTAAAATAATTTATGAAAAAGATGCAGACGGTAACGATACCACAACTCCCGTTTCCACAACAAGTATAGGTTCACTTGTAACATTTGAAGCAGGTGACGGCGTTATTAAGGCAACCGATAATTCCGAAGAAGGAATTAGTTTCCAATTAGTACCGGGCGGAAGTAACTTTTTATCTCAAACAAATCTTGCATTTGTAAACCCTGAAGGCAAAGTTTATACTTCAACGGTAATGAATATGTCCGCAACCATAACCGAAGTTGATGATATTACATCCGATACAACGCACCTTTATAAAAGTCTTTCGGTAGGTAAAGACGGTATGGTAACCGTTACTTATTCCGACGGTTCCGTTCTTACCGTTCAGGCAAACGAAGGCGGTACTTCAACTTTCTTCAGCTACACCGATTCGGGAGGTATTATTATTAATGCCGACATTAATAATTCGGACAAAGCTTCATTATATGTTGACCCGAATGTACTTGTAAAAGCAAATATGCAAATACAGCTTGCAAAAGTAACAAATGATTCAGGTCTTGTTGCGGCAGGTAACAATACTTATGAATTTGGCGTGGATTCCGGTAAAGTTGTATACACCGCAGCAGGTATCAACGGTACGGGCGCAATAGCTTCCGGTGCTCTTGAAGCATCAAACGTTGATTTGGCTCAACAATTTGCAAACATGATTCTTGCCCAAAGACTTGTACAGGCAAATTCTCAAGTATTCAACAGTGCAAACAGTATGCTTGAAACGCTTGTATATCTCGGCAGATAAATTTTATACTCTTTATTGTCTTTTGTGTCAAAAAAGTGCTTATTTATTAAGCACTTTTTATTTTTTTTAAATAAAAATTTTTTATTTACCCTGAAATACTTTAGCGTATGCACATTTCGTTTCTTTAACTGTTGAATAGACTATTCTTATGACCGAGTCATTGACAATATCAACTCTTGAATACGCTATATCATTTTCATTTTTTGCGGTATCGTCATACAAGTTTAATTTCAGCGAGCCATACTCTTTTGCCCCTTGATAAAAAACAAGCATATCCTGTTCGTCTTGTTTTTTCTCTTTGATTTTATAATCCCCGAGAGGAATAATATCACCGTTTGAGCTTATAATAGGGGCGGAAATTCTGATAAAATAAATTCCGTTTTTTATCTCCTGAATTGCCTGTCTTTCACCGCCTATATCTTTTTGTATATCATTTGTTTTCGGTGTTTGCTCAGCACCGTACTTTCTTCCGAATAAAAACGCCTTTAGCTTTCCGCCGAATGTATTTTCGACAGGCTGCGGTGTAAGGCGGTTAATTGTGTCATTAAACTCTTTATCGGTAACGGGTTTTATGCCGTTAAATGCATTATCTATAAAATTATAGTCCACATCGAGATATTCTGCCGAAGCGGTAATATAAAAAGACGATGCAAGACAAAACATTATTAATAACCTTTTCATATTATTATTTTAATGCTTTTTGTTTAAAAGTAAAAAAATATCCTATAAAAGGCTTAAAAAGACCGCCCGAACCCTTAAATAAATAAGCTTTAATAAAAGCAAGGGTTCGTTTAATAGCGGTTTATATATAATGAACAAAAAATCGTCTGTAGCATTATAATTTTGCACTAATGCATAAAGAAAAACATTATCGGTTTTACTAATCAATAATCGGTTATTTATGCTAATATTTTTATATGGAAAAACTTGTTCTGACAAAATTATCAAAAGAAGAACTTGATTGTTATATAGAGTCAATCGGCGAAAAAAAATTTCGTTCCGGTCAAATTTTTTCTTGGATATGGGCAAAAAATGCTTCCTCATTTGACGAAATGACGGACGTTAAAAAAGAATTCAGAGAATTTTTGAATGAAAACTGTCAAATTTTTGACTGCAAAATTCACACCCGTCAGATTTCACGTGACGGTACGGTTAAATATTTGATTGAATACAGCGACGGGCTTATGGCGGAAACTGTTCTTATGAGATTTGACAACAGAGCAAATCTTTCCATGTGTGTTTCAAGTCAAATCGGCTGCAAAATGGGATGTAAATTTTGCGCAACGGGAAAAAACGGATTTAAAAGAAACCTTCTGCCTCATGAAATCGTATCTCAAATTTTACTTGCTCAGATTGATACGGGTTTAAAAATTACAAATGTTGTATTCATGGGACAGGGCGAACCTCTGGACAACCTCGAAAACGTTAAAAAAGCACTTGAACTTATAAATAAAAATTTGCAAATTTCAATAAGAAGAATAACCGTTTCAACTTCCGGTATAGTTCCGAAAATCAAAGAGCTCTCAAATAATTCTCTCATTCCGACTCTTGCAATATCTCTTCACGGAACAAATCACAAAATAAGAGAAGGCATTATGCCCGTTGAAAAAAAATATAATATTGATTCACTAATGGAGTCTTTAAAGGAATATTCTTCCAAAACAAAAGACAGAATAACAATTGAATATATCTTAATCGGAAAATTAAACGACACACCCGAATGTGCAAAAGAATTAATCAGTCTTTTAAAAGACCTGAAATGCAACATTAATCTTATTCCTTATAACCCCGTAAGGGATGATAACGGGTTTAAAAAACCGGAAAAAAAAGATATGCTTAAATTCAAATATCTTCTTGAACAATCAGGAAAAAAAGTCACAATAAGGCTTGAACGCGGTGCGGACATAGATGCCGCATGCGGACAACTTGCAGGAAAAATTAACACCGCAACAAATTAACGCATATAAGCCTGGAATGTTGAAAGCTGGCTTGTAAGCGCAGATATTGTCGAGTCCATCTTATTGAACTGATTTGTAATCCTTGTTTCGTATGCGGTTAATCTTGTATTAGCTTTTTCCAAACTTGTATTCATAAATGAAATCTGTTTATCAATACTTTCGGACTTATTTGCAAAATAACCGCTCGTCGGATCCAGTACCGATGAAACCGTGCTCATCATTTTATCAAGCAAACCGGTATCGGATTTATTTACATATCCGTCGGAAAGAAGTAATTTAACAGAGTCAAAGTTTTGAGATAAAGCTTCATCAAGCTTGCTTTCATTGATACTGAGTTTTGTAGTATCCGTTGAAGTTGTTGAAATACCTATTTGTGACAACATGGTATACATACCGTCATTACTTACAACTTGAGAACCGATTGCCCTTATCTGGGAAACCAGAGATGTTAAACTTGCATCGTGTTTTAAGACACCGTCTTTATCACCCATTGTTTTAGCCGTTGTTATAACATCGTTATACGCATCAACAAAAGTCTTAAGAGCAGACTTAACCTGCGAATAATCAGATTCTATATTAAGAGTTACTTTGCTTTCATCTTCCGGATTTTTTGAAAATTCACTTGTAGGTTTTTTAACAGTTATCGAAAGGTTTGTAATACCTGAAGATTCGCCTGTTATTGTATTTGAAGCGGAAATAACTTCGTTCCCGTTTATTTTAACTTTTGCATTTCTGCCAAGCTCCTGAGAACCTTCGGCTATAACTTCATCTTCACCGGAACCCGTTGTTAATCCGAGCACATTAAGAAGATTTGTTCCTTTTTCGGTTAAGCTGATGTTGTTAGCGCCTGTTTCCGTTGAAGTTAAAATTAATTTATTTGTTAAAGAGTCATATGATGCTTTAACATGTGTATCCGAATTTCCGTTAATTCTTGAAATAAGGTTATTTAAAGTTGTGTTTTCATCAATTGTAAACTCAACTCCGTTTATTGAAACAGTACCGGATTCCGCATCATTACCTTCTTCATCAAAGAAACGTATTTCACCAAGGCCGGATGCACTATTTCTCATTGCAACATTTGTATTAACGGTTGAAAGTGCATAGCTGCTGTTGTATCCGTATGTACCTATTTCTTCATGCATTTTTAAAGCGGAAGCAAAGTTAGATTTATCGGCACTTGAACCTAATGACAATTTTGCGGAAGTATCTTCGCTGTATGTATAGCCGCCTTCGCCGTCACTTTCTTTTTTGTACGCTTTTATGGAAAATATGCCGTTATCATCAACATTGGCTTGAATTAAATTTCCCGAAGCTTCGCTTATTTTATCGATAACATTTTTTAATGTATCGCTTTCTTCTATTTCAACGGTATATTCTTTTCCGTTAAGAAACATCGAAAAAGAACCTTCACGTGCTTGACCGTTAGCAAGGTCTTTAAACTTTGTTTGTTCTATTGTTTCTTTTGAAACAGCTCCAAGGCTGTGTGCGCTTTTTGCAACAGTAGCCGTTGCAACCTGTTCAACTTCAATGTCAACGCTTGCAGCAGTTACAACACCCGAAGAAGTTGCTGTTGCATATGCAGAATTAGATGACTCGATTTTCGTATTTGTCCACATATCTGAAGACGAGTCATACATTGTATTTGTAAAAGTCTTAATTGCCGATTGAAGTGTTGAAAATTTGCTTTGGAGTTTATCCAACGCAGTATTTTTTTCTTCAAGGGCAGAAAGTTTCTGTCTTAGCGGAGTTATCGTACTTGCTTTTTTTGCCGAAACAAGCTGCGATATCCATCCTGATATATCAAATCCTGAACCAATTCCTGTAATTGTACTTGTCATTAATAAATCCTTTAATTTTATCCATATCCGTATAAAATGTAAATACTCTCACATCCGTTAGGACATTATATATATTTTTGTTCCACA
Organism: uncultured bacterium; assembly: GCA_902796515.1. Taxonomy (GTDB): domain Bacteria; phylum Cyanobacteriota; class Vampirovibrionia; order Gastranaerophilales; family Gastranaerophilaceae; genus RUG14156. The sequence goes on along the minus strand of CADBOZ010000008.1, from coordinate 4,712 downwards.
CTTCAATACCATTATAGCATTTCTGTTAAGAAATGTAACACTTTTCGGAAATGTTCATACTTTAGTTTGATACATTCGGTATGAATTTGGATAAAATTAAAGAATTATAATTAATGAAATTTTAAACCGATTATTTGTCCATTATTTTTTCAAATTCTTGATACATATGTATTGTATGCCAGAATGCAGCATCACTGCTTGAAAAAATATTATTATAGTGGCTGTCTGATTCGTTTGCGCCGTCACCGAATATGCTTCTGTTTGAAGCTCTCATCATTGTTTCATGGGTATTTGTGTCTTCTTTTAAAGGGAAAAGGTCATGCATTTGTAAATGCACCGGAAGCTTATTCATCGGATTATCAAAAGAATTAAAAGCGTTTCTCAATCTGGCTAACCTTTGCTCGTATGTCATTGCTCCGTTGTCATTATCGTCCGAAACAATAGGCCCTGCGGCATACTTCGGATTGTGTTTTTGCTTGTGGTATTCATGCCAGAGGCTGTCAATATTATCGGCAGAACCGAAGTCCGTACCTGCGGTATAACCAAGGTATTCATATCTCGGGTTTGTATCCGTTTTTTCGGCAACAAACGCTATATCATTTCTTCCTGTTCTTTTTCTTATTTCATAGGTTATTTTTTGCATTTGCTCTTCTGTTGGAACAGCGCCGACACCTTCATAATTGCCCATATCATATCCGCCGACATGTTTTCCGGAATCAAAATAAATAGCATCAAATCCCAAATCAACAAGCCAGCAGCAAGCTTCAATGTATGAATTTAAGTCGTCATGCCAGTTAAAGTGTCTTCCCTGAACCGTCATCTGATCGGCAGAAATAGGCATTCTGACACCAGTTTTTAAACCTCTGAAATGCGCAAGGTCATTAAAACCTTTAACCTGTTCATCGGCATTTGCCCAATATCCTGCTCTTTCAAGGTTATCCGAAAGAAGATTTTTTGAAATGCCGTTTTTTATTTCCATACAATATATGCCGACATCATCCGTACTTCCGTCATGAAGAGTGCCGAAAGTCGGATAAACCTGCGATAAAATCAGACAGGTCGGTATACTTTTTGTCGAAGGAGGAATTGCGGGAAGAATTTTTATCATGTTAATAATTCCTTCCGAAATTTTGTTTCCTTCGGTTTTTGCAATTAATCTCGGGTTAATTTCTATGTAATTTGCTCTTCTTCCCCAATCATCACCATAATTCGGAGTTCCGAGGCATTCGGGAATTTCGTATGTGTTATTTAGCGTGCAAATACTCTGTATTGCCTGTTCTAAATTTCTTTTTAACAAATCCTTCGGACGAATTGTGCTCCAAGCTTTTTGTCCTATTGAAGTATCAACTCTCCAGGCTTTTGAGTCAGTTTCGTTGTCCTTAAATATTTCCTCTCTGCCTCTTCCTGTTGCAAGCCAGAACAATTTTATTGCGGGATGCCAATCTCCGTTATATCCTTTAAAGGATATATTTGCCTTGTTATAATTGGCAATGCACTCAAGACTGTTTTTAAGCCCCCTGTAATTCTTTGATGCGTTTAAAACGCTGTTGTTATCCGCTCTGTTTAATTTTGCGGATGTCTTATCTAACCCTAACGTATTTACTAACTGTATTCTCATAGCAATTATATAAAGTAAAAACAAGAAAAAAATTGATAAAAATAGCAATACAAAAAAACTAATGTAACAAAATATTTACAATTCGATTGATGGCACTATTTCTTGTTTCCGAATAAACACCATGTCGAAGCCTTTGTTATTTCAACCTCAACAAAATCTCCGATTTTAAATTCACCTTTAACGTGAACTACTTTATTATTTCTTGTTCTTCCTTGATATATACCCTCCTTTGCATCATCTATTAACACTTCCATTGTCCTTCCGACGTATTTTTGATTTGATTTTAAACTCATTTCCTTAACTTTATCGTTTAAAATTTGTAATCTTTGCTTTTTAACATCTTCGGGAATAAACTTATCCGTCATCTTTCCGGCTTTTGTATTCGGTCGCGGCGAATACGCCGCTGTATTTGAATAATCCAATTCAAGCTTATCTATTGCTCTTATTGTATCATAAAATTCTTCTTCTGTTTCACCCGGAAATCCCGCAATAAAATCGGAAGTTATAGTTACATCTTTTATATTTTCTCTTATTTTTTTAACAATCGAAGAATATTCTTCAACATTATATCTTCTGTTCATTTCATGTAAAACTCTGTCGTTTCCCGACTGCATGGGTATATGGAAACACTCGCATATTTTAGATGAATTTTTTACCGTTTCAATCACTTCATCGGTTATATCCGTCGGGTATGAAGTTGTAAAACGAATTCTGAAATTTCCTTCAAGTTTATCAAGCTCCTGAAGCAAATATGCAAATGTCGGTTTATTTTCCAAAGTTTTCCCGTAACTGTCCACATTTTGTCCGAGAAGCGTTATTTCTTTAAATCCTTCTTTTATTACCTTTTTTGCTTCGCTTATTATGGCTTCAACACTTCTTGAACGCTCGCGCCCTCTTGTGTAGGGAACAACGCAATATGAACAAAAATTGTTGCATCCTTCCATAACCGGAAGCCACGCATTTACCGATTTTACTCTTGAAATATTATATTCTTTTTCCGCAGGACTAAAATTGTCGGTTGCGCAAACTCTTTTTTCTTCAATTTCTTTTAAAAGATTAGGAAGCTCATACAAATACTGCGAGCCGAAAACCAAATCAAGATAAGGAAATTTCTTTAACAATGACTCTTTTTCAAGCTGAGCGACGCATCCTGCAATTGCAATTTTTACATCCCGTCCTCTTTTTTTCTGTTCGGCTTTAATTTTTCCCCAAGCACCAAGCCTTGAATATGCTTTATCCGCCGATAATTGCCTTATGGCACAGGTGTTAACGATGTATAAATCCGCATCTTTTTCATCATCCGTTACACTATAGTCAAAATGGGACAGCATTCCTATTATTCGTTCGGTATCCGATTTATTCATCTGACACCCGAGAGTATCTATAAAGAGTTTTTTCATTATACTATATTCGCTCCCGGAATATGTTCCAGTCTTTCCATTCTTTCTTTTAATGCTCCTGATGGTGAGTAATAAGGATCAACCGTCATAATTTTTGCCGCTATATTCGGATAAAAATAAATAAATCTTAATTCACTGTCCGTTAAAGGTTTTTGAGTATGTACATTTGCGTAACGGGCTAATTCAAGAATATTTCTTGCTTCATCTTCATCATGGAATTCAAGTTCAAGATTATGAAATACGTTTCTAAAACCTTTAATTCCCGCGTATTCGCCGACTGTTATCATTCTTCCTGTTTCAATAATTTCAGGCTCGCCTCTTCCGAGTTCTTCAAAATCATATAATTCATAATTTCTTCTGTCTTTTAGGGCACCGTCTGCGTGAATTCCCGATTCATGAGCAAATGCATTAGCTCCGACTGCCGGCTGATTAATCGGAATAGGCACTCCAAAAGCATATGAAGTATATTTGGCAAGCTTCCAAGCTTTAGATATATCTATTTGAGGGTCTATTTGATACTTATCCTTAAAACCGCTTGATTTTTTAACAGCTAAAATGCAGGAAACAAGGTCAGCATTACCCGCACGTTCCCCCATACCGTTAATTGCCGTATTTATCCAAGCATCAACCCCTGCATCAATTGCGGCACGGGCACCCATAACAGAGCATCCTGTTGCCATTCCGAGGTCATTATGAAAATGAAGTTCTATTTCCATACCGGTTTCTTTTGCAATCGTATAAACTCTGTTATATGCCGTTTGAGGGTCGTCATAACCCAGTGTATCGCAGTATCTGAAACGGGTTGCACCGTATTTTTTACATTCTTTAGCGTATTCGATTAAATATTCAATGTCAGACCTTGAAGCATCTTCGGCATTAACACCGATAACTTCCGCATTTTGGTTAATTGCTTCGTTAATTGCTTCAAGAGTATCTTCCAAGACATCCTTCGGGGTTTTTTTACCCTGATATTTGCCGTTTATCATTTGCTCACTTGTTGACTGGCTCAAGTTAATGTATTTCAATTTCGGAACATTATGAAACGAAGTCCTTACATCTTCTTTTATCGCTCTCATCCAGCCGGAAAGCTTTGTTTTATTTATAACTCCGCGTTCAACAAGTTCTAAATTACCGTTTAAGTAGTTTAATTCATGCCGTGTTGTTGGAAAACCAAATTCTGACTGGTTTATTCCCATTTCATTCAGCATTAAATTTATGATGGTTTTTTCTAGTTTTGCAAGACCCAGTCTTGAAGTCTGCACACCATCTCTGTTTGTAACATCAACAAATTTTATATAGTTCATATCTCACCAAATCTATGCAGTAAAAAAATTATACCACAGTGGGATATGCTATACATTTATTAATAAATTTGTTTACAAATTTTAAAATTATTCTTTATCCGAGTTGCATCCGCAGTTACATTCTTCGCTGCATTTGCATTTTCTTTTAAAAATGCCTAAGATTTTTTTATGGCATTTGCATGCTTCAATCGGACAGCCTTTTTTATGACAGGTGCATTCTTTTCCGTCTTTGCAGCCGCAACCACAATCCTTATCGCATTGTATTTCTTTTTTGCATTTACATTTATCACCGCAGTCACAGTTTTTTCCGCAATTTTCACATGCAAAAGTCAGGCTTGTAGTAAATAACAAACAAACTATTATAAATAAGCCCGTAAATATTTTTTTCAT
>CADBOZ010000007.1 GCA_902796515.1 uncultured bacterium | reverse complement strand
TTTCTATTGTTTTAGTCCCATCACTTAATGAAATTAATTTAACAGGCAATATTTTCTAAATACACTCTCTTAATTTTAATATTCTATATATTTCTATTGTATATAAAAACATTTATTTGCACAAGTTTTTTATTATAATTTGATTTTTTGTAAAAAATTGATAAAATTTATACTATGGGAAAAGATGGATTAGTAAACTGTAAGAAGTGCGGAACGCTGTTTTTTAAAAGCTCGGGAAGAGAAGTTTGTGATGAATGCTTCAGAAAAGAGCTTGACGTCATAGATGTTATTGTAAAATTTGTTCAAAATTCCGCCAATGATAAAATAACTCTTGATGAAATAAGTGCTTCAACCGGAGTTTCAATTGATGAACTTGAAGATTTGATTTCAAGAGGCAGACTGTTTAAAGCGCTTCCGAAAATTTTTATCAAATGCAGATTTTGCGGGGCGAGTCTGGATGATAACGAAAAAACGGGATTTACATGTAAAAAATGTCTGTTAAAATTTTCTCCGAAGGTAAATGAACTTGAAAAAAAAGGTTTAAACGTCAGAAAATACGAAGAAGAAGCAAGAACGCTTAACAGAAGATTAAGAGGCGGCATGAGCACCGCAGAAAACGGAAGCAGATACGGCTTCATTCAAAATTATGATTTATAATTTTCCGGTGGAATTATTTTGATTTTGTTTATGCTATTCTAAGTTTAATGGAAAGAGAAATTTTAAATTTAATAGATAAATCTTCCGATATTTTAATAGTAACCCACGTTAATCCGGACGGAGATACTTTAGGCTCGGCAAGTGCTTTAAAATCTTTTATTATTGAAAATTTTAATAAACAATCCGATATTTTAATTCAGATTAAAGACGAAAATCAATTTCCGAAAACATATAAATTTTTACCGCATATAAATGAAGCGGTAACTTTATCGAATTTAAAAGAAGATTATGATTTGGTTATAGCGGTAGATACGGCTTCTTCGGACAGAATAGTGGAAAACGCATCAAGCGTATTTAAAAAAGCAAAAAACACAATTGTAATTGACCATCATAAGACGAATACCGGCTTTGGAAAAATAAATTACATAAAAGGCGGAATGTCTTCCTGTGCCGAAGTTTTGTATGATTTATTCAATAAATTAAACCGTAAAATATCTCAAAATATTGCAATCGGTTTATATGCCGGAATTTTAACGGATACGGGATGTTTTAAATATGAAAGCACAACGGAAAAAACTTTTGAAGCAGCTTCAAAGCTTGCCGCATTAGGAATTAATATTTCAAACATTGCTGATTTGTGCTATACAAACAAACCGAAAAACATGATTTTATTCCAAAATTACCTCGTATCAAATGCAAAATTTTGTTTTAATGACAGGGTTGCATATACTCTTGTTACAAAAGAAATAATTGAAAAATATAAAGCACGTGACGAATACACGGAAGGAATAGCGGAAACACTCCGCTCCATTGAAAGAATAGAGGCATCATTCGTTTTAAAAGAAACGGAAAAAGGAGTAAAAGCATCAATAAGAACAAAAAATATTGATGCAACAAAAATCACGGAAAAATTCAAAGGCGGAGGACATAAACGTGCAGCGGGATGTACAATTAAAGAAAATATCGGCAGAGCCGCTGAAATACTCCTCAAGGAAATTAACGAACTTCTTATATGATTAAAAAAATACTTCAAATATTAAAAGAATACTTATCAAATTTGATAAAAAGTATTATAAGAGATGATTTTGCAAATGCAGCAGGCGAAATGGCTTATATGACGGCATTGGGCATATTTCCTTTTATGCTGTTTTTAATGGCGGTTTTCGGGTGGCTCGGAAAGAAATTCTTTATAAATAAAATTATATTCGGGCTTTCGGCTATTGCCCCTCCGAGCGTAATAGATTTAATTAACGGAGTACTTCAGGAAGTTGTTATATTTAAAAGCGGGAAAGCAATGGCAATAGGAGCTTTTTTTGTAACATTATTCCTGACCCAAAACGCTATTGCGGTTATTATCAAAGGTTTAAACAGAGCAAACAATATTGTTGAAAACAGAAGCTTTTTAAAAGTTCGTTTTCTTGCAACAATGATGGTATTTATAAATACTTTTTTCCTGTTTATAAGCATAAACCTCATTGTACTGGGTAAGGTAATTTTAAATTTCATAGGAATATATCTTTCTATTCCGCAGCATGTTATCAATACGATTTTAATTACAAGGTGGCCGATTGCCTTTTTAATGTTATTTTTACTTGCATCAATTAATTACTATGTACTGCCTGCAAGGGATTTTAGTTTTAAAAGAAAAAGCGTAATTCCGGGAGCTCTGTTTTTTTGCGTATTCTGGTTAATCGGCTCATGGGGCTTTTCTTTGTATGTCAATGCTCTCGGAACGTATAACAAAGTTTACGGAACAATCGGAACGTTTGCAATTTTAATGGTTTGGCTGTATTACTCTTCAATTATCCTGTTAATCGGCGCACAGGTTAATAATCAAACTTTAAGAAAACTGATTATTCTGGACAGAAAGAAAAAGCAAAATGAAGAAATTTAGCATATTTTTCTTTTTATTCGCAATTTTATTATCATCTTCCGCATTTGCGTTTTGCGACAGGACTCTTGATAAAAAAATAGGACAAATGATTATAACAGGATTTGACGGAGATAATATAAATTCAAAAGGATTTAAAAAAGTTCTGAAACAAATAAAAAACGGGGATATCGGGGGAGTTATTTTATTTTCAAAAAATATTAAATCGAAAGAAGATTTAATAAAAATGAATGAAAAAATCCTCTCCTCATCAAAAATTACTCCATTTATATCCATAGATAATGAAGGCGGACAAATCCAAAGACATGATTTATTTCACAGTCCGTCCGCAAGGGAAATTTCAAAATATTCGGAAAAAGAAGCCGGAATATCATATAATACCATGGCAAAAAAATTAAAAGAACTGAAAATAAATCTGAATTTTGCACCGGTTGTTGATTTGGCGATAAACAAAAATTCAATAATAAACAAAAAAGAGAGAAGCTACGGGGATAATCCCGATGTCGTAATAAAATATTCTTCCGTTTTTATTAATCAACACAACAAAAATAAAATAATAACTTCAATTAAACATTTTCCCGGACACGGAAGTGCCGAAGGCGACACTCACCTTGGTTTTGTTGATGCAACAAATGTTTTTCGGGATGAAGAACTTGAACCCTACAGAAATTTAAAAGATAAAAAAATGAATATGGTTATGGTTTCTCATATTTATAATTCAAACTTTGATGAAAAATATCCGGCAAGTTTATCGGAAAATACCGTTAATATCCTGAAAGAAAAGATAGGATATAAGGGCGTGATTATAAGCGATGACTACGATATGGGAGCAATAAGAGATAATTATTCCGTTGATGAAATAACGAAAAATTCAATAAATGCGGGTATAGATATTTTATTGTTTTCAAATAATCTTAAATACTATGATAAAAATATAGTCAAAAAAATACACAGAGCAATTAAAAAAGAAATCAAAAACGGTATAATCGATGAACAGCGAATTAATGACTCATATAGAAAGATTATGGCGCTAAAACAAGAATTGTAGTAGAATTATTTTATGTTAGATTTAAAAGCAAAATATGAAATCCTGTCTTTTTCAATAGGAGATACTAAAGCCGGAACCAAAATGGGGAAAATGCAGATTAAAAATCTTGATGACTCCTCAATTTTGAATTGTGTTCTCTGGGAAGAGGCACTCAACAGAATTCCGGATGCTTCAACAAGGGCGGGAAACATTATTAAAATAATAACGGCGAGCTATAACGAAAAATATAACAACTGCCTTTTGAATAACTTTGAAGTTCTTGAACAGGCAACTTTAGGTATTGACGAAGAAAAAAGAGAAGAACTCTTTGAAAAAATAATCAATATAATTCACGAATTTAAAAACGAAGAACTTAAGAATTTTGTTCTTGATATTTTAACCAAAAACAAGGAAAAATTTATAATTTCTCCTGCCGCAAAACACATGCATCATAACTACATAGGCGGTCTTGTTGTGCATACGCTGGAATGCGCGGAATTTTTGCTTGCAATTTTGCCTAATTTAAAAAAACATCTGAACAGAGATGAAGTAATAGCTGCCGCCATATTGCACGATATAGGTAAAATTTTTGAATACGAGGTTAATCTTGACTCCGGAATAATTGAATACAATGAACAATTCAGAAAAGATTGGATATCACATTCGCAATACGGTTATACACTTTGCATGACAAACGGATACTTAAATATAGCAAAAATGATAGCCGCACATCACGGCAGAAGCGACTGGGGTGCTATGATTGACCTTGGTGAAAAAGACCTTGAACCGTTTTATTATATAATTCACCATGTTGATGATTTAAGTGCAAAATTCGGTGCAACAAGTGTTAACGATACTAAAAGCATGTAAAGAAGGATAGAGATGAATTTTTTAAAAACAGTATTACTCGGTTTTTGTTTAATGATATACAGTCAGGCTTTCGGAGCCCATCAATTATATGCCGATATCGACGGCATAAAAATTCCGTACGGAACAAAGCTTGAACTTTCGATGGCGCAAAACGTATCCTCTAAAGATATTTATCAGGGAGATTTGTTTCAGGCATATTTGAAAAAAGATATTTACGTAAATAATAAATTGATTTTACCTTCAAAAACAATATTCAGAGGAAGGGTAACGGACATAAAATATTCAAGAGCGTTATCACGCCCTGCAGCTTTATATTTGACACTTGACCACCTTGTTACAAAAAAAGGCGTTCAACTGCCTATTGAAAGCGGCATAGCAAGTAATTTTGAATATGTTTTAAAGTCTGACGGCGCTTTAACCACAAACGGAAATTATTTTAAAGCGGTTGCAAGAGATATTAAAAAAGCCGGCAAAATAGTTCCCAGAACGGTTAAATGGGGAGCAACCTCGGGTGATAATTTATTTAAAGGTGCAAAATTTATATTTGTACCGGTATCTGCTATCGGCGGAAGCATTGCCTGTGTCGGCTCAAGCATATATAACACTATTGCGGATTTATTCAGACACGGCGACGAAATTATAATAAAACAGGGTACTGATTTTGAAATAATACTTCTTAACACGTTGGAAATACCGTCGTAACAAGCTATGGAAAAAGAAGAATTACTTAATAATTTAAAAGAGTTATTTTTAAAACATAATCTTACCGTTTCAAGTGCGGAAAGCTGCACGGGAGGGCTTATAAGTTCTTATTTAACCGATATATCAGGTTCAAGTGCATTTATATTTCAAAATTTCGTTACTTATTCCAATGATGCAAAAATGAAATTTTTGAATGTTAAAAAAGAAACCCTTGAAAAATACGGTGCGGTGAGCGAACAAACGGCATTAGAAATGGGAGCGGGATTAAAACCGTACTCGGACGTATCTGTTACTACAACGGGTATTCTCGGCCCGACCGGAGGGACAAAGGAAAAACCCGTAGGACTCTGTTATATTTCTCTAAGATATAAAGATACGATAAAAGTTATAAAATATATTTCAAAAAAGGCATCGGGCAATATAAGATATGAAATAAAAAAAGATATAGTTGAGTTTGCACTTTTGCAGCTTCTTCTATTTTTAAAAAATATTCTTAAATGAGCATTTGTATAGTATAATCAAAATAATAAATATTTTTAACAGAGGAAAAAGTGACAATAAATACCGTTGTAATTGATAAAGAAAAAAACTCTTCTGAGGTTTTATCCGCAAAATTAAAAAACATTACGGACATTAATTTTCTCGGATATTTTGAAGACTTTTCTTCTTTGAATATCAATTTTGAGCAAATTGATTTGATTGTTTTTGATATAAAAAATACCGATAAAAACGAAACCTTAGAAAAAATAAGAGAAATTCAAAGCAAAAACAATAAAATTCTGTTTGTTGCAACATCATACGATATCAATTCGGAACTTATAACTTTAACTCTGAATTCGGGAGTTAAAGATTTTCTTTTAAAACCTGTCATAGATAGCGTTCTTGAAGCATCAATCAAAAAAATTAAAGATATAAAAAATAATGTTAATCAAACCTTATCAAATGTAATTTGTATTTTTTCAAACAAGGGAGGGTGCGGAAAAACATCTCTTGCGGTAAATCTTGCATATGAATTTTCAAAAATTGAAGACCAAAAGAAGGTTTGTCTTTTAGACTTAAATTTTAATTCACCGGATGCCTCAACCTTTTTAAACCTAGAGCCGAGATATGATATAGAATACATTATATCTAAATTTGAAACATCGGATGAAAAGCTTGTTCTGTCACTGTTAAATAATTATAAAAATTCAAATCTGTACATTTGTTCTTTAAATAACAGCATAAGTATTTCTTCAAAATTAACCGTTCAAAATGTTTCAAAAATAATCAATTATTTGAAAAACAGTTTTCGCTGGATTATAATTGACACTTCAAGCATTATAAATGAAGCAAACGCCTCTGTTTTATATCAATCGGATTTAATACTTTATACGGGTATTACAAATATGGTATCGGTCAGAAACAGTCAAAAATGCTTTGAAATGTTTGACAATATGGGATTTAGCAATGAAAAAATAAAATTCATAATTAACAGATATACGGAAAAATCTGAAATAAAACCCGAAGATATTGAAAAAGCAACAGGCAAGAAGGTTTTTGAGAAAATACCAAACAATTATCTGACTCTTATTGATGCAATAAACATAGGTCAGCCCGTGGGAGAGGTTAATCCTCAATCAAATATAGCTAATGCATACAAAAAAATAGCAAAAGAACTTATGGATATTGATTATGTAAATTTAAGCGGAGCAAATAAAGACTTTAACCATGGAATTTATAATCTGCTCAAAAGAATGGGGGAATAAATTGTCGTTAAAAGATAGATTAAATAACAATAAAAATATCGGAAAAATACAGGAAGAAAAAAAACTTCCCGATAATGAAATAAAAAACAACCCTGCTCCGCAGTCCGGCGCCATCAATATTCTTGATGCGCTTTTAACGGATGAGAATGTAAATTCAATATACATAAACGGTGCAAAAAATGTATACATTGAAAGAAAAGGCAAAATTTTCAAAAGCACGGTAACATTCAGAGATAATATTCAGCTTACAAATTTAATCATAAGATTAGCGGAAGATTCAGGTATAGAAGAAGATAAAATTTCTTCATACATGAAATTTTTAATTAAAGGCGGAACGTCGGTAAAAGCACTTTTTCCGCCCGTCAGCAACATTCCTTCGATATTTATTAAATGCTATAAAGATAAACTCGCAACAATAAAAGCCCTTCAGGATTTAAGAGCCTTATCAAAGGAGCTTGCTCTGATTTTTGAAGCGCTTTCATTGATTAAATCCAATGTAATTATTGCGGGAGATGTAAATACCCTCAAAACAACCGTTTTAAGTTCAATTATAAAAATGCTGCCCGCAAATACAAGAAATGTTATCATTGATAATTCGGCAGAAATTAAATCAAATTCGGCTCAATTTGTAAATTACAATACTTCATATCTAAACGACAAGGAAGCGGAAGAAATAATCAATGCCATCATTGTTTCATCACCCGATAAAATAATGATAAACGATAAAGATGAAGACATATTCCCGCATTTTATAAATGCTCTTAATAAAGGTTACAAGGGTGTTTATACAACAATAAACGCTTCAAGTAAAGAAGAAGCCGTTGATAAAATAATAAAAACAGTCATAAATCAAAACGGTAATCTGAGTTACGAACAAGCAAAAGCAAAAGTCTACAGTATGCTTGATGTTATTATCTTCTGCAAAAAAAATGCTGACGGAAACAGAAAAATTGCTTCCGTTTCGGAAATTGAATACGAAGAAGATAATTCCTGCATTATAAAAGACATATTTATTTTAAACAAAAACGATGCAGGCATTGAAGAACATTCTTCAACGGGCATTATTCCCAAATTATATGAACAGGCAAAAGAAAATGCACTTCCCGTTAACCCGAATATATTTGTAAATGATTACAAACACACTTATCCCGTTACGTCCGGAATTGAAACAAATAATAAGTTCATAAAGAATGCGGACATCTTAAAAAAGTTTAAAAAAGAATTTATACAGCAATCAAACAGTGCAAATTCTTCAAGCGGAAGTGAATTTATTAAAAAAGCTCAGGAAAAATTTGAAGAATTAAAAAGAAATGCAAAAATTCGGGAAAATAAAGCCGAAGAAAATTCAATAAATGAAAACTCTTCTTCCGAACAAAACGTAACAATGGAAGAAATAACGGACTCTTTGGCTGATTTATCGGAAGATAAAGCAAATGAAGAACAATAAAATATACGAAAAATTAATGCGAAAGTGTATTTCTCTTGCAAAACAGGGAAAAAATCACGTTGAACCAAATCCTTATGTCGGCGCTCTTGTATACGATGAGAAAGAAGAAAAAATAATTTCAACGGGTTATCATAAGAAATTCGGCGAAGCACATGCCGAAGTTAATGCAATAAAAAATGCAAAAGGAAATACTAAGGGAAAAACAATAGTTGTTAATCTTGAGCCATGCTCACATTTTGGCAAAACTCCGCCATGTGCCGATTTAATTATTAAATCGGGGTTTAAAAAAGCGATAGTAGGCATGGTTGACCCGAACCCCCTTGTTCAGGGTAACGGCATTAAAAAACTTAAAGAGGCGGGAATTGAAGTTGAAGAAAATATTTTAGAAAAAGAAGCAAAAGAATTAAATAAGGTTTTTATAAAAAATATTTTATTTAAAAAACCTTATGTTATGCTAAAAACCGCAACAACACTCGACGGTAAAATAACGGATGAAAATGAAAATTCCAAATGGATTACAAATGAATTATCAAGAAATTATGTTCAAAAACTAAGAAGCTCATATCAAGCTATTATGACAGGCTCCGGAACGGTAATTAAAGATAATCCGAGATTAAATGTTCGAATTAAAAACAAAAAAAGCCCGATAAGGATTATTTTTGACCCCAATAACAAACTTAATTTTAATTATGATGTTTTTAAAAATGACGGGGTAAGGATTATTCTTGTAAATAACTCCGATATCGTAACTCCGGAACATATAGAAAAAATTAAATTTAAAAATTTCGATACTTTATTTAAAGATTTGTACAAAAAAAACATCTTTTCAATAATGGTTGAAGCAGGGTGCAGACTGAACTCCGTACTTCTAAAAGAAGCTGAAATTGATGAAATAAACCATTTTATTTCAAATAAAATTTTTGGCTCCGGAAAACAATTTGTTGATATCCGAAACAAATTCAATATAGACAATTGCATCAAACCGGAAGATTTAAAAATCAAGCAATTTGAGGATAATTTTTTAATTAATGGTAAAATTATTAAATAGAAAGCGGTATATTTTATGAAAATTCTTGTTATAAACGGCCCGAATATAAATCTTCTCGGAAAAAGAGAACCGGAAATTTACGGCACAACATCTCTTGAAACGATAAATAATGAACTTTTGGAGTTTAAAAATTCAATAGATAAGGATATAGAGCTTGAATTTTTTCAGTCAAATCATGAAGGCGAACTCATTGATAAAATCCAAAACACCGATGCCGAAGGAATTATTATAAATCCCGCAGGATATACGCACACAAGCATTGCTCTTGCAGATTGCATCAAAGGGGTTAATATACCTGCCGTTGAGGTACATTTAAGCAATATATCTTCAAGAGAAGAATTCAGACATACGTCAATCACCGCGCCTGCTTGCACGGGTCAAATTTCAGGATTTAAAAAAGACAGCTATAAGCTTGCTCTTTTGGGACTGTATAATTATCTTAAAAATCTCTAAACAAACTAAAATGGCAAAAGAATTTGATTTTTTAAACATAATTAATAATAAAATCGATAATCCCGACTATCTCGGGGATGATTGTGCATATTTAAAAGAATACAATCTTACAATTTCTTCGGACAGCCTAATTGAAGATGTTCATTTTTCAAGAAAATATATGACACCCCGTGATATAGCAAAAAAAGCCGCATTATCAAATATATCCGATATTTTATCCTCGGGAGCAAAGCCTGAATTTATGACAATAAATTTAAGCGGAAGGCTTGATGATAGCTTCATTGAAGAATTTTATGAAAGTATAAACGAAACAATAAAAGAATATGATATGAAGCTTATAGGCGGGGATTTAACAAAATCGGATAAAATAGCTATAGCAATAACCGTTTTGGGTAATTCCGAGGGCAGAAATATTTCATCCAGAAAAAACGCAAAAGACGGCTATATTGTTGCTGTTTCTGGTGAATTCGGTTCAAGCGCACAGGGACTTTATAATCTTCAAAATAACATTAAAGACAACTATTTTTCCGCCATTCATAAATGCCCCGTCTTAAATAAAGATGCAAGCACTGAAATTGCATGCAATACAAAACACCCGTATGCCATGATGGATTCTTCCGACGGGCTTTTAGACTGCCTTTTTCAAATAGCAAATAAAAGTAAAGTTAATATTAAGGCTGAATATAATAATATTCCGAAAAAAACGGACAACAGGGATTTTGTTTTGCACGGCGGAGAAGATTATTCCCTTGTTTGCGCCGTTCACCCCGATGATTTTAAAAATTTAAAACATTTTAAAGCTATAGGATTATGCTATTGTTCAACAAATCCAAAAGTATTTATAGATAACATTGAAGCAAAATATAAAGGATATAATCATTTTGAATAAAGTAACTGTTATTATAACGGCAGGCGGTGTATCCGCACGCTTTGGCTCAAATAAATTGCTTGAAAAAATAGGCAAATATTCGGTAATTGAAACAACAATTCAAAAATTTATTGATATAGCGGATGAAATTATAATTCCCGCAACAAAAGAAACAAAAGAATTTATCTTAAATTCCGAAATAATAAACGAAAAAATTAAATTCGTACAAAACGGCACAACCCGTCAGGGCAGCGTATATAACGGGATAATGTCCTGTGACAACGCAGATATTATATTAATCCATGACGGTGCAAGACCGTACATTTCAAAAGAAACAATACTTGAAACCATTGAAATGACAAGAAAACATAAAGCTGTGGTTGTCGGAAAAATGGCAACGGATACAATTAAAGTGGTTGAAAACGGGAAAGTAGTAAAAACACTGGACAGGAACACAATTTTTCAAGCTCAAACCCCGCAAGCATTTGAATATAATTTAATTAAAAATATCCACATAAAATATAAAGATATGCAAAATTTTACGGATGATTGTTCAATGGCGGAGGCATCCGGAATTAATCCTTATGTTGTTATTTCAAAAGGAAAAAACGATAAAATAACTGTCAGAGAGGATATTAAGCAATTTTGTTAAAAATTCTTTACATTTAATATTGAAAAAATGAACTTTCGATAATAAAATTAAGTTACTAAAAATAAAAGGGAGAAAAACTATGAAAAAAATATTTACACTACTTACTATTTTAGCTTTAACCACTTCGGTTTCATTTGCTAACAGCTTCACAAATGCAGTAAAAACAGATTTTAGAAATGCTAAAAATGACGTTAAGTCTGCTGTTAAAGCTGATGTAAACAATGCAAAACAACAACATAATAATGCTGCAGCAGCTAAAAAAGCGGAAAAATTAAAACAAATTAATTCAAAATTGGAAGAATTAAACAAAGAATACAATACAGTTAAAAATCAAAAATACGGAATAACGGAATCCGAAAGAAGCTTAAGACTAAATGTTCTTCAAAGACAAATTGATTTTTACAACAAACAAAAAGCTGCTTTAAAATAGAAACTAAGCTCCGTAGAAAAAATCGGGAAGTAAGTTACTTCCCGATTTTTGTTATATTTACATCCGACTATTCTTCTTTCGGGAGCAAAACCGTTCCGTCAATTTTAATTTTTGAATTTGCGATTGTTACATTATCAATTTGAATAGTACCTTTGTTTGTTTCACCGAGTTTTAAACCGTAAGTTAAGGGGTTAAATTTATTAACAAGGGGAAGGAGTGCATCAAGTCCTATTTTCTTAGAATTTAGCGCAAAATTACAAAGTTTAAGCTCTCCTTTTTCAGCCTTTAAACCCGTAGAAAACGACAGATTGAAAGTTGTTGCCGAAGCAAGACGGGATAAAATCCCCTGTCCTAAAACAGGAGTAATCGAATAATTTAAGATAAGTTTGTTGTTATCAAGCTGCAAGTTTGAACCCGTTACCTTAACAAGTGAAGAAATTTTGCTATCTTTGTTGATTTTTTCAATGATTTTTAAATACTTGGCGGATGACGCTATCTTATTTAAATCGCTCTGATTGATTTCAGTGTCATATTTTAAAACCATATTTTCTTTCAAGACAAGCTTTCCGCCGTTAAAACCAACTCTGTTATAAGGACAAAGTGTTTCAACAGCTACCTTGGAAGCGGCTAAACCGTCAAAGTTAAAGTTATCCGTGCTTGCTTTTAGACCTTTAAACTCTCCGTTTAAAACATTAACTCCGAAAAAACTGTCTAAGTCGACATTAAATTTAGAATTTACTTCTTTTTTTATGGCATTTGAAATTTGACCTTCCATTATATTTCTTGAAATAAAGTTAATACCCGTAAGGCTTCCCAGATTTCCGAGCAGCGTCGGATTTGCCTTACCGGCAGAACAATATTGAGTATAATCAGCCGCAAACGACGGTGTTGTCAAAAGCAATAATACAAATAAAACTAATATCTTTTTCATTACTATCCTCCTTTTATTTTTTTAGTATATCATAAGACAGGTATTTTAAATGTTACATTTCTTAATATATAGGTATTTTTCTTAAAGATTTAATGTCGCCGTGCCGTTGAAGTAAATACAGGGAAAATATATTGTTTAATGGTGGGGAAGATGACAATAAGCGCAGCTGAAATTTCAAAAATTCAAAATGACATAAAAAAGATTATTTTGAATAAAGTTAAGCTAAACCAATTGAAAATATCCGATATAACTTCAGGACTGTCGGACTTGAGCAATGCCGATATAGAAAAAATCAAAGCTCGAAATTCAAATGAAGTTACGGATGCCGATATAAACAGTATTTTTGATGATTTTAAAATCGATTTTAGTGATAATTTTAACTGGGAAAAATATGCAAATTCAATAAATAAAGAACATGACGGCAAAAATTCATCAATTTTTGACAGGATTGCAGATAATTCTTCCGATGACGAATTATCTCTTATGCAGATTTTTAATGCCGTTTTATCAAATGATGATGTTTTCAAACAAATAGACGCGGGCACTGAAGACGAAAACGGAAAAGTATCGGGAAAAGGTGACGGACAAATATCAGCAGAAGAACTTCAGGCATATTTTGAAGAACTTGCGGCAGCAGATGAAGATGCAGGCAGTATTTCGCTTGATGACTTCGGAAATTTCTTTGCGAAGAAAAACGAAGAAGCGGATAAAGAAGATAAAATAGATTTTGCGGATGCAGCTAAAAAAGCCGAAGAAGAATACAATACAAAGAAAAAAGAAAGCGAAAAAACGGATAAAACCGGAGGAAGCGACGGTACGGGCGGAATTGGCGGAGGCGGAACTACTCCTGTTTCACCTGCTGCGCCAAAAAACGACTCACAGGAAACACCCGCAGACGATAAAGAACAAGCACCTGAACCGTTTCCAAAGAAAGTAGACCCCTCAACGCTTCCTACAAGCGATAAAGAAAAATACATATCATACAGCATATTGAATTTAAAAGATTTAACCGATTTAGATTCTTCTAAGCTCACGGGAGATGTTAAATCAGGCGAAAATCCCATTTCAGGCATGGCAAACATATCGGAAGAAGACAGACAAAAACTCCAACAAGCCGCAAGTGCTAAAGAAACGGCAAAAACCGATATGGAAACAGCTAAAGAAGCTGCCGAAAAGAATAAAAGCGAAGCATTTGAATATATAGAAAATTATAAAACGGCAACAGAAACACTTACAACAGCGGAAGAAGAAGTTAACGACTCAACCGCACTTGTTGAAACGTATACATCTGAGCAGCAAACCCTTGAACAAACAATTCAGGGAATGGATGAAAGCATCTCTGCTCTTGAAGGACAGATACAACAAGTTCCGGATTTGCCGGCAGACGCTACCGAAGAGCAAAAAAATCAAAGGCTTGAAATAATAAACAGCAACAAAGCTATAGAAAATCAAATAAAACAGCTAAAAGAGCAAAAAACTCAGGCTGAAGAACAAAAGGCGCAAATAGACAGCAGTCTTGAAGAAGCAACGGCAAATCTTGAAGCGGCAAAAACCGCATTTGAAGAAGCAACTCAAGCACTTGAGGAAGCAAAACTTGCGCTTGAAGAAGTTAAAGACAAACAAACAGACGAAGAAAAGAATTATTTAAAAAGTATTGAAACATTTAACAAAGCGGGAAGCGAATACAATACCGTTAAAAATGAGATAATGCAAAAAATTCAACAGGAAGTTAAAGAACAGGGCGAAACGGTCGTAAATAACCGAAAAGAAGAAGATACCAAAGTTGAAGCACCGTCTTTAAAAGATGACCCGCTTGCATTAAAATCCGCAAAAATTCTGGATGAAATTGAAAGAATGAAATCCGGAGCCTTAAAACCTGAAAATGCTTCAAGCGAAGCAAGAGAGCTTATGGAAAAATATAATAAGCTTGATGATAAGCAAAAAGCATTAATTAAAGCCGCATACGGAGATGAATACTCATTCCTTGCAACAATGTCCGTTTTGGGAAGCGAAGATTTCAGCGATAAAGAAAAATATAATGATGTATTCTTTAATTCTCAATATTTAACAACCCTTTATACGGAACTTGAAAAAATAGGATTAACTCCGGACAGTCAGGATTTCAGCGAAAAAGTTGCAGCCGTATTGAAAAAAATCGACACAAGCAAGCTTACTTCAAGTGAACCGATATTCCAGTACTTTACAATGGCAGGCATTGCAAACGGAGGAAATCTTGCGGTTACAATATTATCAAAAGAAGATAAATACGCAGGAGAAGAAAACTATAAAAAGCTGATAAACCTCGTTACGATGCTTAGAAACTTTTCATGGGAAGAATAAAATATAAAGTTTTATGAAGTTTTTTTCAAATCTCTAAAGTTTTTGAGAATTAATTCCGTCTATTAAAACATAAGATGACAATATTCAATTTTCAAAATTGAAAGAGAGGTTATTAGTAATGTTAGAACTACTTAGCTTAATATTTTTCGGAATGATAGTTTATACTTTTCTTGTAATCATTCCTGCAACAGTTGAAAAATTAGGCAGCGAAGAATTTAAAGACGCATATTTCGCTCACTTAGCTTCAAGACACGTTACATCATTCGGAAAATAACTATAACAGATTTTCAAATCCGAAGGAACGTTCCGGCAAATTTTGATATCCCTTATTTGTCACAACAAATTTATGGATATATTTGCTCGTATAATTTCCGCGGATAAATAAATCTTTTATTACATTTTCTCTTTCGACAAGCGGATGAGCGCTCTTTTCCAATTCCGGATTGTCTTCGGTCAATTGTGTCCAAACGGCAGCTTCAAGTGTCCATGCATATGTCTCTTCATTAAGAGAATTAAATTCGTCCTGATGAATTGCTTCATGTGCAAGCAGTGCGGTTAGTGCCTCAATCGGCGCGTCTTTATGCTTTTCGTTTATATATATGCTTAATTTTTTATCTTTTTTCCACCCGAGTGCATCAAAATTCGTATAAATCGGGTTTATGTTTCCAAGGTTCATAAATTCAATATGAACAGGCTTTTTGCTGAGATTTTTTCCCAAAATAGCATCTTTTGAGTATTTTCCCGATGTTCTATCCAACAGTTCAACCGCCTGAATTATATTTGCATCTTTTGAAACATGCTTATACGTTTTATATAATTCCTTTGATATAACCTCTTCAGTCGCATCGGTATTCATTTCATCCGCAAATGAATTTTGGATGAACAGTAAACTCAAACTAAAGATAATAACAAAAATTTTTTTCATAAACCCTCATTGATTTTACATTTTAATATTAACATTAACGCATATATTTTTTATAAGGACAAATTAAATTAATTCAAAAAGACGTTATTTAATAATTTGTTACATGCTAAAAATGTATTATGGAAAAAATTGACTTAACAAAATGTCCCATATGCGGTATAGAATTTGAAAAAAAATTAAAAGTATGTCCTAATTGCGGATATAAGCCTTCGATAAGCTTTTCAAAAACAATATGGATAGTTGTTGCAATAATATTGCCTCTTGCGGCTTTTTGTTTTGCCGGTTTTTCAAAATATCTGAAAACGGATAAGATTTTAGAGGATGCAAGTAAAAAAGAAGTCAAACAAGGAGAAATTTCAATCCCCATAAGAGAAATGACCGAATTATCATATTTATCCAAAAATGAAATTTTAAATAAAAGAATTGAATATGTAAACAATTCAAAAGTTTTTAAGGTTGAAAACTATAAGCCGAGGGAAGATGTTTATCAAATTGAAGACTATTTACCATGGATAAGCGCATACGAAATAGCGGCAAACGGAATTAAGGACAACAAAAACATAGGAGAGGGTGCATCAAGATGCTCATTAAATATCAATAATCCCGAACTTCTTATATCTTTCATCATTCCGGAATTTGAAAAAGGAAACAGAAGGGAAAAGTTCAGTGAAGCTGATTATTTTTTACCCGAAAAATTATTGTGGGATGAAAAAAATAAAACCATAAAGGCATTTTTTAATACTAAATCATTTTACGACCTAAATCCTGATTATACGGGTATGGCAATGTACACAGATGAAACAAACGCAAGAGATTTAGGTTACAACTGGATTTATTGTGACGAAAGCAAAAACATACAATTTATTAATGAATTTACCAATATTTCAACAGCACCCTATGAAATGAAAGGATATTATCATCAGGGAAATTCCTGCGGTCTTGAAACGGGATGCAACAACTATTCTCCTTATCAGGAGGAAATGCCTTTCAGAATTACAAAAGAAACCGGATATTTAAGATTAAAAATGTGGAAAGAAAAACCGAAAAATAAATTTCAAGCACCGGATATAATTTATGAAATGTATTTATAGATTATTTTGATTTATCCGGTTTTATAATTCCGAAGGATTTATTTTCACTTATTTCAATTCTTGCGGATTTTATTTTTTCTTTCATTTCTTCATTCAATGCAGAACCGGCTACAAGCCTGTCAACAAAAGAATTGTTCAATTTAACGGCTTTTGACAAAGCGCCGACTTCTTCCAGAATATCTTTGATTTGTTCAAAATCATAAGCAAAGCTCTTCTTGTGGTTGTATGTAAGAAGTTCTCCCGTATTTGATTTTATTTCTTTTCCGCCTCTTTCAAAATATATCTTGAATATGGATTTTAAATCCTGAATTTCGGATTGCATTGTATTAATTGCCGATTGAAGCCTTAAGTATCTTTCAAAAAGATATTCAACATGATCTATTTGAGATAATTGCCAGTTATATTTTTGAAAATACAACGCTTTAAGCTTTGGATAACATTTAGCTAATGCCATGGCATCTCCCATAGCTCTATGGCGCTGCTCATTACTTTTTCCGAAAACAGAAACAAGAGTATCAAGCCCGCATGATTCATACTGCGGATAAACTTCTTTAAACATCATTTGCGTATCCGTATAGTTATTTTCAAGCGGTTTATTATACAGTCTTTTTGATGTTCTGTTTAAAAAACTAAAATCAAAAATAGCGTTATGAGCAACTATTGTTGCACCCTCTAAAAACTTAAAAATTTCAGGGTAGATTTCTTCTTCTTCGGGCGCATCCTTAAGGTCATCCTCCGAAATACCATGAATTGCCTGAGAAGATTTTCTTATATGATGATGCGGGTTAATAAGCGTTTCAAATTTTTCTTTAATCTTTCCGTTAACAAGTTTAACTCCCGCAAATTCAATTATTTTTTCTCTTGTATAATCTAGTCCCGTTGTTTCAACATCAACTACTACTTCTGTTTCTTTAGGTTTTTGCGCTCTTGGCACTTTTATTATCTCCCTTATTTATATAGTATAGATGGTATCATAAAATCATTTTTTTATAAATTTATTTATTTTTAAGAAGGTATCATTTGCTTTTTGTATTGAATCGATAGTATTTTTTTGTTTTTCTTTTATTTTATTTATTTTTTTTGTTATGTTTTTTTCGGTTTTATTAAGCTCTTCTCCCGCTTTTATTACGCTTTTGGAATTAATTTCTCCAGCTTTGCTGAAGCCTCTGTGTATTTCTATGCTGTTTGCCTTTTGAATATATCTGTCAATAAGTTCAATTATTTCGACGATACCTTCCGTTTCTTTAACAACATCAGCTATTCTTATGGTGCTTTCGGTTACAAATCCCGTGTCGTTAACATCATCCGGAGGCATAAGCTCAATTGATTTAGACCCGCCCAGACCGTAAAATTCCACACGTGCAACCGTTCCGTTAGGGATTTTCATATTTTTTTCGGTGATAAGTATTTGAACATTTACATATTTATCCTTTGCCTTTAATCCCCGTACATATCCGACATTAATTCCCATAAATCTCACGGGAGAACCCTGAGTTATTCCGTCAATATCCTTAAATTTTATGTTATAAACGTTAGGTTCAACAAAAAATTTTGAATATGTGAAAATAATTCCAGTAAAAAATACAAGAAGAATTCCCGTCCAAATAAATAATTCAATTATAATTGCTCTTTTTTTCATAACCGAATTCTATTGCGCAATTGCACCTTTGTTTGCCTGTGAAACGCTTCTTTGATATTTTGCAAGATAGCCTTTCGGAACTTCATTTTGATAAGGAACAAATGTTTCTTTTCTTCTGTTTAGCTCATCATCGTCCACAAGAAGATTGATTGTTCTTTTGTTTATATCAATTTGAATTTTATCTCCGTCTTGAATAATACCTATTATACCGCCAACCGAGGCTTCGGGAGTAATATGTCCGATACAAAGTCCTCTTGTTCCGCCCGAAAATCTTCCGTCAGTTATGAGTGCACAGGATTTTCCAAGACCCTTCCCTACAAGAAGTGATGTTGGCGCAAGCATTTCTCTCATTCCGGGGCCTCCTTTCGGGCCTTCATATCTTATAACCACTACATCTCCGGCTTTTATAACATCATCAACAATAGCCTTCATTGCGTCTTCTTCATGATTAAATACTTTAGCCGTTCCCGTAAATTCAAAAACATCCTTATCCACGCCTGAAATTTTAACAACCGCACCGTCGGGAGCAATGTTACCGTGAAGAATTGCAAGACCGGGGTCGGAGGTTATGGGGTTATCCAGCGGTCTTATAACATCGTTATTCACCCATGCATTTTCCGCTATTTCGCTTACGGACATACCTATAATGTTTTTTGTATTTTTCATTTCCGGAGTTTTTCCGTATAACGTCTTAAATACGCCCGATATTCCGCCTGCATTGTCTAAATCCGTCATTGTTAAAGTGCTTGAAGGGTCAAGCTTTATTATTTGAGGGATTTTTTTGCTTAATTCTTCAAAATCTTCCAGAGCTAAAGGAATATCTGCACTTTGAGCTATTGCAAGCAAGTGAAGTATTGAATTTGTTGAACCGCCGAGTGCTAAATCAACAATTATAGCATTTTTAATGGCATCAAGAGTTACTATATCTCTTGGAAGTACGTTATTTCTAACTAATTCACAAATATTATATCCCGAATCAAAAGCTATTCTTCTTTTTTTGGAAGAAACAGCAGAAGCTGTCGCACATCCCGATAAACTCATACCCATTACTTCGGTAAGACAGGCAAGAGTGTTTGCCGTATATAATCCCTGACACGAACCGAAAGTAGGACAAGCATAATGCTCCATTTCCGTTAATTTTTCCAAACTTATATTTCCCGCTCTGTATCTTCCGACAGCTTCGGATGAACCTCTGATAAACGTCAAAGTTTCTCCCTTACAATGTCCTTCAAGCGACGGGCCTGCCGTTACGATAATTGAGGGAATATTAAGTCTTAACGCTGCAATTAGCATTCCGGGGGTGATTTTATCGCAATTTGTAAGCAATACCAGTCCGTCGAGCTGATGAGCGGAAGCCATTGTTTCAACGCAATCCGCAATCAAATCTCTGCTCGGAAGGGAATAACGCATTCCGCTGTGTCCCATTGCAATTCCGTCGCATACTGCGGGAACTCCGAAAATATATGCCTGACCGCCGCCTGAATGTATACCTTTTTCGATTTGTCTTTCAAGGTCGCGCATTCCCGCATGTCCCGGAACTAAATCAGTAAAAGAGCTTGCTATACCGATAAAAGGTTTTTCTATATTTTTATCCGAAAGACCGCCTGCATAAAGTAATGCTCTGTGCGGAGCGTGTTCAACACCTGTTTTTAAAATATCACTTCTCATTTATCCCCCAAAAATTTAACGTTTCTTTCTTCTATTAAACCATTTAACACAACTTTCGGTCAAAATTGTCTTAATAAAAATTAATATACGGTTAATTTTTTCAGAAAAAAATATTTTATAAATATAATCATAATTTTATTTTACAAGAGAGTTAAAAGTATGGAAGACATTAATATTAGTAAAGATTTTTTAAGATTGGATACGCATCGTGACTTTAGTAAAGATGTTCAAATCAATAAAAGCTACGAAAACGAACATTCCGTTTTTCAATACATGGAACACACAAAATTTAACGGCGCACCTTTTGACAAACCCGCCAATTTGTATTGTGCAATAGAGCAGCATACAAGCAGATGCGAAGTAAATAAAAATTACACAAAATACTATGATAAAAATAATAATCTCATAGGCGATTCGCTCCTGACAAACAAAGGCGCAACCGCTCTTATTAATTACCTTGAATACGGTTCTTATGAAGATTCGGGTCACGGAACCATGAATGAAGTCACGGATTACAGAGGCTTCGGACTGTCTGACACTTCGGAACAGGCTTTATATACGGCAACAAGTGAAGATGGCTTATACACTATGCAATTACTTGATTACGACGGCGATAATGTTCCTGATAGTATCACACAGACAGACAAAAGATATAATATAACTCACCAAAAAAGTTCTGTTCTGAGTGAAGAAGATAAACTTCAACTGCAATCCTCGATTGAAAACAAAAAAGTGTATAAACCCAGAACGGATAAATTTTCATATACCGTTGAAGATACCGACAATAAATGCAAAGAGGAATACGTTGACTTAAATAATGACGGAAAACTTGATTTATACAATTTGACATATAAATATGAAAACGGCAACGACAGGTTTGTTCAACAAAGACAGGATAATCTCGTTGCAAGCAAATGGTTCAGAGAAGACGGAACGCTTGAAAAAGAAGAATACACAGCAAGCAACAAAGACGGAAGCACTTCCGAATATTGTATTAAAAATTATGACGAAAAAGGAAAAATAACAAGCTCACAGCTTTCAAAATACACTTTAAATCAAGACGGAACAACCGTTGAAAATACAAAATATCTTAATGAAGATAAAACCACGGGTGAAGAAAGCAAATATTACGATAAAGACGGTAATTTAATAAATTCCGAAACGCTCGTATATTCAACATCCGGAAATCTTATTTCAAAAGTAAAAGTATTTCTTAATCAAAATAACAAATATTTATACACAATAGAAGAATATGACGAAAAAGGAAAAGCCTTAAGAAAAGAAATATCGGCATTAGATTATTAATTTTTTAAAAATTGATGACATAATAAATACAACAATCTAGTCATTTTATATGTAGAAATCAATTTTGATTTTGTTATAATATATAAATCAAAAGGAAAAGGAAATACAAATGACACTTAAACAAATGTTGAAAAGATTATCAATTTTTTTACTGATGTTCGTATTATTTTTTATAACAAACTCTCAAAATCCTGCTCTTGCAATAACTCCGCAGGCATTATACGACAAAGCATGGAAATTAATTTATACAAAATATGTTGACGACACCCAGAACAAACAAAACTGGGAGCGCTGGCGTCATAAATATGACAATGTAATTCAGGATGAAGAAGATGCTTATGTTGCAATAGGAACCATGGTTGACAGTCTTGACGATGTTTATACAAGATTTCTGAATCCTAAAGAATACAAAGAAGAAAATGAAAGCATACAAGGCTCTCTTAAAGGCATCGGCGTTCAAATAAGTGTTAAAGACGGCAAATTATTAATTATAGCTCCCCTTGAAGATACTCCCGGAGAAAAAGCCGGATTAAAGAGCGAAGATGAAATACTTGAAATTGACGGAAAATCAACAAAAGGGATAACCGTTGAAGCTGCAGCAGATAAAATCAGAGGCCCAGAAGGTACAACGGTCAGACTCTTAATCAAAAGAAAAGGCGAAGAAAATAAATACTATACCATTACAAGAGCAAATATTGAATTAAAATCCGTTTCAACTAAAGCTCCCAAAATCGGTAAAGTTGATGATAATTTAGGCTACATCCGTTTAAGCTCTTTTATTTCAAAGAATGCTGCCGCAGAATTTTTACAGGCATTAAACGATATGAAGGATAAGGACGGAATAATTATTGACCTTCGTTCCAATCCGGGCGGACTTTTAACAAATGCTATTTATATTGCGGATATGCTTTTAAGCTCTAAGGTTATTGTTTCGACCGTAGACAGGGACGGATACAAAGAAACTCAAAACTCCTTATCAAAAGTAATTACCGAACAGCCTGTTGCGGTTTTAATAAACGGCGGTTCCGCTTCCGCATCGGAAATTTTATCCGGAGCATTGAAAGACAACGGAAGAGCAATAATTGTCGGTAAAAAATCATTCGGAAAAGGTCTTGTTCAAGAAATCAACAAGCTTCCCGACGGCTCGGCATTACATGTTACAATTCAAAAATATCTGACTCCGAAAGGAACGGATATTCATAAAAAAGGTATAGAGCCTGATTATGTTGTTGATGTAACTTCCGAAGACTTAAAGGAAAATCGTGACCCGCAATTGGCAAAAGCATGCGAAGTTCTGCAAAAAGCCGTAGGTAAAGCAACAACCGCATCATCTAAAGAATTTTTAACTATTGATGAATAGTTTTAAAAAATAAAAAAATAATTAAGATTATTTAAAATTTTAATTTTTGGATTTAATATAATAGTATGAAATACAAAGATTATTATGAAATACTTGGTGTGGCAAGAGATGCTACGCCTCAGACAATTAAATCGGCATACAGAAAGCTTGCAAGAAAATATCATCCTGATGTAAATAAATCCAAAGATGCTCAGGATAAATTTAAAGATATTAACGAAGCTTACGAAGTACTGGGTGATGAACAAAAAAGAAAAAGATATGATACTTTAGGTTCATCATGGCAGGGCGGTGCTGATTTTACTCCTCCGCCGGGATTTGAAGGTTTCAATTTTTCAAACTTCGGAGGCGGTCAAAGTTTTTCTTCGGGCGGTTTTTCGGACTTTTTCTCCGCGATATTCGGGGATATAATGAATCAACAAGCGCACGGACAATCAGGTTTCGGCGGTTTTAGTCAGGGACAAAATTTTGGCGGCTTCGGAAATTTCTCGGATTTTCAAAACGGAAGAAGTTCTTCAAGAAGACAAAGAACTCAAACAGCGGAAGAAAACCTTGATATAATCCAAAATGTTAATTTAACTCTTAGCGATATAATAAATTGCCCTACAAAAACCGTAACGGTTACAACTTTTCAAACTTGCAGCGCATGCCATGGCGCTAAAGGCGGATTTTGTTCAACCTGTTCGGGTACGGGAATTGAAAAAATCACTAAAAATTTAACATTTAAAGTTCCGAAATTTATAAAAGACGGTCAGAAAATCAGATTAAAAGGCGAAGGTAAAACTGATGCGTACGGGAAAAAGGGTGATGTTTATCTTGTTGCAAAAATTACCGATAAAGATTATGAAATATCAGGAACAACTCTCATAAAAGATGTTGGAATTTTGCCATGGGAAGCTGTTTTTGGTACGGAAAAGCAAATTACAACTCCTCAAGGTAAAATAAAAATCAAAATCCCCGCTATGACAACATCAGGCAAAAAGTTAAGACTAAAAGGACTCGGGCTTCAAAATAAGAATGGTACGGGAGATTTTGAAGCAAGAATAAAAATTATGCTGCCTGAAAATTTATCTGACGAAGCAAAAAAATTATATGAACAGCTTAAAAAATTAAACTCTTAAAGCGAAATATTTTCCAAAAACTGTATTTCGGGCGGATTATCTTTATTTAAGGTTATTCCGATTGCATCAATTTGAAATTTATCAAATTTATTTTTATTTTGCTGTAAATAAAAATTTGCGCATGAAAAAATTGAAGACAGTTTTCTTTTGTTAATCGCTTCAAGCGGTGTTCCGAAAGTGTTTGAGCTTCTTGTTTTAACTTCGACAAAATGCAGGATATTATTTTTCACCGCAATAATATCAATTTCAGCCATTTTTGAATAATGAAAATTACATTCAAGAATTTTAAATTTATTTTTTATTAAAAATTCTTTAGCTATTTCTTCGCCGTATTTACCAATCTCTTTATTTGTCATACAATAATTTTAAGATAAAAATTGTATGGAGTAAAAATTAATGGAATTACTTGAAAAGACAGCGGTTGAACAACATAAAGCGTTAATAAATAAAGAAGTCAGCGCAACGGAATTAACCAGAGCCTCTATTGAAAGGATTGAAAAGCTCGATAAAACACTCGGTGCTTTTAATTCCGTAACTGCAGATATGGCACTTGAAACCGCAAAGCGTGTTGATGAAAAAATATCCAAAGGCGAAACTATTCCGATGCTTGCGGGTATTCCGACAGCCTTGAAAGATAATATGAATGCAACAGGAACAAAAACAACATGCTCATCCAAAATTTTAGAAAATTTTGTTTCTCCGTACGATGCTACAATTACGGCAAAATTAAAAGAAAATTTAGTTCCGATTTTAGGAAAAACAAACCTCGATGAATTTGCAATGGGTTCAAGTAACGAAAATTCCGCATTTAAAATCGTGAGAAATCCTTATAACTTAAACAAAGTTCCCGGCGGTTCTTCCGGCGGCTCGGCTGCAAGCGTAAGCTCATCCGAAGTAACATTATCCCTCGGTTCCGATACGGGCGGTTCAATTCGTTTACCCGCATCGTTCTGCGGTATTTACGGTTTTAAACCGACATATGGCAGGGTTTCCCGTTACGGTCTTGTTGCTTTTGCTTCATCCTTAGACCAGATAGGGCCTTTCGGAAGATGTGTTGAAGACATAACTTATCTTTATGAAGCAATAGCAGGACATGACGTTAAAGATTCAACTTCTCTCGATATGGAGGTCGGCAATATCTCGGGAAACCTTAAAAAAGACATTAAAGGACTGAAAATCGGCGTTATAAAAGAATTAATGGCAGACGGTGTAGCCGATGACGTTAAAGCTTCGGTTGAAAATGCCATTAAGACTTATGAAAAAATGGGCGCGGTTATAAAAGAAATCTCTCTTCCGCTTTTAAAACACTCTATCGGCGTATACTATATCGTTGCAACGGCGGAAGCAAGCTCTAATCTTGCCAGATTTGACGGTGTAAGATACGGTTACAGAGCGCAAAACTGCGAAAATCTTCTTGAAATGTACTGCAAAACAAGAGCTGAAGGGTTTGGGCCGGAAGTTAAAAGAAGAATAATGCTCGGAACATATGCATTATCAAGCGGATATTATGATGCATATTACAAAAAAGCTCAGCAGTTAAGAAGGTTGATTGCGGATGATTTTGTTAAAGCATTTAAAGAGGTTGACATTATGGTATCTCCGACATGTCCTACAACGGCATTTGACCTGAATTCAAAAGCAAACAATCCTCTTGAAATGTATTTAACGGATATCGCAACAATATCTTCAAATCTTGTCGGAGCGCCGGCACTATCAATGCCAATAGGGTTTGATAGCGACAAAATGCCTATCGGTCTTCAAATTATAGCAAAAAATCTTGATGAAATGACCCTTCTTCAAAGTGCTTATGCTCTTGAACAGGAATTAAACGTATGTAATTCAAGACCTGAACTATAAGTTTAATTTAAGCATAAAAATCCGCCGGTAATTTATATTTCGGCGGATTTTTTAAAAATAAATTGTCTGTACGATGCTTTTTTAACCGACGGTTTTAGAATTAAATTAGGAATTAGTATTGGAGTTTTTGATGTTTAAAACAAATGAACACGTTGTGAAGATTAAAAGTGCATGCCAGCAATTTAGAAAATTTGTAAACTATGTTATAACTTTGCTTGTAATTTTTGCTTTTATATATTTTATCTATTATCAAATGATGGTAAATGATCAATGGGAAGTATTTAAAGATACAAGACCGCTCTTTTTGCCGCTTGCAAATTTCTTTACACCGGATAATACATCCGATGAAGTGTTCTTATATACTACGTTTTATCTTTTAGGGTGTACCATTCCCGTTGCTCTTTTGTATTATGTTGCTGATTTTGTTAAAGACATTTTAATAAAATTACATATAGCCTCGGAAGACAGGGCAGCAAAAAGAAGTGAAGAAATTGCAAAGAAAAACGAGCTTTTGCAATATGAAGTTATTAAATATTTATCAATTTGCTTTTCATTCGACTGGAAGTCCGAAAATGAATTGACGCAGGATGCAAAAAATAAACTGAATGCAGGCATATTTTCAAAAATTAAAAAAGCAATCAGTGCTAATGCAATAAAAAAAGACATGCACATAAACAAATATTTTGCCGTTAAACTTGAAAGCTTCAGGGATTTTGATTCATTATTCGAAATTTTAGTTAATATTATCGCAAAAATAAAAAGTCAAATAGAAGCGGGCGGAAATCTTGAAATGATTCCGACAATTTATGCCGATGCATATGTTGAGCCGGAAAGTTTTGAAAATATAGAAAAGAATTTTTCCGA
>CADBOZ010000006.1 GCA_902796515.1 uncultured bacterium | reverse complement strand
TTTTTAAAATTACTTTATAAATAATTGTAGTTAAATATTGTTTAAGTTAGTCTTTAAATCATGATATCAGAATTTTTTTAAGGTAATTTTATTATTATGTATGAAAATGAATTTTTTGTCGTAGATATGGCATCTTGCACTTCTACGGGTGAAATTATCAACAGCCTGTCACTAGCGTTAGAAACTTTAAATCATTCGGGAAAGAAAATTGTTTTAAAATTAAATGATAATTATCTGAACCAATCTCAAATGCTTAGTATACAATCGCTTATAACAAGTTATGGTTGTATTCTTGATACTGTTGAAACTGTTAATAAAGATACCGCTCAAATTGCAGAGAATATGAATATTCTTGTGCAGGAGCCTATTGAAAAACGAATTGAAGAAAAATACGGAAACGATTTGGGAAATGACCAGTTCGGTTCCAAATTGTTGCCTTCCGATAATATTGACAGCGATAAAATAGCTGTTAAAGAAGTGACCGGACTTCATTTTGAGGCTGATTTAGATGCTATACAGAAGCAGCAGGATAGTATTGATGTCAGTTCGGAATTAAGACAGGCAGGAATTTCAAGAGAAAGCAATTTTGAAGAAATTGAACAGGCTATTTCCAATAAATATCAGCTTTCACAGGAAACAAAAGATATTGTTGAAGAATTTACAAAATTTACTCCCACGATAGATATTCCTTTGCAGACCATAGATACGCCGTCTTCGGAAATTAAACCGGAACAGTCCGATTTGAATTTGCATGATAAAACTGATGATTTGGAAGCGGAAAAGAATTCAATAGGTGTTTATAAAAAAGCGTACGATGAGTATTCGGGCGATAAGGACGAATGGGAAGAAGTTGATTTTTATGAAACACCTACAAATGAGCCGGTTGTTTCGGACACAAAAGTAACGGTATATATTAATCAGACTCTTCGTTCGGGACAAACCATCGAGTCGGACGGAAATGTTTTAATAATCGGCGATTGCCACCCCGGAAGTGAAATTCGCGCGGTTGGCGACATTACAGTATGGGGAATACTTTCCGGTGTTGCTCATGCGGGATGTAAGGGAAACACAAATGCAACAATAAGGGCACTAAAGATGAATGCGGTTCAGCTTAGAATTGCTAATTGCTATTCAAGACGCCCCGATACAACCAATATACCGTATATAATCAAATCTTCGGTATTCACGCCCGAAGAAGCCAGATTGGTTGACAATGAAATAATGTTATTTAAGATAAATCAAAATTAAAGGAGCATATAAGATGACAGGTTCTGTTATTGTAGTAACGTCAGGAAAAGGCGGAGTGGGAAAAACAACCACTTCTGCGAATATCGGTACGGCTTTAGCGCATTTAGGCAACAAGGTTGTATTAATTGATACTGATATCGGACTCAGAAATCTTGATTTGTTACTCGGTTTGGAAAACAGGATTGTATATACAATTGTAGATGTTGTGGAAGAACGTTGCAAGTTAAGACAAGCACTTGTTAAGGACAAGAAAAACCCTGATTTGTGCCTTCTTGCCGCAGCACAAACGCGTGATAAATCGGCAATCGACTCCGATCAATTAAAAAATATTTGCGAAGAGCTTAAAAAAGATTTCGACTATGTAATTGTTGATTGTCCTGCGGGGATTGAACAGGGATTTCAAAACGCGGTTGCAGGTGCCAATGAAGCAATAGTTGTAACAACCCCCGAGATGAGTGCAATCAGAGATGCAGACAGAATTATAGGTCTTCTTGAATCAAAAGAAGGCGTTGAAAAATACCGCTTGCTTGTAAATCGTGTGCGTCCAAATCTCGTTAAAACAAATGATATGATGGGCGTTGAAGATGTTGTGGATATTTTATCCTGCGACCTTATCGGAGTAATTCCCGAGGATATGAATATAATCACATCCACAAACAAAGGGGAACCGGTAGTTAATGATGAAAAATCTCTGGCGGGAAATGCATACATGAACGTTGCAAGACGTATTATGGGTGAAGAAGTTCCGTTGTTGGATATAGATGAACCGAGTAATTGGATAGAAAAGATTAAGAAGTTTTTTGCTAAGAAAGCGCAGGGGTAAATATGAAAGATATTTTTTCCGACATTTATGATAAGGTTTTGAGCTTTTTTACCGCTCAAAATGAAGACGAATCGAAAGTCGTTGCAAAAAGCAGACTGCGTTCGGTATTGATGCAGGACAGAGTCGGCTTTTCGGAACGTGCAATGCAAATGTTAAAGGATGATATGATTGACTCTATTTCAAGATATTTGGAAATTGATGTTGACTCTTTTGATTTAAGTATTGATGCAACGGAAAATGCAACGATTTTAAATTTGAGCATACCTGTTTTAAGACCGAAAACAGATGAAGAAATTGACGAAGCTTTATCAATTCAGGAAAAAGTAAAAATAGAAAAGACCGAAGAAATAGTCGGCGAGCTTGAAGTTCTTGTTAAAGAAAAAGCTCAGGCATTAGCTCAAAGTATGGCGGGAGAAGAAAAAGAAGAAGAAAAAGAAGAAACAAAACCGAAAACTTCCGAAGCTGTTACGGATGCCGTGAAGATTGAAAAAAGCGAAGAAGTTAAAAAACCCAAAAAGAAAAATAACAATAATGTTTAAATGACTTGAAAATAATATATGTTTTAAATATCATTATATTTAGCTCATCACAATAAATAAGGAGAAAAAATAATGCAGGTTATATTAAAAAAAGATGTACAAAATATAGGCGAAGTCGGCGATTTAGTTAACGTAAAAGACGGATATGCAAGAAATTACCTTATTCCGAATTCTTTAGCGGAACTTGCAACGCAAGGCGCATTAGCTCAAAGAGAAAGAAATATTGCAAGAATTAAAGCTAAGGCTGAAAAATTGCATCAGGAAGCACTTAAAACAAAAGAAATTATTGAAAAAGCAGAAGTTATTAAATTAAGTGCAAAAGCAGGTGAATCAGGAAAATTATTCGGTACAATTACAACTAAAAAATTATCCGAAGAAATTCTT
>CADBOZ010000005.1 GCA_902796515.1 uncultured bacterium | reverse complement strand
TTTTTTTTTTTTTTTTAAATTCAAAAAATGGCATTAAATTAAGACGTGTTGTTTCTTTAAACTGTCTACGACTTTCTTCAATTTGTTCTCGTGCAGCACATGCAGATTCTATATTTGCTTTATAAATAAAAATTGTTGCCACCACATAAACGAATGTCACAAGCAACATCAACCAATCTGTTACAAGCGGCGTGTTTTTCAACACGGTTTCTGCTGTTGTAATTTCTATCATAATAATTCTCCCTTAAATGCCTCTTTTAATATACTCTGCTTTAACGCATCTGCTTGCTGTAATCCTATATCTACCGTTTTGTCAATATTGTCACAAACAGATAATCTTTGTTCAAGTTTTTTTGTAATTTCTCTTTGAATTTCTTTTGTTATATTCGGAACAGGAATGTGTTTAACAATTTTTTCATTAAGGTTTTTCATTGTCGTTCCCGTTGCATTTTCTTCAAGGTAATGCACTGTGTCAGGGCTTGCAAGTATTTGTGCATAGAAATTCGCATCATATTCGGGTTTGAGTCTGAATAATATACTTCCCGTACCGCATATCCAACCGTTTTCTCGTTCTGTTATAGCGGCAGTTCTACCCATTTCGCCCCTACGTCCCATTACTATATCATTAGTCATTAGTTTATAATTGGATAATTCATCGGCTTTTTGTTTTGAAACAGTAACATTGCCACTTTCTTTTATTTCTAAATTCTTTATATGCTGTGGGTTTACAACAGGTATACCGTTTTGAATATAATCGCTTTTATGTAACATAGTACCAAAAGGACCGATTTTTATATCGTCACAAATATCCGTCAATTCAATTATTTCGGAATTTTCAAAGCTAAAAGCTTCTTTCAACACGGCTTGTCTATAAACCGCCAACTGCTGTTTTATCTTTTTAAGTGTTTCAACGCCGCTGTCAAGCTGTGAAAAAAGTTCTTCTATCCGAGCAACGATTTTTTCTTGTTCCGATAATGATGGAACAAATAAATTCATTTTTTCAATGTGTTGATAGTGACGGGCATAACCCTTATTGGGTAATTTAAAAACCAAATATTGAGTACCATAATATAAATATTTAGGTAGTATATCCTCTGTTGGTTTTAAGACCTTAATTCCATCGGCACCCGCACCAAAAGGAAATTGTACATATTTAACGTTGCAAGTGTGATCCCCAAAAACAATAACAGGTAAATCACATTTTAATTGTTTATTTATATCGTCTGTATAGCCACCTATAAGAGGTTTACCTTGATCTATAATAGGAATATTCCCCATTGGCAAGTATTCTTTTTGTTTTGTTTTACTCTCTGGTGAAATAGATATTTTTTTTACTAATGATTTATATATTGCCATAACTAAACCTTTTGTAATAATCATAAATTAGATTTCTGCTTTTATTTCTGTATTAATTGTATGAAAATCATATTTCAACATATAAAATTCTTTTAAAATAGAAATAAGTGTTTCATCAATATTTCTTTTTTCCTTTTTTGCCTCTTTTTCATTAATGTTAAATTTAAACTTGTAAATCTTTGTAAACTGAATACAATTTACAAACAATTGTAAATCATAATCTCCTTCCTGCCAAAAGTAAAAATTCGCCATCAATGATTTAGTCTTTGCATATTCTTCACTTTCTTGAAATACTTTTAAAGCAGATTCATATTGAGGATGGTTTTGTCTTAAAGTTTTAGCTTGTTCTACTAAAGAACTAATGCTATTAATAAAAATATTATATGGTGTATTATTTATATCCGCAAATTCAGTAAATAAACATATTATCGTATTTTCGGTAATTCGAACAGGGTGTGCAGTTTCGTTTATCTGTGCTGTTGCTAACCCTGGGATACTTTGGGTCATAGGCGAAATAAAGGAAGACCAAACAAGATTTAATTCCTGATTATCATTCCTGCGTACAACCGTAAGTTTAATATCTTGTATTACAACCGGTTTTACTAATGCTTCAAAAGAGCCATCTATTCTAACATAAGAGCCACTTCTGTTAAAAAATAAACTCGCCTTTTTGTTTGGATAATAATTAAATTTTACTTTTTGAATAAATCTTTTATATAACCATTGAAAAAACGGAATTAAAATTGCAATAACAGATAATATAATTGACAATAGTTCATACTTTGACATAGAATCATTAATTATATTTACATCTATTGCACTCCCGGAAACAACATTTTGAGCCAACCAATAAAACATAACATCACCTCAATTTACGCCACCAACTCCACATTCATCTCATTCAAAATCATTTCATACTCATCGCCGAACACCTCATAAAACCTACCAAGTCCGCCTTTTCTGTCAAAGGGGCTTAAATCAAGGTCTTCGGGTTCTATACTGAGTGAGTTTGCGATATGGTCTTTTATAAGACGCAGCCACTCCATCTGTTCATCGGTAAAGTGTACCGAGCCTGCGTTTTTTTGCATTGTCCATTGCATAAAGTTATAGTTTACCTTATCGGCAAAAGGTGCAAGGTTATCCGAATATCCCATTTCAAAGCGAATTATGGAAATAAGGTCTGTAAGCTGTGCAAGTGTGCCTTTTTTGACCTTATCGGGCTTTTGCACGGCATAGCAATCCCAAAGCCGCTGAACGGTTATTCCCTTTGCTTTAAGCTTTTCATAAAGTGCTTTAAGTGCCTTTATCGCCATTGGTCTGTCCTTATATGCGGTATCGTAGATTATACGCAGGGCAATTATCTCGTTTTTGTTTTCTTCAATAAATTCGTGGAATGATTTTATTATCTTTTCGGCGGTCTCCTGCTGTTTTTCGTCAAAATCGGCAAAAAGAACGGTATCGAGATTTACATTGTCGATAATCTGTTCGTGACTTCTTCTGACATTTTCGATATAATCACGAATATCGGGATCGTGAAACGGTTTGACAGCCTCGTTTATCAATTTTATTTTTGCCGCCTGCATTTTCTGTTCTTCTTCCGCCGTATATTCGCCGCCGTCCGATACAATGCCCGCCGCCTTGCAGATCTCGTCTTCGTCAAAGGCATCAATAAGCAACTGTGCCGTTTCATTCACTTTTCTTCCGACCGTTTCTTCAAAGTCTTTTCTTTCGGAATTCGACATCTGACTGTTAAGGCGGATAATTCTGTTTGCAAGTGAAATAAGCGTGTTTTCGTCCTTTGCACCCAAAGCAACGTTCATCATAAGTTCTTTCATACTTACGGTGGGTTTGCGTTCAAACGGACGGGTGTCACTCTTTTTGGACTTTGTAACACCCACCGCATCCACAATAACAAAATGGTCTTTTGCTTCCGTTGCCGACGGTGTGACAGCTTTCAGTTCTTCTTTGCCGAGCACACGGGTGCCGCGGCCTTTCATCTGCTCAAAATAATTCTTGCTGCGTACATCACGCATAAATATAAGACATTCTATCGCCTTTACATCCGTTCC
>CADBOZ010000004.1 GCA_902796515.1 uncultured bacterium | reverse complement strand
CTTTTGAGAACCATTTTCCATTTTTGCTTTCTTCATTTACATCTCTGGTACCCATTCTTCCTGCAAGATAAACCGCTCCGTCACCGCCGAGACTCGCACCGGATAAGGCAATTTTAGATTTGTTTACTTTGTGTGTTGAACAAAAATCGGTTAGAATTTTATCGATTGCAGCTGCATTAGTGTCGCTCTTCCAATTTCTTTCGGATGTTTGAGGACAAATTATATATCCTCTGAAATTATTTAATCCCCAATTATTCATTATTCCGCCGGGGCAGAATGAATTATTTGCAAGAATACTCGGGTCATTTCCACGTTCTCCCGAACCATGAAGATACACAAGAACAGGCAGTTCTTCATTAGGGCCAACCCCCTCGGGTGCAATTAAAAGATACGGCATTCCGCCTTTGTTTATAACTGTTTTTGTTAATTTAACATCTGCGCCGAACAGGTCTTCAATTGTCATTGCGGGACTGAATTCTTTTTCAAGTTCTTTTGATTCTGCTGTTTTTATGTGTTGACCTATTTCCTGAACTTTGTTTTGAGCTTTGGCAAGCTCTTCTCTTGCATCTGTTATAAGTTTTTGTTTTGCATCATCATATTCACTCTTTGCCTTATTGTATTCATCCATTAGTTTTTTAATTTCGGGGTTAGATGCAAGCTGCTCTTCAAGTTCTTCTTTTTCTTTTTTTAAGCTTTCAAGTCCGTTTTCTCCGGTTTTTAAATTTTCAAGCTCTTGTTCAAGTTTTGTTTTGTTTTGCTCTTTATCATTTAGAGTATTTTTTAATTCTTCGCTTTTGCTCTTAGCTTCGTTTAGCTTACTTTGCACCTGAGATATTAATGTGCTTTTATCCGCGCTATCGGATTTTTCTAATTCGGAAAGCATTGATGTTAAAGTTTGAACATTTGCTTCCGCTGTTTCATAAGCTTGTTTTGCTTCCGCTATTTCAATTTCTGAATTTACAATTTCTTTTTCTTTTGAACTTATTTCCTGCTCTTTAGCCGAAATGTTATCCGTTATTGTTTTTAATTTTTCTCCGAGCTCGCTGTCTGCTTCTTCTACCGCTTTTTGATATGCTTCGTATGACTTATCAGTCTTTTCTTTATATTCTTTTAATTCATCCGAAGTGCCGTCAAGAGCTGAATTAAGCTTTGTTTGTTTATTTGAAAGCTCGGTTTTGGCAGCGGTCATTTCCTGCTCTAATTCTGATTTTGACATATTTTCAAGCGATTTTGGAGTTTGCTCTTGTTGTTGATCTTGCTGGGTCGGAGTGACGGGAGTTGTCGGAGTATATGTTCCGCCGGATACTCCGCCCGATGGTCCGGATGACCCTCCTGAAGGAGTTGTATCGGGTGTATTATCCGGAATTTTATCATCTTTGTCTTCTTCGGTATCGTCGGAGTCATCTGTTTCTAACGGATTATCCATATCGAATGTGCCGTCTTTAATTGCTTCAATGGTTTTAAAAATATCTTCAAGAGATATATCTTCTTTGTTACCATCCGTATCTTTAATGTAATTTAGAAAGTCGGTAAGCTCTTTTTCATCTATTTTTCCGTTTTTATCGCCGTCAACGGTACCCTTAAAGTCCTCATCTTCAAATAATTCGTTCAGCACTTCGCCGATTAGTTCATTTTCATCATCTTCTTTTGCTTTGTCGTCTTCTTCTTTTATATCTTCAGTATCTTCCGATTTTTCTTTTTCATCGGATTTATTTACTTCTTCCTCTTTATCTGAAACTTCGGTATCATCCGCTTTATCCGGTTCAACTTCTTCGTCTGTTTTTTCGTCTTCTTTGTCGTCATTTAATATTTCCAAAATGCTTTTACCGTCGGCAATTTCCATATTTAAAATATCCGCAACGGACATAGACATAAGCTTAAAGTCGCTTACATCCATTTTATCTTTCAGAAAATCTTTAAATTCGTCGGCATATTTAAAAATATTAATTTCGGAAACATCCAAATCGTCAAAATTCTTGCCGGAAGTCTTTTTTACTTCCCGCAAGTATTCTAAAAAGCTGGTTTTTATTTCCGAAAATTCCATCAAGACCTCTTTTTATGCATACACTTTATTTAGGAAATATATAAAGTGTATATATAAATAAAAAAAAATTTTTATTTTATATTGCCTTTTTTATAAAAATTGTAAATATTTCTTAATATTAATTTCATTCCGCTAAAGAAATTATGAAGATATGTCGTCATTTAAAAAGTAACAGTAATAAAGGGGTGGCAAAAGGTGTTTACTAAATTCAATTTGAATGAAAAAGGACTTGATGTCCAAAATTCAGCCATGCTCAATGTCGGGGATGGCAAGCCCGTTCAAATCAATAAAGGCGGCAACATCAAAAACTACATCACCACAAGCGAAGAAAGCTATCTTGGCGGAATACAGTTTGATGAAGAAGAAAATCATACCGTAAATATTCCAAGAGATGCGGAAATACCGTACGGATATTCAAGTTACGAATATAACGGTGCAACGCTTGATGTGTACAGAATTAAAGATGACTACAAGAGCCAGCTTGTGCATCCGCAAAATTTCGATTGGGATGATTTTAACAAATCTGTTTCAACATGGAGTTTAAAACCGTCAATTAAAACGAGCGGTGCAAGAAAATTAGGCGGAGATACAGGCGGCAGTACAGATGTTAATATTAACGGAAAAATTGACGGCGAAGTTACACAGGGAAACACCGGCGATTGCTGGTTGATTGCGGCATTATATTCCATGAGCTCAACCGGGAAGGGCAGAGAAATCATTAAAGATGCAATAACGGTAAACCCCGATGATAGTGTGACAGTTACCTTTGCGGGACTCGGAGTAAGCTATACAATAACAAGAGAACAACTCGAAGCTTTTAATACCGATAATAATTTAAGTGATCCGTATTCAAACGGAGCGGAAGATGATGTCCTTGCAATGGAAATTGCAACCGAAATGTTATTGGAAGATATTCAGGCGGGAAGAGTCAAAACAAACTCAAATAATCCGATGCTTGCAGAACTTGCGATGGCAGGCGGTATCGGTGACGGAGGATTACCGGATCAGCTTATATATTATTTAACGGGTGTTGATTCACAGGAATATTATAACGAAGATTTGAGTCCTCTCGGTGAAAATCAGGTGTATAAAGTATTAAATGATGCGTATAAATCCGGAAGCAAATGCCTGACATTCGGACTGTACGGTAACGGACACAGTGCAAAACTAACAAACGGTCAGACCTTTAGGCTGGATCTCGGCGCCGGCGGTCATGCTCTTGCAATAACCGATATTACCAAGGACACGGTTACTTTTGTTAATCCATGGAATACGAGTGTAAAATATACTATGACCTGGAAAGAATTTGCAAAACTAAATATCGGTTTTATGAGTTCATCAAATTTGAGCAGCACCAATCAAACAGGTGATATAGTCGATATGACGGACGGGAAAACCGTTAATCCGAACAGAAGAGGTAATAACGATTCTTCAAGAACCGTAACTCCGTCGGGTACGGACGGAAGTACTCCTTCAGGCTCAAGCGGTGATAAGGCACCGTCTGCAAACGGTGATAGTCAAGCAGGCGCAACAAGCAAAGATGCAACTCCTGCTGCAAACGGTGATACAACCCCCGCAAGTGCTTCAGACGGAAGCCCAAAAGCCGATGATGCGCAAGGGACAGATAAAACCGAAGAACCGCAACAAGTTGAAGATAAAACGGAAATATCATCCGCTGATTCAAAACAGAATGGTTCCGATACAAGCGGAAACGGTTCACAGCCAAATGATGCATCGAAAAATAACTCAAAGAACAAAGTTAAATCATTTCTCGGTAAAATTGTAGATACCGTATATAATGCGGTAAAAAAAGTGATAGATGCGCTTTAATTTGTTTAATAAATAAAAAAGGCTGCATAATGCAGCCTTTTTTATATGCGTTTTGTAATTAATTTTGCTCTTCATTAATTGTTAAAGTAATAAATGCGGAAATTATCAGCATTGCAGCGCCGAATAAAAACGCATAATCCCAATGATTATTTGTATATCCCGAACTCATGGTAAATGTTGAAATATTTATAAACCATGCAAGCAATGTACAAACTAATACTTGAGGAGCGGATATAAATATATTAAATATACCCATAGCAGAACCTTCTGTTCCTTCTTTAATATATTTTGACAACATTGCAAAAGGAAGCGACAGGGTCGATGCCCAGCCTATACCGGCAAGACCCATTGAAGCAAATACGGTAACTTTATTCGGAACGAATGCCATTAAGAAATAAGCTAATGCCATAAACAACAACGAACCGGCATGAACTCTCTTATTTCCTCTTTTTTCAGCCATTTTTGCAATGGGAATAGCTATTATAAAGCATATTAAATTAAAGAATGCAAAGCAAATTGATGCAAAGTTTTGAGCATCAGCCTGTATCGGCGCAAATGATTGAATAACAAAATCGGTAGCTTCCGTCATGTTAGGTACTTCATATAAAATATGAACAACGTATTGCGTAAAGAATATTAAAAGGCTCATTAAACCAATCCATGTAAAAAATTGTATAATACAAATTTTTCCGACCTCCGGAGAAGTGTTTAAAAATTCTTTAACATTTTGTATAAATGATTTTGAAGCGGTTTTTTTAGCTTCAAGTTTTTTTTCGGCAAGCATTTCTCTGTCGATTTTATTTTCTTTAAATGTAAAACAAGTCCACAACATACCGAGTATAAAGGCTATACCTGCCATGGTAAATTGTGCATCAACAGACATCTGATAATCAAACGCCCATTTCATAAAAGGAGCAGCACCTGCCGCAACAACAGAACCCAAACCGATTGCAAAGCTTAAAAAAGAATTTGCTATTGCATGCTGGTTTTTTTGTATATTATCGGGAATTAATGCTCTGTAAGGGCCTTGTGCAGCGTTAACACAAGCGTCAATAACCCAGATAAATATTGCAGCAATTAAAAGAGCGAGCCATGCCGGATGATTTTCACCGAAAAGTTCGCTTATTGCGTAACTTTTTGGCAGTACTATAAGGCCTATTGCACCGAATAATGCACCAAAGAACAAGTATGGAAGTCTTCTTCCAAATCTTGTAAATGTATTATCCGATAAAGCACCGATTATCGGCTGAACTACAATACCCGTAACAGGGCCCGCAAGCCAAATAAGACCGTATAATAACGGACTTGCACCGAGAGATTCGGTAAG
>CADBOZ010000003.1 GCA_902796515.1 uncultured bacterium | reverse complement strand
GAGAAATATAAAAATGTTAATGCCTAAAAAAACAAAGTTTCGTAAAAAAATGAAGGGCAATATGAAAGGAACCGAAACCAGAGGTTGTCAATTAGAATTTGGCGAATTCGGTCTTCAGGCACTTGAACCTGCCTGGATAACTTCAAGACAAATCGAAGCTGCACGTCGTGTTATCACAAGAAAGATTAAACGTGGCGGTAATGTTTGGATTAAGATTTTTCCGGATAAACCTATTACGGCGAAACCTGCTGAAACTCGTATGGGTAAAGGTAAAGGTAACCCTGAATATTGGGTAGCTGTAGTTAAACCCGGCAGAATTTTATTTGAAGTTACCTTTGAAGTAAAAGAAGAAGCAATTGAAGCACTTAACTTGGCTGCTCAAAAATTGCCTATCAAATTAAAAGTAGTAGAAAAATAGCTAAAAGGTAAATAAACAATGAAACTTCAAGAAATTAAAGAAAAAAATGTTGACGAATTAAAGGACGCTATTCTTGATTCAAAAAAAGAATTGTTCACTTTAAGAATGGGACATAATAAATTAAAACAGCTTGAAAATACGGCTTCCATTAAAAACAAAAAAAGAGAAATTGCTCGTATGAAAACTGTTTTAA
This sequence comes from uncultured bacterium, assembly GCA_902796515.1. Taxonomy (GTDB): domain Bacteria; phylum Cyanobacteriota; class Vampirovibrionia; order Gastranaerophilales; family Gastranaerophilaceae; genus RUG14156. The sequence goes on along the minus strand of CADBOZ010000003.1, from coordinate 11,517 downwards.
GACAAAAAGAACTCGAAAGTGTAAAGGGATAAAAAATGCCTAAGAAAGTAAAACAAGGAACTGTTGTGAGCGACAAAATGGAAAAAGCAATTGTAGTTGAAGTTGCCGAACATAAAGCTCACAAGAAATATAAAAAGACAATGACGTTCACCAAAAACTTCAAAGTTAGAGATGAACAAGGTCAATGCCACGTAGGTGACGTTGTAACAATTGTTGAGTCCAGACCTTTATCAGGTTCTATCAGATGGACATTAGACAAAGTTGTAAGCGTTGCCAAGTAGTTATTAAGGGTAAGGTATAATTATGATACAACAAGAAACAAGATTACAGGTTGCTGATAACACAGGTGCTAAAGAACTTCTTTGCATTCGTGTTATGGGCTCAAGTAATAAAAAATATGCAAGTGTCGGCGATGTTATTGTTGCAACGGTAAAAGATGCAACACCGAATATGACAGTAAAAAAATCAGATGTTGTGTCAGCTGTTATAGTTAGAACTAAAGCTGATATCAAACGTAATGATGGCTCTGTTATAAGATTCGACGACAACGCAGCAGTTATAATCTCTAAAGACGGTGCTCCGAGAGGAACTCGTGTATTTGGCCCCGTAGCTAGAGAACTCAGAGAAAAGAATTTCATGAAAATTATTTCTCTGGCACCGGAAGTAATATAATAAAATAGGAAACAGGTAAAATGACTAAAAACAGTAAGTCCGAAACAAATAAAAAACTTCATACAAAAGTTGGCGACCGCGTTATCGTTGTTTCCGGAAAAGATAAAGGCAAACAGGGAAACGTTAAAGAAGTTGACTTAAAAGAAGGTAAGATTTTAGTTGACGGCGTAAATGTTGTTACTAAAGCTCAAAAAGCAAATCCTATGGCCGGTATTCAAGGCGGTCTTAATAAAATTGCAAGACCTATTGATGCTTCAAAGGTAATGATTTGCTGTCCGTCTTGTGAAAAAGCAACAAGAGTTAAAAAAGCGGTTAAAGACGGCAAAAAAGTTCGTATTTGTTCTAAATGCGGCGAAACAATTGATGTATAGACCACGATAATGTGGGGCATTGAAATTCGACAGGTTGATAATTTCGACAGAATTTCAAAGGCTTAGGATAAGGAAAAAGAAAATGTCTGAAAAACATATCGGTAATTTAAAAGACCGTTATACAAATGAAATAAGGGCAAAATTAAAAGAAGAATTTTCATATTCAAATGATATGCAAATTCCCAAAATGTCAAAAATCGTTCTTAATATGGGCGTAGGTGAAGCTTCACACAACTCGAAATTAGCTGAAAATATTGTTAATCAATTAACTAAAATCGCAGGTCAAAAAGCACTTGCAACAAAAGCTAAAAAATCAATCGCTTCATATAAATTGAGAGAAGGGATGCCTGTTGGTGCAATGGTTACACTAAGAGGCGAAAGAATGTATGACTTTTTCCAAAAATTGGTTTGCGTTGTGCTTCCGAGAATTCGTGACTTTAGAGGTGTAAGCCCGAAAAGTTTCGACGGCAGAGGCAATTATACGTTCGGTTTAAAGGAACAATCATTATTCCCTGAAATTCACTACGAAGAAGTGGATTTGGTAAAAGGTATGAATGTTTCAATCATTACAACAGCTCGTACCGATGATGAAGCAAGAGCATTGTTAAAACACTTAGGTATGCCCTTTAAAAACAAATAATAAAATAGGAGATAAATAAAAAATGGCTAAAAAAGCAATGATTAATAAAGAACATACGCGTGAAGAATTAGCTGCTAAGGGCAAATACCCGAAAGTAAGACTTCACAATCGTTGTTCTATCTGCGGAAGACCTCACGGATTTCATAGAGATTTTGGTATCTGCAGAATTTGCCTGAGAAAAATGGCGCATCAAGGCTTATTACCCGGTGTTACAAAAGCATCATGGTAAAATACTAAGCTTAATAAGTTACTTTTAAAAAATACCTCACACTTAAGTGAGGTATTTTTATCACTGTCATACCTTGTTAAATTATTCTCATATCTTCTTCTATTTTACATTTTTAACAATATTAAATTTTTACTTTGTTGATAATTGTAAAGTTTTATTTAAAACATCATCACAAAAAGCAATTAATACAATTGAGCAAACTTATTGTCCTTGTTAAGCAAGAAAGGAATTAAAATGAAAATATGTAATTTATCAAATCAATCATTTAATTGGACTTCAAAAGCTCGAAATAACAAGCCAAAGCATCACGCAAAAAGACTTGACGCAAAAAATATAACTCATACCAAAATTAAATCTATTCCTTTTGAAATAAAAGAAGAAATGAAGGAAGCGTTCAACGAAGGAATGTGCTTCGAAGATATAGTAAATAAATTTGATTTGAACCCGCTCACGACGGCTTGTGTCTTATCCGAAGGAGCACGACTGGACTACAATATATAATCAAATGCCAAATCAAGTGTCGGTGCTTTCATGACAATAGCACTTGTTGAAATAATATCCACACCGGAAGAAGCTATCTTTTCAATATTTTCTAATGTAATACATCCCGATGCTTCAATCACTGCCTGTTTATTTATAATTTTACAAGCTTCTTTTATCTCATCAACAGGCATATTATCAAGCATAATTATATCGACTCCGTTCTTTACGGATTCTTTTACCTGTTCAATATTATCGCATTCAACTTCAATTTTATGCGCATGAGATAAATTTTTCCTTACTTCCTTAACGGCTTTTGTGATTGAATTGCCATACAAAGCTATATGGTTATCTTTCAACATAACACAATCCGACAGATTAAATCTGTGAACATGATTTCCGCCGACTTTTACCGAATATTTTTCAAATATTCTGAAATTCGGAGTATTTTTTCTGGTATCGACGACTTTAACGCCGTATTTATCTGCCAGTTTTTGAAATTTTCTTGTATAAGTTGCAATTCCTGACATTTTTTGAACAAAGTTAAGTGCAAGCCTTTCACCCGATAATATATATCTTGCATCCCCTTCTATACAGGCTATCTTATCTCCTGCCTTAATTTCATCACCGTCATGGAAATAAAATTCCGTCTTAACCGAATTTTTTGCAAGAATTTCAAAAACTTTTTCAAAAACCTGTTTTCCGCAAAGAACACCGTCATCTCTTGTTGTAAGATAAACTTTAAACTTAGGATTTTTAAGATTACAGCAAATAGATTCGGAAGTTATATCTCCGTAATACATATCTTCTTTTAAAGCTGATTTAATAAAATCTTCAATTAAAAAATCATCAAGATAAAATTTTGTCATAATTAAATACAATTCCTTTATTTACATTTATTTTATCTGCTTCTTGAGGCTGATAATCGGATCTGTAGTGTGCACCTATTGACTCGGTTCTGTTTAGCGCGGATTTAACAATAAGCCTTGAAACAACGATTGCATTTAGAAGCTCGTACTTTAATCTTGACTCGCCGCTAATCTTTTCAACTTTGTTTTGAATATCATCAATGATTTTCAGCGCTTTTGTTAAGCTTTCCGAACTTCTTTCAATTCCGACATAATCCGTCATTATTTCTTTTAAATTTGAAAACATTGCATTTATAAATTTAATTTCATTTTCTTCAAGCGGGTTTACTTCAAGATATTTTTCAAGAATTTTTTGAACTTTTTCGTCATGTTTCTTAGGAGGAGTTATCGTGTTTTTATTCAAATGACCGCACAGAGCATCTGCAAAAACAGCACATTCAAGCAGAGAGTTTGAAGCAAGTCTGTTTGCACCATGAAGTCCCGTAGAAGCGCACTCCCCTATTGCATAAAGATTTTTTATCGTAGTCCTGCCGGATAAATCCGTTTTAATCCCGCCCATAAAATAATGCTCTGCGGGAACAACGGGAATTAAACCTTGAGATAAGTCAATACCATTTTCTTCGCAAAGTGAAGTTATTGTCGGAAATCTTTGTTTAAATTTTTCAATTCCGATTTGAGAAATATCTAAATTCACATATTCCGCTCCGGTTAGTTTAATCTGGTTTGATATTGCTCTTGCAACAACATCTCTGGGGGCTAAATCAGCAAGATGGTGGTAGTTTTTTGCAAAATAATTACCCTTAATATCAACAAGTTTTGCTCCTTCACCTCTTGCAGACTCGGATACAAGTGGCATAACCTGTTTATTTTTGCAATACAAAGCTGTCGGATGGAATTGAACAAATTCCATATTTTCCGTTTCCGCCCCTGAATTATATGCAAGAGCTATCCCATCCCCCGTTGAAACGGAAGGATTTGTTGTAACTTTGTATAATTGACCTATGCCGCCCGTTGCAATGACTACATTTGAAGAATAAATTGCCTCATGATAATTGTTCAGGTAATTATATACAATAACACCTTTGCATGTATTGTTATTGTCGCATAAAAGCTCAAGAGCCATGGTATTACTGTATATTTCTACATTTGTTTTTTCTTTAATTCTTTTGACCAGCGCTTCTTCAATAACCCTTCCTGTTGAATCACCGCCGGCGTGTAAAATTCTCGGGTGCGAATGAGCTCCTTCGAGAGTAAAATTAAGGGATTTTTTTTCGTTTTTATCAAACTCAACACCAAATCTTATGAGTTCCTGCGCAATTTTAGACGAATTTTCAGAAACAAATTTTACCGCATTTATGTCATTCAAACCGCATCCTGCCGTAATTGTATCTTTTATATGTGATTCCACGGAGTCGCATTTGTTAATTTCGGGTATAACGGAAACTATTCCGCCTTGAGCAAGAGCGGAAGAACCCGAAAACAAGTTTTCTTTTGTTACAATTAAAATTCCGTCATTCAGATTTTTGTTTTCCGCAAGTTTATTTGCAAGATATAATCCGCTAATACCGCTTCCTATTATTACAATATTATATTTAGAATATCTCATTTTCTTTCCCCATATAAAATATATTATTATAAACAAAGTTTAATTGAAATCCGATTTTATTTGTTTTTTTTCCATGCTAAAATTCTAATACTTACTAGTTTTAAAGAGGTAATTTTATGACAAATACTAAAAAAAGAGCTTTGTTGTGTATATTGGACGGATGGGGAATATCATCAGATACTAAATATAACGCCGTGTATAGCGCAAACACTCCGAACTTCGATAAATACGTTAATTCTATGGCACACACAACTATCCACGCTGACGGATTATCCGTAGGACTTCCGGAAGGTCAAATGGGAAACAGTGAAGTCGGACACTTGAATATTGGTGCGGGAAGGATAGTTTATCAGGAGCTTACAAGAATAAATAAAGCCATAGACGAAGGTGATTTTTTCAAAAATGAAGAATTTTTAAATGCCATAAATCACGTTAAAAAGAATAATTCAGCACTTCATATCTGGGGGCTTGTTTCTCCCGGCGGAGTTCACAGCTCAATGAAGCATCTTAAAGCATTAATTAAAATGGCAGCGGAAAACGGATTAAAAGAAGTTTATATTCACAGCTTCTTAGACGGACGTGATACTCCTCCGAAATCCGCAAATATGTACCTTGCTGAAATTGAAGACGAATTAAAAAAATACAATCTTCCTCCGATAGCATCAATCATCGGAAGATACTGGGCAATGGACAGAGATAAAAGATGGGAAAGAGTTCAAAGAGCTTATGACTGTTTAACCTTAGGAGAAGGAATAAAAGAACAAAATTCAAACACGGCTATTTTAAATTCATACAACAACAATGTAACCGATGAATTTGTTGAACCGACTGTAATTTCTTCAAGACGTATTCAGGATAACGATGCCGTTATCTTCTTCAATTACAGACCCGACAGAGCAAGGGAAATAACAAGAGCATTTAACGAAGCAGATTTTGACGGCTTTGAAAGAAAAAAAGTTATAAATAATTTATATTACGTTTGTATGACACAATACGACGAAACATTCAGCGTACCTGTTGCTTTTCGTCCGCAAACTTTAAAAAATATTTTAGGCGATGTTCTTGATGATAACAATATCAAGCAATTCAGAACTGCGGAAACCGAAAAATACGCTCATATAACGTTCTTCTTCAACGGCGGAGTTGAAAAATCAGGTCGTCTTGAAACAAGAGCACTTGTAAATTCTCCGAAAGTTGCAACTTATGACTTAAAGCCTGAAATGAGCGCTTACGAAGTTTGCGACAATGTGTTAAATGCAATAGATAATCCGGATTACGGTTTTATTCTTGTTAACTTTGCAAACCCTGATATGGTAGGTCATACCGGAGTAATGGATGCGGCTGTTAGAGCATGTGAAGCGGTTGACACCTGTATCGGAAAAATCGCAGAACGTGCGCTTGAAAATGATATAACAATGATTATAACGGCAGACCACGGAAATGCCGAATGGATGTTTAACGAAGAAACCAAACTTCCGCAAACGGCACATACGACAAATCCCGTACCGTTTATTATCGTATCAAAAGAAAAATTCGAACTTGAAAACACCGGTGCATTATGCGATATAGCTCCCACCATTCTTCAAATTTTAGGACTGAATAAGCCTGAAGAAATGACGGGAAAATCAATGATAAAAGTTACGGCAAATATATAAAATACAATTAAAATAAATAGGGAGCACCGTTGATGCTCCCTATTTATTATTTATCTTTTTATAATACCTGTTAATTGATTTTTATAATCGCATACTTTTATCGTCTTACAATTTTTTCCACCAGGAAACCTCCGCTTTAGTGTCTTCCGGATTGGTTTCATGAAATCTTCCGTCAGGTTCAAAATACCCCGTACGTCCATCTTCCAGTTGATACAATAAAGGATCTTCATTCCATTTAAATCCGCCGCACCATACGCTTCTTGAATAATTCGATTCGTATGTATCATTAGAATTTGCATCTCCGTAAAAAGAATTACTGCTTTCATCTTTATACAATTTCATAGTATCGGCATTTTTATACCAATCCGTTACGCTTTCTTCCTCTTCAAAATTGCTGTTATTATTGGATTGGGTGCTTCTTGTAAAAGTATCAAAATTGTCATAATTTCCTGATGCAGTAAAACTTGAATTATTACCGTTAAATTTTGTTTGTTTTTCTTGAAGCCTGTTGGCATTTGCTTTGATTGACTTCATTATATTATTTTTTTCAGAATATGTGTTTTCAATATTTGAATATTTTTTCTTTGGAAAAAAAGGAAAATTAAAGTTTTCGTTTGTCATTTTTGCACCCCTTGATACATTTAATATATTATTAATTCCACAGAAATTATTTTTTAAACCGAGGTTCATTTCTGCAGGATAGATGTCGCTGTATGCATTTTGGTCATTGCGAAAAGCCGTAAGGCTTTGAAGCAATCCAGTTGCAATAATGGCCGGTTTCTAAACATCCATGAAAATAGATTACTTCGTCACTAACACTCCTCGTAATGACAGGAAAGCTATCAGTGTAAGTATTTTAGTCATTGTAATATGGATTACTTCGCCTACGCTCGTACTGACTGAGTGCGGGTTGCCTGAAATAAATCTATCCTAATTAAACAGCAACTTTTACTATTACCTTTTTGATTTCAATATCATCTTCAATACTCAGCATCGGAGCATGAACATCATTCGGGAAAAATATTGCAAAATTTCCCTTTTCAACATTGATGTAGTTAAATTTATTCCCTTTTAAAAATTCAACATCTTTAATTTCGTCGTATTTTTCTTCAATATCGTTAAAATCTTTTAAAAGCCCGTATCCCATGCATTCTGAACCCTTAATTATGTATTGGATATCAATATATTTTCTGTGAACTTCCCATCTTTTTAATTCTTTTTGTTTTGTCGTAAGGGTTTGAACATTTGCAAATACTTTATCCTTAATTATTTCATACCTTCCGTCTTTAAAAGTTTCAAGATTATTATTCTTTATAAAATCAAATCCCGCTTTCAAATCTTTATTTAAACTTAAATACTGCTCAAAGTTAGCAATTTCGTCAAAAATCATTTATTCTCCTTAAAATTTTTTTCTAAAAACATCACTTCTAAAGCAAATTTCTCAATATATCTTTCTTTTGCGTATATAAATCCCCGATACCCGTCAATAAAGCCGAGCTTGAATATATAATATTTTATAAATTCAAACACGGGTTTTAAAACAGGGGAAGGTACAATTTTATCGGTATTTTTAAGCTTAATTCTGTTTTTATCAACAACGTTATTCAGGAATTTTGCAATATCTCCCGAAACATATTTTAAAATGCATTTACCCTTAATTTTATTAACTTTTCCCGCTTTAATTTTTAAGTTTGCATTTTTAAATTCACAATATCCTTTTTTGAAAAATTTTAAAACATTTTTTCTCTTTGCGCATTTTATTTCTTTATTCAGATAAAATGTTTTAATATCAAAAGACAGGGCAAATTTATTCTTTTTAGGATTTTTTGCATAGTTTTCAAGCTCGGACAATAAATCATCCTGCACTATTTCATCGTCTTCAAGCATTAAAATCCAGTCGCCCTTTGCTTCTTCAATTGCCTGATTATACGCTGCAGCGCAATCAAATTTATCGGTAAATATGATTTTAACTTTGTATTCGTTTAAAATATCCGCAGTATCATCCGTACTGTGTTCATCTATTGCTATAATTTCTCCGAGCGTGCTTATTGCTTCCAGAGTGTTTATTAATGTTTCTCCCGAATTTGAAGTTTTAATAATAATTGAAATTTTTTGTTCATCATTTTTCATATATGAAATTTTAAAAGAAAAGATAAAAATTTTCCATAGGGGGATGATTTTAAATAAAATTGTTTATTTTATTAAAATACAATTTTTATAAGTTGGTTTTATATGTTCACTTTTTCTTTTTGTCATTCAAACGCCATAATGCAAAAAGAAAAAGTGAACCGAAAAAGAAAAACATCGGCTTGGTTGAATACATGCATATTTTTTCAAAATTAATATCATTAAAAGGAAAACATCCGTAATTAAAAATTACTTAGTTTTCCTTTAATTTTGTATGATATTAATTTTGAAAAGCATAAATTATTTTCTTAATAAGCTTTTAAAATAAATCCGTAAGAATAAACAACCGGAGAAATTTACGTTGTCTTTTTATGGAGTATATTATGAAAAATTTGTTGATAATGATTGAAATAAGTAAATTTCGACTGTTGTTTACAGGATTTATTTTAAATGCGGTTATAAGCAGCCAATATTAATGCAAAGCCGTGTTTCTTTTCTTTGGTTTGGCTTTTCTTTTCTTTGGTCGGCGCTTGAAAAAAGAAAAGAAAAGCCAAAAAAAGTTAAAAAATTAGACTAATTAATGGCTTGCAATTTAATAAAATAAACAAATTTATTAAAAACCAAATCTATTCCCCGAACTTTACATTACCCTTGACATCTTTTGAAATACCGACTGTTTCAAATAAAGACCTTGATAAATCGGCTTCGCTTCCTGCACTTAAAAATTTTCCGCTTGTCATAAGTGCGGTACATCTTAATTGGTTGTTTGCTTCCGTATCTTTTATATCAAATGCTATAACATCTATTAAAACATCGTTTCTTTCTCTCATGAGATTGATAACATAAGTGCATGGGCTTTCATCACAATTTTCTCCGCCGTCAGTCAGAAGAATTATATGTTTTTTTCCTGTTGTTCCGATAAAGTCGTTATTTATTGACTGTTTAAGAGAATATGTAATCGGAGTCCAACCGACTGCATTATTAGAATACAGACCTTGAAGGACTTCTCTGTAATTTCCTCTGCTTAAAGGCACAACCAATTTTGATGCCTGACAGCCCTGAAGATAAGTAAAACCCGATTTATGTCCGTATACCCTTAATCCTATTCTGACATCAGCAGGGATTTTTGGAAGAATTTCAGCTATTGTATCTCTTGCCATATCAAGTTTTGATTTATTTCCGATAAATTCATTCATTGAATTTGAAAAATCCACAATAAAGATTATCTGAGAATTTTCTGCGGCATTTTGAAGATTTTTTGAAATATTATGAGCACCCTCCGGAGTATAAACCTTATATGAAAATTCAGGCTCGGCATTCAAGGGGGTTTTCAGTAATAACAAAATACCCGACAAAAAAATACCGTTAAAAAAATAAACCAAATCTTTTTATTCATAAATTTCATTATAAAACAATCTTAATATATTTCTCATCCCCGATAAGATTATACCGCACACCCGACATCAAGAGATAATTCTTTTCTTAAATCATCAACAGTCACCACTTTGACTTCCGAATTATCATCCTTTTTGAGGTAAACTTTTTCAATCCCCGATTGAACAATAAATCTTTTACACAATATACAAATAAAGTTATGACCGTATATATACATACTTGCCTGCTGACACCTGTCCTGACCTGCCTGAATTATAGCGTTCTGTTCGGCATGGATGCTTCTGCACGTTTCGTACTGTGTTCCTGACGGAATATTATTTTTTATTCTGTAGCATTCTCCAAGCTCCATACAGGAAACTACTTTAGAAGGAACTCCGTTATATCCGGTCGCTTTAATTTTTTTATCTTTACCTACAATAACAGCACCGACATGAGCTCGAATACAGTTAGAACGTCTTGAAACAGTGCGGGCAATTTCAAGAAAATAATCATCCCACTCAATAGGTTTATTATATGTTTCACTCATGTTTTATGCTCCCGTCAAACTACAACAATAGAATATAACAAAAGCATGCCTTAAAAAATCAAAAAAACACAGTTATTAAGAAATGTTACACAAAAATCGATATTTTTAAACATGTTAAAACATGCAATCTGACATGATTTCAACATGATTTCATTTTTAAAAATTTTTATCGCAAAATATTTTTTGCAACATAAAAACAATATTCTATAATTAAAAAGAAGGGGAAATATTTCTTCAAAAGACAAGTTAGGGCTTTTAAATGACAATTCAGGAAAATCTTTCAAAAGTTTTAAATGACGTTGAAAAATATAACCCGAAAATCATAGCTGTTACAAAATACTATGATGAAAACAAAATGATAGAGGCTTTTAATTGCGGGTTGAGGGATTTCGGCGAAAGCAGAGTTCCCGAATGCATCAAAAAAATCGGTAAAATAGATGATACGATTAAAAGTCAATCGATATATCATTTTATTGGACATTTACAAACAAATAAGGTCAAATACACAGTCGGATTTTTTGAATATATCCACTCTGTAGATAGTTTAAAACTGGCTCAAGCAATAAATCTTGAAGCTGAAAAAAAAGGAATAATCCAAAAAATCTTACTTCAGATAAACAATGCAAACGAACCTCAAAAGTTTGGAATACCAAAAGAGCAAATTGAAAATTTAATCGAAGAAGTTTCAAAATTGAAATCTGTCAAACTTGAAGGTCTTATGAATATAGCACCTTTGACGGATGATACTTCGGAACTTAAAAGGCTTTTTTCCGAAATGTTTAAATTAAAAGAAAAGTATAATTTGAAAGAATTATCAATGGGAATGAGCCACGATTATAAAATAGCTGTTGAAAACGGCGCAACAATGATTAGATTAGGAAGAATTTTATTTGAATAATTAAAGGAGAAATGATGGCACTTTCAGAAAAAATCAAGGAAATAATAGG
>CADBOZ010000002.1 GCA_902796515.1 uncultured bacterium | reverse complement strand
TCCTTTCTAATTTTCGGTTTAATCCTGACCCCTATGGAACGGGCTGGCTAAAATGCCATGTGGAAATAATTGCCGAAAAGGTAATCTATTAACATAAAAAATAATAAATTAAACATGGTTTTAATGCAATAAAATTATTGTTTTCTGCTTTTGTCATTAAGAAATGTTAAATTCCATTAAAAAAGAGTAAATTTTTCACCTTATATATTTTTTATATATTTATAACACAAAATTTAAACACGAAAGAAAAGTATTTTATGAGTTTTGATTTAGGAATTAATAACGTAAACGCAAGCCAAAGTAGTACAGCTTCTACTGGTGTTTCAAATACCGCTTCGGTTGATGACAAAGATTGTTCTGTATTTGATTCACCAGAAACAAAAAAAGATTTTGCCGAAGTGTCGATGTCAAAAGAAGAATTTTATGATTATTGTGATAAAAGGCTGCATGAATTGGAAATTTATGCTACTGTCGACCCAACTATTACAAAGTCTATTTCTGCATTGAAAAATGATTATTTAAAACTCTGTGATGGTGTTGTAGAAACTGATGTTAAAAGTGTATCAGTCCTTGAAACAGAATTAAATAAATTGCTTGACTGTTTGAATAGTTCTGAATTGAAGAATGATAAAAAAGATGAAAAAGATGAAAATAAAAAATCACTAACAGGATTAGGGAAATATGAGGATATAATAGAAGAATTGCAATCTGCAGAAAAAGAAATTAAAAATAATCCTGATTTGAGTGAAGGTGCAAGAAATGATTTAATTAAAGACGTAAAGACCGCACTTTATTATTGTCACTTAAATAGGCTTCAAATTCCAACAACACTAGAGTATCTTGAAAATTGTAATCCTGTTGACGGTATAGAGCCTGCGATTATACATTGGCTCTAAACTTAATTTCAAAATTTAACAATTACTAAAATAAAAAAGGTTATTTAAACCTTTTTTATTTTTATTTTTTATTTTTCTAATATAATCTTTTATATGGAAAATAACAGTGAAAATTTAAATAAAGCAACAGAGCTTATTGAACACGAGGATTACGTTCTTGCAAAAGAGCTTTTGCAAAAAGTTATAGATTCCGATTCTTCCAACAAAGAAGCATTAAAAAATCTCGGATTATGCGAAATTAACCTTGATAATCCGCCTGATGCGATTAAAGCATTTGAAAAAGCCGTTGAAATTGATAAAGATGATGCAAGCAGTTTGTTTTATCTTGCATGTTGCAAGGCAAGAACGGGTGAAAAAGAAGTAGCCGTTTCGCTTTTTGAAAAAGTGATAGAGATGCGCCCCGCATATATTGATGCATACACCAATCTTGCAATGATATACGTGGAATTTCAGCAGATTGACAGCGCTATAGAATTGCTTCATAAAGCAATAAATAATCCCGAAATACAGCCGGATTACTCTTTATATTACATTCTTTCCACTTCTTACATGTTGAAAAAGGATTATAATAATGCGGCAAAATATTTGGAATTAACCCTTGAAATCAGTCCCGATAACATATCGGTTTTAAACAGTTTGTCATCATGCTATATGAGTCTTGGCAGAGAAAGTGATGTTCTTGATATTTTAAATAAAGCGTTAAAGCTCGATGAAGAAAATTCATTAACTCTTTATAATCTCGGTATTTTCTATCAAACAAAAGGTGATTATAAAAATGCTTTAAAATATTTGCAAAAATCATATAATCTTGAACCGACAATTACAATGCTTTCAAGCCTTGCTACATGTGCGTTCAATGCAGGTGAATATGCGCTTGCCGTTACTTTATATCAGAATTTGGTAATGGCATATCCGAATAATTCGGCATTCAGGTTGTCCTATATTGAAGCTCTTGAATGCATAAAAAACTATGAAATGGCTCTTCAAAATGTAAGAATTCTACTGTCTACCGATGAAAAAAATGTTGCTTTGATTAAGAAAAAAGGAACATTGCTTCGAAAGACGGGTAAATTTGAAGATTCTACGGAAATATTTGAGCAGCTTGTAAAACGCGGTAAAATTGATGTTGAAGTGTATTATAATCTGGCTTTCAATTTCGTTGAGCTCGGTAACTTTGATGCAGCAAAAGAAATGTTTAAAAAATGCATTACGCTAGAACCCAATAATCCTTATGCGCACAAGGACTTAGGCGTTTTGTACTTGAAGATGAATTTATATGACTGGGCTCTGGATGAAATTAAACAGGCAATTGACTTGGAAGAAAATGTTGCCGAGTTTCACTATTCGCTCGGGGTTGTATATGCTATGCTGAGTGATATGGATAATGCTAAAACACAATTCTTAAGAGCATATGAACTTGACCCTGAAGATGCCGATAATCTTGCATATCTTGGTTATGTTTATTTAACCGAAAACAACACGGAAAAGTCCGAAGAATTACTTCAAAAGGCAATAAAAATTGCTCCGGATAATTTTCTTGCCAAAATTCATCTTGCAAAATTATACTTTACAAAGAAAAATTGGGAAACATCAAAACAACTGCTTCTTGATGCAATTAATATAATAAAAGATGATGAAACATTAAATATGCTTGCAATTTGCTATAAAAATACGGGTGAATATGACAATGCGGCAGGAATACTCTTTAAACTTGCCGACAAGTATCCGAAAAACCATGTACTGTTAACCGACCTTGCCGAATGCGAAATTAAAACCAATAAGCTTCAGCAGGCAAAAAAGCATTTACAGGATGCGCTGTTGGTTTTTGATGATTATGAACCCGCGCTAAAATTACTTGAGGAGATATCATAATGACGGAAAAATTACGTATAACTTCCGGAATGCGACCTACGGGAAAATTGCATCTCGGTCATTATCTGGGTGTTATAAGAAATTGGGTAAATTTACAAAACGATTATGAGTGTAATTTTTTCATTGCGGATTGGCATGCACTTACGACAAAATATAATCAAACCGAGGAAGTTTTAAAGAGTGTAAAAGATGTTGCGCTTGATTGGCTGGCTTGCGGAATTAATCCTGATAAATCAACCGTATATGTTCAATCCCTTGTTCCTCAAACCTCCCAGCTGCACATATATCTTTCAATGATTACTCCGCAAAATTGGGTAGAGCGCGACCCGACATTAAAAGACCTTGCAAAAATTATGAAAGATAAACAGGAAAACATGTCTAATCTTTCATACGGACTCTTTGGATATCCGGTTTTAATGACCGCTGATATATTGATGTTTAATACACATTTTGTTCCAGTCGGTATTGATCAGGTTGCACACGTTGAACTTTCCCGTGACATAGCACGAAGATTTAATAATATCTATAAAACGGATTACTTTGTTGAACCTCAGCCTAAACTTACCGAAACTTCTCATATTAAAGGGCTTGACGGCAATAAAATGGGAAAATCATTTAATAATGATATTAAAATCTCCGATACCGCAGAAGTTACGGAAAGTAAAATAAAAACGGGTATAACCGACAGAAACAGGATAAGAAAGGATGACTTGGGTAATCCGGATAATTGTGAAGTAATCTATGATTACTGGAAAATATTCGGAACCTCCGAACAATGCCGTGAAATAAGCGATGCTTGTAAATGTGCAAAAATCGGCTGTTTTGAATGCAAAAAACGACTCGCATCACTAATTAATTCAAAACTTGCGCCTATTAGGGAAAAAAGATTGGAACTTGAAAAAGACGAAAACTTAATTCACGATATTTTGCATGAGGGCTCATGCAAGGCAAGAAACAAAGCACAAATTGTGCTTGACGGAGTAACCGAAAAAATAAATATGTACAGATAGTAAATTGAGGTATAAATGATGGAAATATTGGAATTATTTGAAGAATTAGTAAAAATCCCATCCCCGAGTCTGGGCGAGATAAACGTATCCGAAAAAATTAAAGCTATAACATACATTAACGGAATAAATGCATATTATGATGATTATCAAAATTTAATAATCGATGTTCCGGCAAACGATGAAAATAAAAAACCTCTTTTGTTGTCTGCTCATATGGATGTTGTAGGAAATTCTTCCCCTGTTAATATTTGTTATTCAGAGGATAGAAAATATATAGAAACCGATAAAGAAAGAACACTGGGGGCTGATGATAAAGCGGGTGTCAGTGTTGCGCTTATGCTTGCAATATATCTTGCATCTCATAAAGAAATTAAACATGGCGGACTTGAAATCGTCTTCACAAGAGATGAAGAAACAAATATGACGGGTATTAACCACGTTAAATTTGATGAATTAAAAAGTGAAAATGTACTTGTTCTTGATTCGGATTCACTCGGAAATTTTGAAATTGCAGGAGCGGGATATACTAAGCTTGATATTGAAGTAACCGCAAAATACGGCGGACACAGCGGAAATGATATAGCTGATAAAAAAAGATACAATGCGGCAAAACTAATTGCCGATCTTGTATCTAAACTTCCTAACGGAGTATATAAACGTGAAAAAGGCTTTACGATAACCTCTTGTAATTTGGGTTCAATTGTAGCAGGCGCTGTTGATATCGGTATTGAAAGATTATTGGATAAAGATAATATTGAAAAACCTTATTCAAAGACATTAATCGGTTTGTGTGCGGATAATGTCATCAATACTTCGGCATATGCTCATTATTCTTTAAGAAGTTCAAACAAAAAATACGAAGAAAAACTTATAGCAAAATTTAACAAGGAAATTGAAAAATTTAATAAAAAATATAAAGATTTAGCAAATGCTAAACTTAACGTGAAAATTCATATGCTTCCTTTTGAAAAATCTCCTAATCAGGAGATGGCAAAAATTGCTAAAATTGCAGGCTCTGTTGTTGGTGTTCCTGTTAAAATTCAATCGTTCCACGCAGGTGCGGAAACTCATGTTTACGCAAACAAAACAAATAAATTTAATAAAAAATTTAAACCTGTTCTTGTTGGCGTTGCAAACATATATTCAATGCATTCCAATAATGAAAAAATGGAGGTTGACAGCCTGAAAAAAGGTTTTGAATTCATTAAACAAATCTTCATTGAATACAATAAATAGCGGGAAATTATATGTCTATAAAATTTGAAAAATGGCAGGGTCTTGGAAATGACTTCATTATTCTTTTTGATGATATTGCAACTTCCGACCTTGCAATAAGGTTATGCGACAGGAACTTTGGAATAGGAGCGGACGGTATATTCTGTCCTACCAAATCAGTAAGTGCTGATATAGGCTGGAAATTTTTTAATTCAGACGGAACAATTGCGCAAATGTGCGGAAACGGTATTAGGTGTTTTGCGCAGTTTGTCAAAAAGCACAATATTGTTTCAAAAGACACGTTTACGGTTGAAACTTTGGCTGGAATTAAAATCCCTGAAATAATTGATAATAAAAAAGTCCGAGTAAACATGGGTACTCCGGTTTTTGATAAAAACATCGAGATTGAAGGATATAAGGCATTTCTGGTTTCAATGGGCAACCCTCACTGTGTAATTTTTACGGAAGATAATACGGAAAATCTTGCTAAAACAAAGGGGAAAGTAATTGAAAATAATCCCGTTTTTCCCGAAAAAACAAATGTTGAATTTGCAAATATAATTTCAAATAACAGAATTAAGATGAATGTATGGGAAAGAGGCTGCGGAATTACTCTTGCATGCGGTACCGGAGCCTGTGCTACCATTGCGGCAGGTGTAAAAAACGGTTTTATTTCAAATATTTGCGATGTGGTTTTACCCGGCGGAATTTTAAATATTGACTATTCAAAAGAAAATATATTTATGACGGGTGATGCTGTGTGTGTATTTTCGGGAGAATACTTAGAATAGAGCCTTTAAAAAATTTTTTCTTGTTTCAAAAATTTGTTCATGCTAACATCATTATAATCAGAATCACCATAAGGAGAAAAAATGAAAAAATACGATTTATTTACAATAATCAAGCCTAATCTTGATAATGATGAAGCAGATAAAGTTGTTTCAAAACTTGAAGAAACCGTTAAAACTTTGGGCGGCGAAGTATTTGAAGCGGACAAAATGGGAAGAAAAAAACTTTCCTACGAAGTTGCAGGATTTACAGACGGCTTTATGGTTAATCAAACCGTTACATTACCTGCCGATAAAATTGAAGAATTAAAAAGACAAATCAGACTTAATGATTCTATTATTCGTATGATGTTTACTACTAAGGAAAACGCATAATGACACTTGCTAAAGCATTTGTAACGGGCACTGTTACAAGAGCGCCTGAAAAAAGATTTACTCAAAATGATATGCCGATTGTCGGTTTTACTTTAAATATCGACAAAAACAATGAAACACTTTTAAGGGTTGTTGCCTTCGGCCAGCTTGCAGACACAATTGCAAACGATATTTCAGTTGGCGACAGTGTTGCTGTTGAAGGTAAATTGCAAACAAATGCTTTTAAACTTCCAAACGGAAAAGATAAAAAAGTTTATGAAATCAATGCTTCAAGCGTTGAAAAGTTTGGTACTTCCGGTTCAACAAATCCCGTTTCTTCTTCAAAAGAAGAAAATATAGTTGCATTTGATGAAACCGAACCGGCTCAAGATTTAATTGATGAAGATGAAATTCCGTTCTAAGAACGGCGGTCGTAAATAATTATAAATTATTTAACTAGAAAAGGAAAAAATTAATAATGGCTAAAGATTTAAAAGACGTTAAAAAGAAAAAAAATTGCACGTTCTGTAATGATAAAATCGACACTTTAGATTTTAAAGATGTTTCAAAAATCAAGCGTTATTTATCAGAATCCGGCAAAATTCTTCCAAGACGTATCACGGGAACATGTGCAAAACACCAGAGAATGCTTTCAAATGCCGTTAAAAAAGCAAGAGAAGCTTCTTTACTCGGTTATGTATTTGAAAATTAGTTTTGTATAAGTATAAAAAACAGGCGATGAATTATCTCGCCTGTTTTTTGCATTATTAGTAATTATTATTTATTTTTTACGTTGTTTTCAGCTCTCTGCTTTTTGAAATCTTTATACCAATTTTTGACTTTACCTGCAACGGGAACCATTAAAACAGGAACGAGTAATCTTACAACCAGAGTAAATATTGTTAATGATTTGAATTTGCTTAATTTTTTATCGTATGATGAGGATAATTTTTTGATAGCCTGACTCAATTCTTTTTCGTTTGAAAAATCTATTGATGAGAGTCTGTTTGCAATTTCTCTGCTTCCTGCTAAGTTTGAACATTTGTCTGCTATTATTTGTTTTGCAATATGAGTGTTTTTAGCGGATGTAACAGAATCTTTTATTTCGTTTATATTATTTGATAATACATTTTCAAATGCCGCTTTAGCACTATCAAGAGGTTTATCGCATGCCTTATCGATAATCAGTGCAAAAATGCTTGAAAATATTGTAACAAGTGCTGTTTGTATGTTTAATCCTAGTTTTTGATCGGGGTCAATTTTTTTAGACCTTGTTGTATTTGACAGCCAGTATCCGGTCAATAAAAATGAACTCAAATCCGCCATTCTCGGTGAAGGTTTTTTTGTATTTGAAAGTATTTTTACACATTTTTCACCGGGAAGTGTCATAGAAATATGTTCAATTCCTTTTGCAAAATTATTAATTAATTTTTCACTTCCGCCTTTAAATGTCATTTTATATGCATTTGTGTTATTAAAGGGTTTGAAATTTTGTTTGTCATTATTGTATGACTTTGATGTCATAAGAGTTGAGTATTTTTCAAGCATTTTTTTATTAAATAAAAATGCAAGCACGGAAGGTAATAATAAACTTGAAAGTTTTGCTTTTCCTATTGCGGTTATCCATTCCGTAGAATTCTTCCAAAATACTCTGTATGCTTCGTATAAAGTTGTACCTTTTTTACTTTCGGTACCTGATAAAATTTTATTTATAAATTCGGGATTTTTTTCAAAAATATGTTTGTGTTCAAGACAACTGTTGTATAATATTTCCGCTTTTTTTGCTATCGCTTTTTCATCCGGTTTGTATGTTGATTTATCGGTAAATGCTTTAATAAAACTGTTAAATTTATTGTATCCGATAGAATTGTTTTGTTTAAATCGGTTAATAAAACCCGAGTTTTCTTTAATCAGAAGCTCTTCGGCGATTGATTTTATTTCTTCGGCTTTTTTAACAACAAGCTTGTTATTATCTCCGATTTTAAGAAGTTTCATATTATTTTCAATAACGCCGACAGCTTTGTTAATTAATTTTCCGCCTATTGTAAAGCTTAAAAAGCTTCCTATAAATGCCTGTAAAAAGTTTTTAGTTGCAATAATCTGTTTGTCTTTTTCTTCGGCACCTTTTGAATTTAATACAAGAATAGGTTTAATAATACCAGCTAATAATAATGAATACAGAGCGGTGAATGCAGCTTCGTTATCGTATACAAAATCAACCACTTTGTTTATCGGAGCATTTTGTACAAATTTTTCACCCAGAGAAACCGCAGACCCGCTAAAGCTAATCGCTCGTGCGGGTCTGATGTTGCCATAATTTACTTTACTCTCTTTGTATTTATAATGTCCGACCGTGGGTTTCTCATTATTGAGTGAAGAGTATTTATAAAATCGATTATTGTTAATGTTAGTGTCTAGTTTCATGGTACTTATACAAAACATGTAAAAAAAATATTTTGCCAAAATTTTAAATTTTTATTAAATTATTTAATTTACTGTCTATGTAACTTTCTATCCTGTCTGTAATCATTTTTTCAAAATTAATTTTAAAAATATTGTTGATTTCATTTATAAAAAAGCATGGACTTGTTATATTGATTTCTATAATTTTTCCGTCTATAACGTCAAGTCCTGCAAGATATATTCCGTCATGCTCAAATTTATCTTTTACCTTTGCTTCAATTTGTTTTTCGTCTTCGGTTAATTGCGCAAATTTAAGCGTATTTTCGTTGTGTTCATTAAATTTAAAGTCATTATTTGTTGCAACTTTTTTTACACAGTAATCAAATATTTTTCCGCAAATATAAATTAATCTTTTATCTCCTTCTTTGATTTGCGGAAGGTATTCCTGAACCATAACGGATGTCTTTCCGTTGTTTGTAGCAGCTTGAATTATTGAATTAATGTTTTTATCCGATTTGTTAAGGTAAAAAACACCTGCGCCAAAGCATCTGTTTGTCGGCTTAATTATTATTTCATTTTTTTCAAAAAGAAATTCTTTAATAATTTTTTCGTTTGCGCTTACTATATTATCCGGAATTAAACCTTGAAATTCGTTAACGTATAGCTTTTCATTTTTTTCTCTTATTGATTTCGGTGAATTTATAATGAATGTATCGGGGTTTGAAACATAAGACAATATATAGCTTGCATTTATATAATCGATATCAACGGGCGGGTCGGGTCTGAAGAATATCATATCAAAATTATTCAGATTTATAATCTCCGTTGTTTTATCAAGAAATATATTATCGGGCTTATGGTATGTTTTATTGCAAATGCCGTATGGAATATCGTTCTTTTGAAATAACATATTTTTTGTCAGTACGAATACATTACTCTCGCGCAATAAATACTCCCTTATAAGCCAAAAATTCGTAACAAGCCTGTTAAATTCAAAATATTTGTATTCAAGTTCGTCTATAACAAATAATATATTTTTCATAAATAAATTATATCAAATAATACATTTTAGTGTATAATAATTTTATGAGTAATTGTCCTTTTAAGAATGCGCCGTGCGGAAGTGACTGCGCATTATTTATCAGAGAAGATGAACTTAACGAGCTTGTTGTAAACCGGCTCAAATCAATCGGGGTTATGTGTATGGATAACGGCGGTATTTGTTCTTTAAAAAATTTAGCTCTTGCACAAAGCAGGGTTATTTTTGAAAATACCAAAGTATTCAAAAAGTAAAAAATGGAGAAAAATTTGTCTGAAGATAGTATAATTACTAAGCTCCAACAAGCAATTAACTGTAACAAGAGTGATAAATCAAGCTACATTAAGCTTGCAAATTTACTTATCAAAAATAACGATTATTTTTCCGCTCAAAAGGTTTTTGAAGAATATTTAAAAATATTTCCCGACGATACGGAGGCTATAACAAACCTCGGCAGTATATGTTTCTATAAAAAAGACTATCTTAATGCTATTAATTATTTTAAGCGTGCAATTAATATAAACCCTGATGACTTCGTTGTTTATTATAATTTAGGGAATGTTTATGCGGAAATAAACAGCTTTGAACAAGCCATTGCCTATTATAAAAAGGCACTTCAGCTGAATGAAAATTCTGCAGAGGTTTATAATGCAATTTCCAGACTGTATGTTGAAGCTGATGACTTAGAAAATGCTTTGAATTTTTCAAAAAAAGCAATTAGCTTTGATTCGGGTGTATCCGATTATTATATTAATTATGCCGAAATCCTTCAAAAGTTCGGCAAATATAAAGATGCACTTGAAAATTACAAAAAAGCTGATTTATTGGACGGCAATAACGCAAAAATTGCTCTGGCAACAGCAATTCTATATATGCAAACCAAAGAATTTAATAAAGCGCTTGAATATTTCGATAAAGCGCTTGATATTGATACCGGATACTATTCGGCATATGTCTGCAAAGCAATAGCATATTTGGAAAAAAATATGACTCATGAAGCGACAATACTTTTAAAACAGGCAATTGACATTGCTCCGCAAAAACAGGAAGCATATTTATCACTTTCAGGAATACTGATTTCCGAAAAACGATACGAGGAAGCTCTTGATGTATATAAAATCCTTGCTAAAATTACGGGAAATAATTCAAGGGTTTTAATCCTGACCGGAAATGCTTATGCTTTAGCGGATGATATGGAAAAAGCCATAAGCTGTTACAAAAAAGCCGCAACAATCTCTCCCGCTGATAATGAGATTAAGCTTATTTATCTTGAAGCGATAAATTCATTTGTAAACAAAAAAATGGGGGTTGGAAAATGAAAATATCAATAATGGACAGGTTTTTATCTTTTCTTGCATATTATACCTTCGGAATATTTTCAATAGTTCTTTTGATATTTTTTTGTGTAACAAAAAAATCCATGAGTAAATTTTTAATATATCATATTTATCAATCTGTTTTTGTTGCAACCATACTTGCTTGTTTATCGGGAATATATTCTTTTCTTTTAAACATGATATTGAGCATTCCGCTTGAAATGGCATTCTTAAAGACTTCTTTGACAAATTTTGATATATTTTTAAACAGAACGCCGATACTGTTTGCTTTTACTTTTACGGGCTTTTTTGTATTTTTGCTTGTCACATATCTCGGTGTATTTGCAATACTGGGAAAAAAATCATATCTGCCGTTTGTTTCAAATGTCATTTATTCGAATATTAGGATGTAATTATGAATAAATATTTTTTAATTTTAGCTTTATTATTTAATGATTTTTGTATGGCGTCGTCGGAATTGTATGACAAAAACGAAGAAGTTCGCCAAATTTTAAACAGTAACGCTTATACACCTAATTATCTTTCTATGTTTCTCGGGTTAGCCTTTGTTATTTGTTTAATTTATTTAACGGGTTTTTTATATCAAAAACTTATAAAAGTTAAGCTCGGCGACAATGATGCTGATACTAAAGACAAAATTCAAATTATATCGGCTTGTCCGCTCGGACAGGGTAAAAATCTGTATATTATCAAAGTAAATAACGAATCGGTTCTAATCGGCGCAACCCAAAACAACATAAGCTTTCTAAAAAACATTGACAGTGCCGATAGTCAGGAGGTAAACAATGTCAAAAACAATTAAAATAGGAAATACTCTTGTTGGTGAAAATTGCCCTTGCTTCATTATTGCCGAAATAGGCATAAATCATAACGGTTCGCTTGAAATGGCAAAAAAATTAATAAATATTGCTTCAACATTCGGTTGCAATGCCGTAAAGTTCCAAAAAAGGACTGTTGATAAAGTTTATACAAAAGAAGAACTCATGATGCCAAGAGAAAGTGTTTTCGGGAATACGAACGGCGATTTAAAGAGAGGTTTGGAATTAAGCTATGATGACTATTCGGAAATAGATAAATATTGCAAGCATCTGGGAATTATGTGGTTTGCATCGGCATGGGATGTTGATAGCGTAGATTTTTTGGAGCAGTTTGATGTTTGCTGCCATAAGATTTCATCTGCATGCTTAACCGATATTGAACTGATTAAAAAGATGAAAGCTACGGGGAAACCGGTATTATTATCAACGGGTATGTCAACAATAGAAGAAATTGACAGAGCGTACAGTATTGTTGATAAGGATAATGCAATGCTGTTTCATTGCACTTCAACATATCCAAATCAGAATAATGAAATAAATTTAAAAGTCATTCCTGAATTAATTAAACGATACGATTGTCCTATAGGATATTCGGGGCATGAAAAAGGCATATTCCCTTCTTCGGTTGCCGTATTGCTCGGTGCATGTTCGGTTGAAAGACATGTAACATTTGACAGAACCTTATGGGGTTCCGATCAAGCCGCAAGTTTAGAGCCTGACGGGCTAAGAAAAATGATTAGAGATATTAGGCAAATTGATGAAATTCTGGGTGACGGTATTAAAAAAGTTTACGATACCGAAATTCCGATTAAAAACAAGTTAAGGAGATTTAAGTAAATGTTACTTCCAAATAACATAAAAATGGTTGTAAGCGACTTTGACGGTGTTTTTACCGACGGTTCGGTATATATATCGGAAAAGAATGAAGTTCAAAAAAAACTGAATTTTAAAGATATAATGGGTGTATCCATCCTTACCAAAGCCGGTGTTAAATTTGGGATAATTTCGGGTGAAAGAAGTAATATACTTGATTATTTTAAAGATAAATTTAATATTGAAGACATCTATGGCGGTATAAGACAAAAGGGTGAAGTTCTTCAAAATATAATGGCAAAATATAATTTATCGGCGGATGAAGTTATATACATTGGCGACGATATTAATGATATTCCCGCGTTTGAACTTGTAAAATACAGAATTGCACCAAAAAACTATAATCCGATTTTAAGTTTTAAGGTTGAAAATCTGATAATTACGGATAATTTTGGAGGCAACGGCGCATTCAGAGAAGTTGCGGATGCGGTTGTATATCCGGAGTAGTATATGTTTAATTTATTTAAATACGTTGCAAACTTAATAAATACAACAAACAATTTCAACAAAAAAATTGCAAAGTATGAAGCAATTTCAAAACAACCCACACTTCCTTCTTATGCCTATATAAATTGGGGGTTATACCTTATTAATTCGGGTCAGAGTGAACTCGGACTTGAGAAGCTGAAGCAAAGTGTAAATATGAACAGTTCAAATCCC
>CADBOZ010000001.1 GCA_902796515.1 uncultured bacterium | reverse complement strand
AGGCTCTTTTTGAAATTATTTACGCCCGGCGCGATTGTCTTGGTCGCTCGCATTTAACGGCAATTCCGTGTTTTGCCTTCGTGATTTCATCACTTGGCAAAAGCACTCCAGCCTCAGCTCGCTCCCGCTCGAACGCGCAAGTGCTTGCGCACTTTGCGGTTCTTATCTGGCTCAAACCCAAATTAAAAGGGACAGGTTAATCCTGTCCCTTTTAATTTACCGTTGCGAGGTTGGTAGGAGAACTTTTAATTGTGATTTTTGTAATAAAATTTATTTACAAGTTTTATATTCTATAATACAAAAAATAAGCAAGAAGATGAGAGTACAAATAAAAAATCGTGAAAATTTACCCTACAAAATTTTATAATAAAAATCATTTGCAATTAAACACAAATCATGGCGGTAATAATGTCGGTTGCAGATTCAAACCTTCATTTTGTGCTTCAAATTACGTAAATAATTTTGATACACATTCATTTTTAGAAGAACTATGTTTTGAAAATGCTCAAAAGAAATATTATTTTCCTATAAATACGAAAGAAGGAATCAAATATTGCGAAAAAATATTACAGAATAAAGAAGCAATTGAAAAACTAAAAATATTAGATAATTTAACTATTTCCCGACAAGGTCAATTTGTGGAAGAATTCTGCAAAATGACGGGATTTCCTGATTTTAAAACAGTAACTCGGAATATAGAAAATGAAATTTATAATGCTATACACAAGCTTGCAAGACAAGAGAATTTTAACGTTAAATTTGTCGGCTATGATTCTAATTGTTCTGTCGGAAGGAAATTATCTATTCCGGGGAGTGATTGCGACGGGCTTTTTATGATAATTGATACAAAAGAACACAAAAAACCATGGTATGCCGGCAAAATAAGATGGGATTTTAAAGATTATGTTAATCAAAGAATCTTATCTACACCTGCAAATCATTTGCCTGAAGTCTTGAGTGTTGATTTTATCGAACAAGGTTTGAAAACAGCACAAGATGCTTTTGAAAAATGCAATTTTTCTCAAGATGACATAGAAAGATTTGAAGAACTTTTAAATGATAGTTCAAATGATTTTGTAAAATCTGCAGAATTTAATATACGAATGGCTCAAAAAGTTCCGGATGGGATTTTAAACAGAGATTTATATTATAAAACCGCTATGCTTGCCGAAATTATAAGAGACGGTGTAGTTTGTGAAAATAATTTTGATAAAGAATTATATGACAAAATTTTAAATTCTTCATTGTATAAATATAGCAATTTAATGAAGCAGAACGGATTAAAACATTCTTTAAAAAATAAATATATTGCAAGGAAAACTCTTAAAGATGATTTTCATCAAATGAGTATTGAACAGCAATTTCAGCTGATAAAAGATATTTTATATTTTTCTTTGGGCAGAGTTCAAGACAATGAAAATAAAAAATATTTTTATAATGTTAAATCAGACAATAATAATGAAATGGGTAATATTGAAAGAATGTATGATTTGGTTATGAATATACCCTATGATGGCAAATAGGTAATCTAGCTCTTTGAATTATTGTAAACATTAAAAAGAGCCTTGTTACAGGCTCTTTTTGAAATAAATTAAGATATAGAAGATGGCAGGATAACTATTTATAATGCTTTACAAATACTGCAAAAATTTTTAAATAAAAAGAAAATCAGCTATAAATAATATTTTTAATTTCAGCAAAATTTTTTTATATGTATAATTAATCATAATAATTTGTACACAGATAAAGAAAGTATATAAATGAAGAAAATATTAATTGGAATTTTATCACTTGCGTTTGTGTTTGTATTTTTATCATTCGTTGTAAATGCTAATAGAAAAACCGGCAATGATTATCAAACATACATTGAAAAAGCAAAGGATTGCGTATATAAAGAAAAGAATCTGGACAAAGCACTGTCTAATATTAATAAAGCTATTGAAATAAAAAAAGATTATGCTTCTGCATATTTTACAAAAGCAGGAATAGAGATGATAAAAGGAGAATATGAACAAGCGATAAATGACTATGAAATATATAAAAAATATGACCCAAAGCACGATAATCAGGCAAATTTTTTCATAGATTTAGCAAAAGAGGCTTTAAGTACAGGTGCAAAGGCGAATTTTAATAAGTTTAATATAGCACTATCTGTCGATGACGGAGAAACGCTGGAACCCAATGAAGAAGAAAAAACAAAAATATTTAATGCGATTAATATTCAAGGATATTATGATGCCAATATCACAGCATTAAACAATTTTTGCAAAGATACAGGCTACATACCTCAAAAATTTTTTAAACTGTTTGAGCAATCATATTCAGGCACTATGAATAATAAAGATAAACTTATGCAAGGCATAAGAAAGGAATATTATTATATTATTCAAAAAACAGGAGAAGAAAATATTGAAAATGCCTTTAAAACTCACAATAAAGATTATGAAGAAATAAAATTACATTTTCAAGAAGAAAATAAAACCTTTACAAAAAAAGATTATTGTGCATTTTTTGACGAAGAAGCAAAAAGTATTGTAAAGACAAGAATTGATAATTTTAAAAAGAATAGACCTGATTTATTTAAGTAATATTTATAGTATTTTTGCTAAGTTAAAACTACTCTTTAGTGTCAAGAGTCAAATTTTAATCGAACTTGCGGAAACTATTGTAAATATTAAAAAAGAGCCATATTAAAGGCTCTTTTTGAAATTATTTACGCCCGGCGCGATTGTCTTGGTCGCTCGCATTTAACGGCAATTCCGTGTTTTGCCTTCGTGATTT